>JBAUYE010000409.1:0-3859 GCA_049584615.1 Candidatus Sulfotelmatobacter sp.
CCAGCGGCGTCTCGCTCTTCTTCCGGCAACGTTACTTCCTCCCACAGCGTCTTGTCGCGCAGGATGCGCGAGACCAGCGCGGTGTGCATGGCGTGGCCGGCGCGATCGGCTGCGATCCTGCCCAGGATCGGCTTTCCCAGCAGCGCGAGGTCGCCCACCAGATCGAGCACCTTGTGCCGGACGAACTCGTCGGGAAAACGCAGCGGGCCGTTTTCGATTCCGTCGCGAGTCAGCACGATGCAGTTCTCCCGCGATGCGCCGCGGATCAGTCCCATGTTGCGCATGGTTTTTTCGTCTTCGCGCGAGCCGAAGGTGCGCGCCCCCGCAATCTTGCGCAGGTAGCTGCCGTTTGAAAGCTCCACCTGAAAAGTTTCCTTCCCGATCAGCGGGTGGGGAAAATTAATCGAGTAAGAAACGGAATAACTCTCGGCGGGATGCACCGAGATAAACTTGTTGCCTTCGCGCATCTCAACTTCGCGAAGAATCTTCAGATACTTGCGAGGCCGGCGCTGCTTGCGGATCCCGGCCTTCTGAATCAGTTCGACAAACGGCAGGGCGCTGCCATCAAGGATGGGGAGCTCGAGATTGTCCAGCTCCACAATCGCGTTGTCCACGCCCAAGCCGATAAAGGCCGAGAGCAGGTGCTCGGTGGTGGAGATGAGCACGCCCTTCTTCATGAGGCTGGTCGCATAGCTGACGCGGGCGACGTTGCGGCTAACGGCCTCAATCTCAAAGCCATCGAGATCGATGCGGCGAAACACGATTCCCGTTCCGGGAGGCGCGGGAAGAATTCGCATCGATACCGGCGCGCCACTGTGGAGTCCTACTCCACTGCATCCCACGGTCGAGCGGACTGTTTGCTCTGGAGTCAAAGGGTGTTTGCGTATGTCCCGGTGAATGAATAGATTACAGCCGCTTGGCCACGCTTGACTGTGGTAAAAACGCCACAGTGCGTGGCGTAATGCCGATGGCGTACCCCCTTGATCAAGGGCAGGTCGCTCTTAAAGGCTGATAAGTCAATCAGTTATGCTGGAATTGATAGATCACGGATAGCATCAACAATGACATTACCTTAGTGTTTCTTGGCAGGCTTATTGGGATTGTATCCGGAAGTGGGATCGAACATGGCTTCGTCGAGTCCTTCATTGTAGTGGATCGAATTTAGGAAACGCTGGGCCTGCATATCTCCGTTGTAGTAGCGGGTGAAGCTGTAGGGCGTCATGATGCCTTGCACCGGCTTGTAATTGTCGTAGATTTCTTCCTCCACATTGCGGTCTCTATCCACCGGATCGCGCCATTTATAGGTTTTCTTGATGGGCAGATGGCTATCGAGATCGAAGAACAGACTCACCGCTTCGTCCTTTGCATTGATCAGTGTGACCTGCTGGGCCGCAACGTTGCCGGCCAGAGCATTGCCGTCGTAGAACAGTGCCACACTGGGATCGTTCACCCAGGTGCGGAGCACGGTCTCCAAAGAGAGCCTGCGTCGCCGCAGATAGTCGTCGAGATCCTTCTTTTCCAGAGCGTGCGGGCCCTTGTAGGTGATTTCGTAACCCTTCTGGCCGAAGTAGACCACGGCCACGTCACGCTGCGGCGTGACTTCGATCCGCTCCCGGTCAGGATATTCCACGAACCGCCAGAACACCACGCCACCCGTGGAGTTCCCGTGGTAAAAGCTGTAGGTGCGCCCCTGCTGCTCTATATCGTGGATATTCAAATATGCCGGGCCGCCCAATGCCTGGATCGCCTGATTGAGCAGGGCGCGCGCCTGGCGCGCGTTTTGCTCATCATTTCCCACAGCGACGGCAGACGCGGGAGAAGCCTGCGCGCCCGCTTGGGCGCTGGCCGCAGGTTTGCCAGACTTCAACTGCGCGAGCGCCAGCACAGCGATGAGGAGCAGATGTTTCATTGAGCCAGTCGCATTTAGTGGTCAGTGTGATGATTGAATAAGAAATTGTAGCTGCTGGCAGCAGAATTCCGGACAGCAGCGCGCACCACGATTCCTCACCATGTTCCGTACTTTGTTGGATGCGGAAAAAACCGATGGCGTCACCGAGCGCGGAAGTTCCCTGCCCAGCTATCCCACCAGCACAGCTCCGCCATTCACATTGAAGATCTCTCCAGTGATAAAGCTGGCGTATTCCGTGCACAAAAACAGCACCGGACCTGCAATCTCCTCCGGCTTGCCGGCGCGCCCCAGGGGAATCGTACGCCGAATCACCTCCCCGGCTTTTGGGTCATCGAGCGCCGGTTTCGACATATCCGTATCCACCCAGCCCGGGGCAACGCTGTTCACATAGATTCCAGCCGGCGCGAGTTCCGGGGCAAGGCTTTTCGTCAGGCTGATCAGCGCGCCCTTGCTGGCAGAGTAATCGCAATGGAACGCTTCGCCGCGCTGGCCGCTGGTAGAACTGATGAGCACAATGTGCCCGGCGGCGGAGCCGGTGCGCGGCTGCACTTTCATCTGCGCCACCGTGTGCTTGACCAGACCGAACACGGCGTCAAGGTTGATCGCAAGTGTCGAGCGCCATTGCTCATCGGTCATCTTGTCGATGGCTACATCTTGCGCGGGCCAAACGCCGTGATTCGCGACAAGAATATCGAGCCGTCCGAAATGCTTGACGGCTTCCGCAACCAGGACACGAGAGGAATCCGCGCTGTCCAGGTTGCTGGCGATTGCATGGCAGTTTGCGGCACTGCATTCTTTCGCCAAAGCCTCCGCCTGCGCTCGCGCCTTCTGATAACTGAACACGACCTTCGCGCCTGCGGCTGTAAACAAGCGCACCGTGGCCGCACCTATGCCGCGTGAACCACCAGTAATGAGAGCAACTTTGCCGGAGAGAGAAAGAGGAACGGACATAGTTCCAGTTTCCGGTTTCCGGTTCCAAGTTGCAAGTCGTCGGGCCAAGGGAGCACGCTGAGATCGAAGCTCATTTCAAAGGCGGGTCTTGGCAGCGAGGCGAGTTGGGTCGGGAGAATCGCGAATGCGTCCTGCCTCTACATCGGCAAGTACGGTGCGGAGCCAGCGTAGATCGAGGCGGCACTGCTCCGCCATGTGCTGCATCAGGTGGCCGCTGCCACTGGGTAGCATCGTTGCCCATTGCCGCTGCAATTTCCGGATCTCCGCCAGCCGCGTATTCTGCCTGTCGATTTGGGTGCGCAGAGCCTCGGCAACGATTTTGAGGTCGGCGAGATGCAAGAAGAGCATGGGGCCGTAAAGAGTCTCCCGAAGGTCGCCTTCGGCGGCAAATTGCGCGTGCAGCAGTTCACGAAAGCGGTCGCGTCCGCGCGGAGTGATGCGGTACACCGTGCGCATGCCGCCCCGAGCCACGCGCTGGCGCGAAACCGCGGTTAACAGTCCACATTTCGCAAGCTGGCGCACGGCGTAGTAAAGCGTGCCCACATCCACATCGGTAAAACACTCGATCATGGCCTGGGTTAGACGCCGCTTGATCTCGTAGGGGTGAAAGTCGCCGCGGTGCAGAACGCCCAAAATGTATAGTTCAGCTTTCATTAGTTTAATTAGACTATTATAATTGTATTAAAGGAGGAATGTGTCATGAAGCGTTCTATTCTCGCCTGCCTCGCAGGACTTTTCACCTGGGCTGTCGTGGTCACGGTGATCAACCGCGTGCTTCGCCTGAGCCTGCCAAACTACACCGCTGCCGAGCACGCGCTCCAGTTTACGCTGGCCATGAAGTGGGCGCGCCTATTGATGGCAATCGTGACCTCGCTCGCAGCTGGTGCCGTAACAGGTTGGATATCTTCATCCAGGCGCTGGGCGCAGTTAATCGTCGGCAGCGTCGTGCTGGCGATGTTCGCGCCTTGGCACATCGCCAATTGGAGCAAATTTCCCGCG
>JBAUYE010000410.1:0-4691 GCA_049584615.1 Candidatus Sulfotelmatobacter sp.
TTTCGTCGCCCTACCGCGAAAAAGTTCTGCAGACATTCGAAAAACACAAAACGCCGCTGCACATGGGGCTTGAACTGCCGACGCTGCAGGCGATCAAACAATTCGTGGCTATGGGAAATGGAGTGGCGTTCATGCCTGAGATCAGCGTTGAGGCCGAACTGGCGCGGGGAGAGCTGGTGCGGATTCCGGTGCGGGAATTGCGGGTGCAACGCAAACTGCGCCTGATCTACCGCAAGGAAGCAGGGCTTTCCCATGCGGCGCGGGCGCTTCTGAAAGTAGCCGAGGCGGTGGCGCTGGAGCGGGCGGGGCGGTATCGATTTCAGAGGGAGAGTTAGGCGCACGCTTACCGCCATAAGGAAGCGAGCCAAACGCGCGATTATTGCGTCGCAAAGAACGCGACGCTTCGCGCGGCTCGCCCAGATCCTTCACTGCGCAAAGAACGCTTGTTCAGGATGACAGGCCGAGAATTCGAGAAAGGAGATCAGCAGTCGGCGCAGGCTTCCGCGGGCTGGAACGCTGCCAGAGCTTCGGGCACGCTGGGATGAATTTCGAGGACTGAATCCAAGTTCGTAAGATCCAGAAGTTCGCGCACGAGCGGGCTGGGACTGGCACACTTCAGGTCCGCGTTCTGGGATTGCGCCCAGGTGTAGAGGAAAGCCAATTCACCGATGCCGGCGCTGTCGATGGAGCTGACGCCGCTGAGATCAAGAACGACTTTGCCGCCGTTTTCGAGGATTTCACCAACCAGGCGCGACAGGGCTGTGGCCTCGTCACGATAGACGATGCGGCCCTGGCAATGAACGATCATGACGTCGCCGCGATTGCGAGTTTCCAGACTGAGTTTCAACGTCGACTCCTTATTTTGTGTTCCAAAGGCAGCCAAAGTGTATGACTGCGGCCATGTTTGAGCGTTTGCGTTTGAGAATTCCATCCTAATGGATAGACGCGCGCCGAGGGGTTTCGGAATCATGAAAAGAGTGTAATTTTTGAGAAAAATGTCCCAGTCCTGCACCGCGGAATTTTGAGGGAACGGGGCATCCTGGGTCTCCGTTCCACAGCATCTAAGGAGGGGCCTAACGGATTTCGCGCATTCAGGTAGAATTTGCTGCTGGCATAAAAGCCTTGGAGGACTCATTTTCGTGTCAAAAATCGCAGCCGTGGTTCTGGCGTTTCTGAGCTTGATGCTGTTCACAACCCTATCCGAAGCACAACAGCGTAGTGGAGATCAGGGCGGCGGCGGGGGGCTGATCCCCAGTGGAAACGTGTATGTCGGAGCCGCTTATGCGGACAACGTCGACGTGGTAAACCGCCTAACGTTCCGCGGATGGAATGCCTCCTTTGAGGACTTCGCTCTCCGCCGCTTCTCGCACCTCAGTTTTGTGGCGGATGGCAGCGGCTTCTATCGCCAGGGAGTACAACAATACAACCTTATGATTGGGCCGCGAGTTTCCATGGAATATGGAAAGTGGCGCCCGTTCGTGCATCTGCTGGGTGGGATCCAACGAACCTCTTCGGGCGGGACGACACGCTACCCGATCGAGGAAGACCTTGGCGGCGGCGTGGATCGCAAGTTTCAGTTGCTGTTCCTCAAGAAGTTTTCCTGGCGGCTGCAGTTCGATTACAGCCGCACCCACTTCCTGAGCGCGACGCAGAATGACTTTCGCGGATCGGCCGGGCTGGTTTGGCGCTTCTGAGAGATAACGCGCGCTTAAGAGACTCGTGACTTCTCATGGGGTTGAGCCTTCCAGTTGCCCTCCGGCAGTTGACGATTTTCCATCCGACGGCATCTAACTTTCGCGACTTCGTAAATCAGTCTGGGTTAGAAAAGTTGAGGATGGAATCGTGATGCAAAAAATCGGATCGATTGCCTTTGTACTGTTATTGTTCGCTGGCTTGGCAAACGCACAGGTTCCGACCAGCGGGAATGTTTTTTTTGGATATTCCTACTACAATGCGAGCGCTCTGCCCGTTGAGACAGGCCGCTCGAATCTGAATGGGTGGGAGGGATCTTTTGAGGGCAAGATCATACCTTGGGTCGGCATGGTCGCTGACTTCAGCGAACACTATGGAAACGCTTCCGACTGCGGTTTTCCCGTACAGCCGGTGGGGTCTGGGTCGGAGCAAGGTTTTTGTTCGAACGTGATCTCCCACGAACAGAATTTCCTTTTCGGGCCGCGTGTGTCCATCTCTGTACGGAAATTCCGGCCGTTCGCCGAGGCACTGTTCGGAGGCGGGCACGTGAATACCAACGGCTACGGCTCGGATACGTCGTTTGCGACCGCGCTGGGCGGCGGGCTCGATTACAAAATTATTCGTCCCATTGGGTGGCGATTCCAGGGAGATTATGTGCAGACGCGTTTCTTTGGAGCGACGCAGAATAATGTGCGGCTGTCGACGGGAATTGTATTTCGCTTCTGAAGCAGCCCCGGAAGCATAGATCTAGTTCAATGCGAAAACAGGATCCAGCTGGTTGACTGGATCCCGCTTTGTGTGGCCACCAAGAAAACGCTGTGACCAAAATCGGTGCGACTGAGCAGCCCGCCTAGGTCTGCCAGTACTTGTGGTCGCGCAGAAAGTAGTTTTCGTTCCAGTAGTTCATCGCGGTTTTCAGGAACAGCCAGCCCACGCGCCAATGTCCCATCTTCTGGAAGCGGCGGTTGGTAGTGTAGACGCCACCGCGGACGATGCCGAAGCGTTTCCGCTGGACCTGCTGGCTGAGCAGGTAGTCCTCGGCGAAAAGAACCTGTTCGTGGAATCCACCGAGTTCATGGAACTTTTTCAGGTCGAACAGCATGAACATGCCGGTGGCGAAGGGATGATGGAGTTGCGAGAGGTACTGGAAGAAATCGTTGCCGGCATAGAACAGCTTGTCGATCCAGCTGCCGCCGCGGCAGAGGATGTTCGTAGTGACACAATGAAGCTGCTTGCGCTGGGCGAGCTCGACGGCGCGGCGCACCAGCGAAGGATGCGCTAGATCGATATCGGCATCGAGAAACAGAACGTAGGTGCTCTCGGCCCGGGCAGCGCCCAGGTTGCGGCCGACTGAGGGCATTCCGCCGCGGATCACGCTCACGTTCAGGCGGTCGCGGAAGCTGAGAACAATCTCGGGAGTGCCGTCGGTGGAGTTAGCATCAGCGACCAACACTCGCGTACTCGACATCTTCGAGTAGTCCTGCTTCGTCAGCGAAGTCAGCAGATTCGGAATCAACTTCGCTTCGTTCTTGGCTGGAATCACGATCGTCAGCTCGCTCTGTGTATTCGTGCTCGTTAAACTCATGGATGCGAACCCCCTGTTCATCAACGGTGAGATAAGTCAGACGGGAATCGACCCAGCCGCCTGCGTTGTAGTAGTGAATGCCATCCTGTTCGACGTGGATGGCCTGGTGAGTGTGGCCGCAGAAGATGCGGTCCGCCTCGTGCTGACGGGCATAGTGCAGCGCTCCCGCCGACACTTTCGACGACATGCGGAGCCAGCGCGTGTTCAGCCGGTCAATCAGCCGCACGATCGGCTTGCTCTTGAAGTCGAGTTTCTGCAGTTGCAGATAAAGCGATGTACCCAGCGTGCTGAGCCGCAGATTACTGACCTGGAAACCGTCGAATTGATGGCCATGGATCGCGATGTGGCGAAGTCCGCCGTACTGCCAAGCGTAGTGCTGGTAGACGCGGACGCCGACCAGGTGCGACATGATGTTGGTGAGTCCATGGTCGTGATTACCTTCGACCCACACGACCTCGATATTGCGCTTGGGATTTGAGAGCTTGCGAATGTAGCCGAGGAACTTCCAGTGCTCCTTGGTGAGGCGGGCGAAGTTGAGATCGGCAAAGATGTCGCCCAGCAGGATCAGGCGCTGAAAGCGGTTTTCCTTGAGCACGCGCGTGGCTTCACGGGCATGGCTGGTCTCTGCACCGAGGTGCAGGTCGGAAAGGATCAGCGTGTTGTAGCCAAGCAGATCCATGATTTAGTTGTAGCAAGGCAATGTTACGGGGTGATGAAATATGCATCAAAATCGGTGCAGTCGTCACTCCAAGGTAACCGGTGAGTAAACAAAGGGTTTAGCCGTGAATGGACGTGAAATGTTTCAGTCGTGTGAATGAACAAGCACCTTTCACGTAGACTGAATTCCTTTGAAAACCATTGGACACATTCTGGCGAAGTACACGGCATGGATTTTGCATGTGCTCGCGCCGTTGGGGATTTGGGGTGTGTTCGCGATCGCGTTTGCAGATTCGGCGTTGCTGGGCATGCCGGTCGACGCGATTGTGGCGTTCTATGTGTACAAGGATCACCGGCAGTTGCTGTTCTACGTCGTCATGGCTTCGCTTGGTTCGGCGCTGGGCAGCATTCCACTTTATGTGATTGGGTATCTCGGCGGCGAGAAGGTGCTGCGCAAACGGATTTCTGAAGAGCGCTTTCAGCAGATACACCGGTCGTTTGAGCGGCACGAATTCTGGGCGCTGATGTTTCCTGGAATGCTGCCACCGCCGATGCCGTTCAAGATTTTCGTGCTGGGGGCGGCGGTTTTTGAGATGCGGTTCCGCGACTTTATGGCAGCCATCTTCGCGGGAAGATTTGTACGCTTCTTCGCGCTTTCGTTGCTGACTCTATGCTTCGGACCGCAGATTGTGGGATTAGTGGGAGCGCTGTTCCGGCGGCATTTTTATTGTGTGCTGGCGGTGGTTGTCTTGGGGGG
>JBAUYE010000411.1:0-7875 GCA_049584615.1 Candidatus Sulfotelmatobacter sp.
CTTGTTGGAAACGGCTTCCACTTCCTGCATGATGTTTCTGATGACCGAAGCAGTGCCTGGGTCGCGGGCGAGCTGCACTAGCGTAGCGCGGGTAAGCGCGCTGACCGGATTGAAGGAAGCGTTGCCCAGAAGCTTTACGAAAATTTCATGCCGGATACGAGTGGTGACCGGGCACCGAAAGCCGGAGGCGACGAGGGCCTCCGCAATGACTCGGATACGATCGGAGCGTGACCCGTCCGGTTCGCCCAGCGTAATGCGGTTGCCCTCGATGTGCTGAATCACGCCGGGTGCGGGAATCTCGGTCGCGAAGTAAATGATCGACCCGACCACGCTTCGAGCCGCGATCGCTGCCGAAATCACGCCTCCGGGATCGACGCGTTGCAGGCGTAATCCTTCGTACTCACCGCCGAAACCCTGAAAGTACCACCACGGAATTCCATTCTGCGTGCTGACAACTGTGGTATCGGGGCCGAGAATCGGCTTCAACTGCGGCGCAAGTTGGGGCAGGGCGTGAGCCTTCACGCCGAGAAAGACAACATCGACATGCCCCACTTCTTCGAGCGAGCCCGCGATGGCAGGGCGCGCCACGAAATCCCCCTCGCTGCTTTTCACCTGCACGCCGTGCTCCTGCATGGCGCGAAGATGGGGGCCGCGCGCAAAAAGCGTGACATCGAACCCCGCCTGCGCCATGCGCGCGCCGATGTAGGCGCCGATGGCGCCCGCTCCAGCGATCAGGAATCTCATGCTTCACCTAGTTTGTTTACCCAGTTGTTCACCCACGCCGGCTACGCATGTCGATCATCCACGAGCGCGGCGGCGACGGCGCGACGGCGAATTTTTCCAGTGGCCGTAGTCGGAATACTCTTCACCAGATAAATCTTCTTTGGACATTTGTAATCCGCCAGCAATTCGCGGCAGTGTTTGAGGAGCACCGATTCAGTGGCGCCGTGAGGCTCGTGCAGAACCACAGCCGCGGCTACTTCCTCACCCAGCGTGGGATGGGCGCAGCCAAACGTTACCGCAGCTGCGACGGCAGGATGGCGCAGCAGAACCTCATCGACCTCATGAGGCGCAATGTTCTCGCCGCCGCGGATGATGATGTCTTTAATGCGGCCCGTCAAATGCAAATAACAATCCTCGTCGAGCATTCCTTCATCGCCGGTGCGAAACCATCCGCTCACAAACGCGCGGGCGTTGGCTTCGGGATTATTTTCATATCCCCGAAACACATTGGCGCCCTGTATCACGACTTCGCCCCGTTGATTGGTTCCCAGATGATTGCCCACTTTGTCCATGATGCTGATGCGAAGGCCCGCACCCACGCCCACGGAACCGGCTTTCCGGTGGCGCGGGGGCAGTGGATTCGAAGTCATCTGGTGGGAAGCTTCGGTCATTCCGTAGGCCTCGACGAAAGGCACGCCGAAGACCTCTTCGATCTTGTGAATGAGTTCGGACGAAAGCGGCGCGCTGCAGGACCGAATGAAGCGCAGAGAGTCAGCCTCCGCAGGCTTGTGGTGCGTTCGGGCCATAAGAAGTTGGTGCATCGTGGGCACTCCCGAATACCACGTAACCCGATGCTCTCGCACGGTGCGCCAGAAAGAGAGCGCATTGAATTTGGTGGGCACTACCACGGCGCCACCGGAAAGCAAAGTAGCCATGGTGGAACCAATCAGCCCGTGAATATGGAACAGCGGCATGATGCACAGCGAGACGTCTTCCTCGGAAAGCCCGTAGGTGTTCGCAATATTTGCCGAGGAAACCGCCAGGTTGAAATGCCGCAAGGGAACCCGCTTGGGTTTTCCCGTGCTTCCGCTGGTGTGCAGGATCAACGCGATGTCGTCCGCGGTAGGGTTCGTCGCGGTAGCTCCGGTGGGCGCACCCGTCAGGTGCACGTTGCCTCTCTCGTTCATTTCCACCGAGAATACTGGGATCTTGCGGTCCGCGGCGGCCGTGCGAACGAACTCCGCACCTACCGGAGGGCAAAGCAAAACCCGGGCATTGGTGTCGCCTAGAAAAAAATGAAACTCTTCGTAGGGATACGCGGGATTCAAAGGGGCTGCCTTGCCCGCGATCGATGCCGCCAGAAAGCTCACGATTGCGGGCAAACCATTGGGCAATGCAATCGCCACGGCGTCGCCACGGCGAATGCCGGCGGAAGCCAAAGCGTTCGCCATCTCGAGAACCTGCCGCCGGAGCGAATCATAGGTGACGTGGAGGCTCAGCTCAGGAACGATAACGGCGGTGTGACTGTCCGCGAAATGCAAAAGGTCAAGTAGCGTGTCTACCGACTTCAGTGTCATTCTTCGTCGCCTCTACCTCCGGGATCGTTTACTAGATCGATGACTGGATCGAGCACTAGATCGAGTGGCGGCTAGCTCGAGTAGCCCGCTGCACCCAGGGCTTTTTTGAACTCCTTGAGGAAAAACTGCACGTTATCTTCGGTAGCCAACGGTCCCATCACTCCGATGCGGAAGACTTTGCCGGCTAGAGGTCCAAAACCGCCGGCGATTTCGATCCCCGGACCATCCAACAAAAGTTTGCGGACCTTGGCTTCGTCAGCCCCAGCGGGCACGCACACGGTATTCAGCGTCGCGATTCGGTGCTCCGCGGGAACGTGCATGTGCAGACCCATCGCTTCAATTCCCTTGACGAACGCCCGGTTGCTGCGGCGATGACGCTCCCACCGGTTCTCAATCCCTTCTTCAGCAATGACCAGAAGCGCTTCCCGTAGGGCGTAAAACATGGAGATCGGCGCGGTGTGATGGTAGCGGTGCGAGACGGTCGAGTAGTCGTGAATCAGCTTGAGATCCAGATACCAGCTGCGCGGGGTGGTCGTGCGGGCGCGCAGAAACTCCATTGCCCTCGCTGACATGGCCATCGGAGACAAGCCCGGCGGACAACTCAGGCCTTTCTGCGTGCAACTGTAGGCAACGTCGATGCCTGTGCGGTCGAACTCTACGGGCACTCCACCGAGCGAGGTGACGCAGTCAGCAATCACCAAAGCGCCAGCGTCGTGCGCGGCGGCGCAAATTGCTTTGCCCGATTGCAACGCTCCGGTTGAGGTCTCGGCATGAACGTAAGCTACAACCCTGGGCTTCTCGCGCTGAATGAACTCTCTGGCTTCATCATCCGTGTAGGTTTCACCCCACGCTTTCTCAAAGCGGAAGACGTCCGCACCGTTGCGCTTGGCCATTTCCGTGAGCCGATCGGAGAAATATCCGTTGGCGAACACGGCAAACTTGGCGCCGGGCTCCACGAAGTTGGTGACGGCAGCTTCCATGCCCGCGCTGCCGGTGCCGGAAATCACCAGTGTGGCGCCCTCGGCCGTTCCGTAAGCTGTCTTGAGCAACTGCTGAACGTCTCCCATGACCTGAATGAAGTAAGGGTCGAGGTGTCCGACAATCGGTTTTGACAAAGCTTCGTAAACGCGGGGGTGAACCATGCTTGGCCCTGGGCCGAACAGGTAACGGCGGGGCGGTTGCAGGGCAGGGAAGTGAACTGCAGCGGGCTGTTCGACGGCGCTCATAAATCCTCGTTTCTAATTGAACCAGTACTTTGCAGGATATTGATATTACGGTACGGAGCGGACAATCGCCAGAACGCAGGCCGAAAATGCGCCTTTTGAGATGCGACGCAGTCTCACAGTGAGCATCGTTAATGCAAGTGCCGTCAAATCAATTCTATTGATCCTTTCGATCAGCTTTTCTTCTGATGGAGTATGCAACTCTGAATTCTTCCAGCCAGACTTCGTTTCCTAAATCGGCGAGTGGTGTCCCTGAACGATCATTTCCTCCGCAATGCGGCGGGCTTCGGGGAGGGTTGCTACGGCTTTGCGATCGATCTCTGCGGGCAAGTCCTTTTGGATCTTTGCCAATTCTTCGTCAAATAATCGGGTCACCACGGCGGGAGAATGTTCGACCGGTTTGCCATGGTCATCGGCGACTTTGACTTTGTGCCGCACGCGCTGGGCGATCATCAGGCGATAGATGCGATCGGTAGCCAGGTCTTCCATGTAACCATCGAGCAGGCTGGCCCCTTTTCCGTTGAGCACACCGTTCCGATAACGAATCACGGTACGCACCGCCGCGCGCGTTCCAGCAAGTGTGATTCCTTCGACGCCCTTCGGGATGGGCCGCAGGTCGGGATGCGAATTGGGAAGCCTGGGTCGTTTAACAATCTGATTGGGATACGGGAACTGCGCGACGGCTATTTCGTTCTGATCGGGATGTCCGGTCCAGGCTCCATCCATCAGGCAGTCGGCTTCGTTCTTTTTGTCTTGCTTCAGCACCTTCAAGGCCCGCTCGTTCAATTCTTTGTCGGTGCGGCTGGGAAAAAGCGCTGTCATGCCGCCGATGGCTAAGGCTCCGTGCTTGTGGCAAATCTCCGGCATCAATGTACGGAAGTTCTGGAAGAACGCCACGTCGTGCGGGATAGTGTTTCGATCCGGCAGAATCCAATTCGGATCCTCGATCATGAAATCGATCAGCGAGGCCATGTAATCCCAGCGGCCGAGATTCAATCCCAGGCAATGCTCGCGAAGATTGAAGAGGAATTCCTCCATCTGATAAGCCAGCGGGTGGGCCTCGACCAGCGCCATGCACTTGATGTAGTCCTTGGGCAGGCCTTTCTGCTTGGCGAGCGCCTGGAAAAGGTCGCGCCACCAGAAGGCTTCCTCGGCAGATTCGCTCTTGGGAATGTACACGGAGAAGTTGTGGGGCAGCGACGCGGGGTCGATCTGGTACCAGATCAAAGCCAGGTCGAACAGGGAAGCGGACATGATCTCGTTCTTGATCTCGTTCTTGATCACACCGCCCTGGCTGACGTGCAAACCGCGGGGACGTACCCAGGTCACGGTTTTCGAGCGCTGCACCGTGACTTTCTTTTTCCGCTTCTTGTCGTCGTAGCCGAGTTCATACTTGTAGGCGGCGATGGTATTCTTAACCGCCAGCATTATGTTTTCCCAGATGTTCGCCGTGGAATCTTCCAGGTCGAGCATGACGGCTGGTGATCCGGAGTTCAGCAGTTTTACTGTCAACTCAGCATCGTCGGCCGGGCCGGTCATCTGGTTGCGCTGATCCGCGCACCAATCGGGCACTTCGATCTTCCAATCTGAAGTGGTTGCTTCTGAGGCGGGGAGGTAGTTCGGCGGATGCCCGCGATGCGACGACTGCAAGGCCTCGGCGCGTTTTGCGGCCAACTTCTGCTGCCAGGGCGTGAATCGCTCGTGCAGGGGTACCAGGTATTCAAAGAATCCCTTGGGGAGATCCTTGTGCGGATTCAACCCCGCGGGGGCGTAGTTCATATATTGCGAGGTGGTGTTTTTAATATGCGACGCCATAGGATCAAATCGGCTCAGCGGATGTGGTCAAGCACATCGCTCACGGCGCCCTCCTCCGGCCGGCACTCATGCTTCTCGAAATCGGACTGCAGCTGCGCTTTGGCCTTTTCCGCATCAATTATAAATTCCTGGCGGGTTCGGAATGCCAGTTTGCAAACATCGCAATATGCGGTGTTGGGAGTGCTCCCGATGAAGCGAACGATTCTGAGCTTGCGGTCGGGCATGGCGACATCATGGCAGCGTGTCAATGCGGAGTCAACTCTGGTTCGATTCGCGTCCACCCCATGAGCCAGCGAGACTTCACCTTCGCTGCGGGACCCTTAACTCTCTCGCCCGAAATGGTTACTGCTGACTAACCCTCGCCGCGCGCCGAAGATGTCATGCGAGGTATCATGGCGCATTGTCCATCGAAGAAACTTCTTGACAACATTCATTTTTTCATGGTAAACCCGCCCGGTTAACTGGTCCGCTTTGCAGACCGGAAAGAACTCATTCCATCGCTTTGAGAACTTTTGGTTCGCCGCCTCGAACGGTCACGGAAGTGCGCGGCCTTCTTGTCCGCGTGCCTCGATGGCAGGCTCGCATTGCAAATCGCCCCGGGAGAGGAAGCACATGCGCTCACTAACAAAATGTTTCGCGCTTCTGGTTGTTTTCATCGTGCCGGGTTTGCTGGCCCGTGCTCAAGGTACGGAGCCGACGAGCAAAACGGGCGATGCGGCATCCCAGACTGCCACCAAGGCGGAAGTTAACCAACTGCGCAGCGAGGTGGCGGCGCAGCGCCAGACTATCGAGGAACTGAAGGCTCTGGTCGAGAAACTCGCGGCGGGACAGGCGCGGGCATCGGACAACGTCCCGGCCGGCAGTGCGGTGCAGATTCGACCCGTGGCGGCGGCGCCGGCGGAAGCCAGTGCACAGCCACCTGACGCTCCCGGCGCGAGCGCTGTTCACCTCACCAATGCGGTCCTCGTCCAACCCAGCCTGGCTGCGGAAGCGGCCATGGTGGATCAGGCACCACCCGAGGTCGCTCCGAAGAGAGATGCTCCGCTGACGGCGGGATGGAACGGCGAACACTTTTTCATCAGAAGCCCTGATGGACAGTTCAGCATTAGCCCCTACGGCTATGTGGATACCGACTACCGGGCCTACAAGGGCGATGGCGCGCCCTCCGACACGTTCCTTTTGCGCCGCGCGCGTTTCGGTTTCCAGGGCAGCTACGGTTCGCACTTCGATTTTGCGTTGCTCACGGACGCCGCGGGTACTTCGGGATCGATCGTGCGCGACGTTTACCTCAACATAAGGGTCCGACCGGAGTTCCAGTTCCAATTCGGCCAGTTCAAGACGCCCTTTGCCCAGGAAGAAGGACTGGGCGCCACCAACCTGGACTTTGTAGAACGCGGATTCCAGGCGATCTTGTACCCATCGGCGGCGTCAGCTTTCCGCAGCCCGGGCGCAGCCATTCACGGAGACATTGACGGCGGCATCGTGCAGTACTGGGTGGGAGCTTTCAATGGCAAGGGATATGCCTTGGTCAACACCACCAACCAGCCAGAAGTGGTGGGGCGGCTTCGTTTCTATCCGTGGCGGAAATCGAAGAGTGAGTGGTTAAAGGGACTTGCCTTTGGTGGAGCTGCGGATCGTGCGCGCTCCCGCGGCTTGTCCGGCGATCAAAGCTTCAATGGCACCCTGCCAGACCAGGCTTATGACTTCTTCCCGCAGTTTGCCATTAACGGACCGATCCAGCGCTATAACGGCGAGTTCACGTACGTCAAATCCGCGTTCGCGATGCGCGGCGAATTCGATCAACTCAACATGTCCCGCAACAACGTCGGCTCGGAACAAGCGGGTGGACTTGGCTTCTTAAGTCTTCCCTCAATCATCGCCAAGGCTTGGGACATTAGTGCGACCTACTTGCTGACGGGAGAGAAGCAGCCGGAAAACGGCACACCGCGGGTAAGGAACCCAACCTTCGGACCCGACACCCCGGGCGGCAAGGGACGTGGGTTAGGGGCGTGGGGAGTCGGTTTCCGATACATGGGGATCCAAGCCGACGAACCCGAGGCTAACTTCCTGAATTATTACACCCCTGGGTTTGTCCCCGGATTTAATTACCACACGGACGAGTTCACCTTTGGAGTCACGTGGTATCCGAATTATTGGGTCAAGTACCAAGTCAATTTGGGGGTCGACCAGTTAAAGGATCCGAGCACGATAGGCGCAGTGCCACAGAATTATTACGTGGTCTCACAAGAGTTGCAGTTCAGGTTCTAGAAAGTGGTCCGCCGAGATGTCTGTTGCTACCGTCAACAAGTTAACGCGGTAGTGAATCGGCTAATAGACGCTGGGTCGGCCGCAGGCTGGTCCCAAGGGAAAATCGCAGGAGGGAATTGGAATGAGACCGAGGATTCTTCTTACTATTCTTCTCACCGCGTTGTTTGTGATCCTAAGCGGCTGCGGCACTACGCCGAATTGCCCCACTTGCGGCACCACGGTCAACGGCGCTTATGCGATCATCAACGTCATCGCTGTGCCCGAGCACA
>JBAUYE010000412.1:0-4234 GCA_049584615.1 Candidatus Sulfotelmatobacter sp.
GGACAGGACAATGGTCAGTTCTTGCCAGGTCAGCAACTGCAGTCTGCAGCGCAGAACACAGCTTCTAACGGCGCGCATGACCGCATACCAGTCCTCGATGAGATCCGGTCGCCTCGCATCGCACAGAACGCAGAACGTTCCTCCCGTCGCGGAGGCAGCGAGCACGCCGCGGATCAACTGGTAATTGGGGACGACATCGGACGTCATCAATTCTTCCGGATCGAACACTTCATCCAGATCCCGATACCTCTGGATCATCCTCGTGGGCGCCGTTTGAAAATCCGTCTCGGTGAGTTTGGCCTCCACCATGAGGTCTCCGAGTTTCATGTCAATTTCGGTGCGATCCGTCTTGCCGTGGCGGAGGGGGATACCCGGCCTGAATCCAAACTGCGGCATCAGCCCGGAAGACACTCCCAGCACGGAACACAGGGCGCGATTCTCGACTCTGCGCCGGCAGCAGAAGACATTCATGAGCAGCGCGTCCGAACTGTTCGCGCAATCTAACTCCTTCCATCGCCAGCCCGCGCGGGGCGATGCCCTGCGAGAGCCGGTATGGACCTTCGCAAGCCTGCGCGCCCATTGCGGATTGGCGCAAATGTTCCGGAACGATGCGGGATAGAAATTTCCGTGCCGGTGGTTTTCGCTGCGTCCGAAGATGACGCTGGGCGTCTCGGCAGGGGTCAATTCATGTAGCGATCCGCTCGCGACCGCGATCTGCCGGCCGCGAACGCTGAGTTCGCGCCGCAAGGCGCCGGCCCATGGCATTTGATCCTCCTTAATCATCGCCCGCCCATGCCGAGTATCTGCCGCAACCGCGCCTTCAGCACTGTCTCTGCCGGGCTCTTGCATCCGCGGTTCAGCCAGTTTTCAAAATCCTGAATTTTAACGATGTGGGTGACCTCGGGATTTCGGACCTTCACGGTGACGGTGGTCAGTCCACGTCCGATCTCTCCCACCCAGTCGTGGCCGCGTGCCGCGGCGAGGGCTTGGGCGACGGCTTCGTAGAGCGTCGCGGCTGTCACGTCGAGCGTGTGCGCAGTCTCGTTCAGATCATGGATAACCACTGTGCAGGCTTTGAGAGGCACGAAGGCAATTTACCATATTCGCTATTTATTCGCCTTTGCGTCTGACACGTTATATTTACTTCAACAAAACCCTCTCTTTTAGGGGGTTTTGTGCATCAATATATTGACATCGGGGTGCAAACTGAGATATTTTGATCATCAAAACCCCCTTTATCGGGGAGTTTTGTGAAGGAGAATATCATGGAGTTCAATACCCGGTCCCTATCGGCGCAGGAAAGCCGGGTTGTGCTCGCGTTAAGAGAACGCGGGCAACGCGAGGTAACCCGCGCCGACATCGTCAAACTCCTGGGCGCCAGTCTCAAGGCCGCCGACAAAGTCATCGGTTCCCTGCGCCGCAAGGGCTGGCTGGAGCGAGCGGCCTGGGGCGAGTATCTGTTGATACCGCCGGAGCAGGGCCCTGACGCCCTGGGCGACAGCAATCTTCTGGCGCTTGCCAGTCGCATCGCCAATCCCTATTACATCGGCTTCAGCACCGCCGCGGCGCACTACGGACTGACAACGCAGCATCGCAACGTGATTTTTCTGGTAACGCCAGAGCATCTGCGCGCGCGGCGCGTGGGAGAGGCGCAGGTGCGGATCGTCAATCCCAAACCGGACAAGTTCTTTGGTTTCGATGCGGTGGATGTGCTCGGCTACAAGGTCATGATCTCCGACCGCGAAAAGACCGCCATCGACTGCATCGACCGCCCGGCACTGGCCGGAGGGACGGGCGAAGCGGCCGTCATCCTCGCGACCGCCAGCAGGCGCCTTGACTGGACCAAAGCGGCCGACTATCTGGAGCGGATCGACTCGACAGCTCTGGTCCGGCGGTTTGCCTGGGTCATGGATCACGTCAAGGCCGACATGCCCGCCGAAATCCGCGAGCGTCTGCTCGTACTCGCCTTCCATGGACCGAGAACATGGCTCGGAGGCAATCCCCTGCGCAAGGTGCCCGGTGCCATCGGCTACGACAAGACGTGGCGTCTATTTGTCAATGTGACTCCGGAAGAGCTGCACGGCAGCGCTGGGCTGGGCCGGCGCAAAGCCGTCAGAAAGGAAAGCTAGGATGCTCACGCAGGCGCAAGTGCAGCGTTACTCCACGGAATCTGGCCTTCGCGACATTATGATCGCGGAGAAGGAAGTGGTGCTGACGTTCCTGCTTCAGCTTCTGTCCGAGCGCGGCATTCTCGACAGGCTCGCCTTCAAGGGCGGGACCTGCCTCCGAAAAATGTTTATCGGCAGCCAGGGCCGGTTTTCAACCGACCTCGACTTCACCGGGATCGAGGAGCACGATCACGAAGACATCATCCTCGAAATGATGCAGGGCTTCGAGCGGCCCTTTCACGGGATTCAGTTCGCGATTCCCGACGACAGCTATTACGAAACGCAGGACGGCCTGTCCTGGGGCATCAATCCGACCTATGCGCATGATTGGAACGCTAGCGGCGTGAGCGAGGTCAAGCTCCAGATCAGTCGGCGCGAGACGCCGACGCTGCCGACCGTACGCCTGCCCCAGATCGAGCAGAGTTATTTCAAGCTGTTGCCGTTCGTACCTTCCGAAATCATTTGCCTTGCGCTTCCCGAGATCCTTGCCGAGAAAATCCGCGCCTGTTATCAGCGCAACAAAGCGCGCGACATCTACGACCTGGGCGTATTCGCCACGCGGCCACTCGATCAGGCGCTCATCCGCCGCCTCGTTGTGCTGAAGCTCTGGCAGGCGCGGGATACGTTCGATCCGGCACGCCTAATCCAGAAGTTCCAGGATGGCAGGGGCTTCGACTGGGAAGACCTGCGCCAGCTCCTCAACCGCGCAGCGGTCATTGATCGTGAGACGATTACGGCCGATTGCGTCAAAGGATTCGGATTTCTCGCAGACCTCACGGACGATGAGCGCACGCTCGCCAGTGACAAATATCAGCGTGAGCAGGCTGTGGCCGAAAGACTGAGAGCGGCGCCGGCGCGGGGCTGACTGTAGTGTGAGCGGGAGTCCTGCACTATGACTGCAGAGAAAAAAACTGTACGGAAGGGGTCTTGCGAACGAGAAGAATCCAAAGAAGAGTTATTAGTCATGACATGGGTTCATTGCGCTGTCTCGCCTATCCGAGGGCCAAGTATCCGTCCCAGAGCCATCCCATTGACCACCGTTGCAGCGGAATCTTCGAGGTAATACCGCAGTAGTGACACGGTGTCTCCGTCGGCCGCTTCAATCCTGTCTAGGTGACATGACACAGACATTGCATCGATGTCTGCGCCGACAACAGCAGATTGCGAACTAGGAAATGTGGCGATACCACGTCGCTGAGTTGTTCGTCGGACAGAACTCCATTGTGAGAGCTTTTAGCCGGCCACAGCCAAATCGAGAGTTCGCTGAGGTAGACCGTCCCTCGCACGCCCTCGACCTCTACTTCCCCTGCAGATTGCGGCCCACAAAAACGGACGAGCGGATAAGAGCGCTCTCGTATCAGTTGCACAATATGCTTGTTCATCAGTTTTCCTCCCGATTTACTTGATCGATCTGATTCTTGCTATTAGTACTGAGCGGCTTTTCCATGTCTGCTCTCGGCGAGGTTTAGAGAGTAATTCCGTGGGTGTTGAGGTTGAGTCCGCTGGCGCTAGGAGACTGTGCGTTTTCCGCGACAGACTGCGTGAGCGAGTGGCCCGCTTGTTCAAGCGCATTTTCGCGTGTGATGGGGTGCGCGTGCCGGTCAAAGAACTGGCCTTGGCTGTCGATGTGTAACCAGCGGTGGGTTTCAGGATGCTGGTAGCTGTGGATGCCGTCGGTTTCGCGTTGCCACTTGTAGCCCTGGGCTTCTGTTGGAAGAGCTGATTCGATAGGGCCGTACCGGCGGTTGCGCTCGCCTTGTTCGGGGGTGAGCGGCGGAGACTGTTGTTCTGGTTTCAATTCATTGAGGTGTTGCACAGTCTGCTCCTTTGGAGTTTGGGATTGTGAATGCGCAGCTTGTCCCTCGTTAAAATCGAGAGCGGAGGTTTTGCTCACATCGGTGCTGAGGCGCTGGGCAAGCGTGGCGGCATCATTAGTGTAAATGTGGGCGTCCTGGGAGGCGCGGGAGATGGAGACGTAGGCAAAGCGGGGGTTGAGGAGTTCGGAGAACGCATTGGTGTCCATATTGACGAGGACGCGGTCTTCGGTCAAACCCTGGGAACTGTGG
>JBAUYE010000413.1:0-1645 GCA_049584615.1 Candidatus Sulfotelmatobacter sp.
GGGATGGTCTCAGCCAAGTCGGGAGTGAGATCGTCGAGCGCCGTGCGGATAACTCGTCGAAACCACCGTGCGGTGACGCGCCCTTGCCCTGCCGACTCGTAGATGGGCACGATGCGCCCCACTTCAAGCGATGTCGCCGCCTTGTCGTCCGCGCCGTCCGTGCCCGCGTCGCCCAGCATCTCAAACTGTGGCTGGATGATCTGCAGTTCTCCGCTGCGCGAATCTTGCTCCACCTTCCCATACAGCGCAATCAACTGGCCGGGCTTGAACTTGTCCTGCAGGTAAGCGCCGTGGAACCACAGGCACCGCAGCTTCGATCGTCCCTGCCCCACGGTCAATTGAAAGATCGGCATCTTGCGCGTGCGAAAAAGCCCCGAGTTGCGGACTTCCCCAATCACGGTCGCCATTTCGCCGGCGCGCAATTCCCCAATCCCGCGCGGATTCAACCGGTCTTCATAGCGAAACGGCAGATAATTCAGCAGATCGCCCACCGTGGATATGCCCTTGGTGGCAAGAATCTCCGCCAGCCGCGGACCAATCCCCTTGACGTATTGCACCGGTGTCGTGAGTTCAAGCATGCGGACGTTCCCAAGGAATGTTAGCAGCAAGTCGGCCCAAGAACGCGACGCCTGGGTTTGCTGACAATGGGTTTGCTGACAATGGGTTTGCTGCCAAAAGGGAGATGATCCGGCAACAATCGGATGCGCACAGGCAACTCTCTCGGCATCGGATATCATCCCTCCCATAATGCTGGCGAGGGTTTGCCCTTTAGTCCTGTTGCTCATGAGCGGCGGTGTCGCCCAGCAGGATTCTAATCTTCGCGTTCAGTCGAATGTCGTGCTGGTGCCGACGCTGGTGAAGGACGCAGAAGGCCATATCGTCTACGGATTAACACAAAAGGATTTCGTAATCGACGACGATGGCGTGGAACAAACCATTCACTTGGACGATTCCGCGGAGTCTGAACCCGCTTCGGTAGTCGTGGCCATTCAGACAGGGAGGAGAGCCTGGCGCGAATTTTCCAGAATGCGTGGGATCGGCCCCATGCTGATTCCTGTTTTCAACCAACTCCGATCGCGAGTAGCTTTGGTCGAATTTGATAGTCATGTCAATCTGGTCGAGGGCTTCAGCGACGATGAAAACCCCTTCCTCGAAGACCTTAAGGGGCTGCAAGCGGGCGATAACGGAGCCGCGATTCGCGATGCCGTAGCTTTTTCGGTCCGGTTGCTTGAAAAAGAACCGCCCGAGCGCAAGCGGGTACTGCTCCTGGTGTGCGAAAACCGCGACCATGGGAGCCATGTGTCGAAAACCGATGACGTCGTCGCCGCCATCGGCGACAGCAATACCACTGTGTATGCGCTCGCGTTCTCGCCTTCGCTCTCGCAGGTGCTTGACACTGAGCGGGGCGCTAACCGGGACGAAGCCTACTGGGACGCGCCTCCCGACATCATCGGCACTCTTCTGATGGCCAGGAATGCGATGAAGAAAAACATCACCAAGGCAATCGCGTCAATGACCGGCGGCGAGTACGAATTGTTCACAACTCACAAAGGCTTCGAGGATCGCCTGGTTGATTTTAGAAACCACCTGCATAGCCGCTACGCCTTAAGCTTCGCACCAGAAAGTCCTCACCCCGGGCTTCATC
>JBAUYE010000414.1:0-15004 GCA_049584615.1 Candidatus Sulfotelmatobacter sp.
GTACTGATCTGCAGCAGCTTGACCGTGGTTGTCGCCGTCTGGGCCGCGCAGACCGCGCGCCGCACGCTGCTGATTGGCAGTCTCATCATCACCATGCTGCTCGGGGTCGTCTTCCTTGGCATCAAAGGCATCGAGTACGCAGAAAAATTTGAGGAGCATCACGTCCCCGGCGCATCTTTCAGTTTCGATCACGTGCCGATCCCCGGACACCCCCGCCAGTACGCCGATCCGCACCACGCGCAACTGTTCTTCTCCCTCTACTTCGTGATGACCGGCCTGCACGCGCTGCACATGATCATCGGCCTGGGCATCTTTCTCTGGCTCTTGACCATGGCCTGGAAGGGACGATTCACCCCGGAGTGGCACACTCCAGTCGAGATCGGCGGCCTCTACTGGCACTTCGTCGACATCATCTGGATTTACCTGTTCCCATTGCTTTACCTGATCGACCGGCACCCGTGAGGCTTGCATGTCTGGACACTCGTCAGCAAAATCGCCCTTGAAAGGTTACATTGCGGTCTGGATCGCGCTGCTGGCCGGCACCGGCCTCACGGTTTATGCCGCGACCCTCGACCTGGCGCCCTACAACGCCGCGGTCGCTCTCGGCATCGCGACCATCAAAGCCACCCTGGTGGCTCTCTTCTTTATGCATGTCTGGCACGCCAGTGAGAAGCTGACCAAGCTGGTCGTGATCGCAGCGTTGTTCTTCCTGCTTCTGTTGCTGGGACTCACCATGACCGACTACGCCACCCGGCTGTGGAGTTAAACGCTTTCATCTTGGAGCCAGGATTTTATGTGGGGACAGCCGCCCTCGGCTGTCCGCCGGGCCAAGCCCGGCTTCGCCGGCTGCACCCATCAAGGCGCCTAACCATAGCAGGCCTGGACGTGTAAGCTAACAGCGAGCGCTACCATGCCCACGCCCGATTCGCAGGCATCCAAGTCAGCTACGATCGATGCAAATGCGTTAGCCGAATCCCTGCGTGCGCAGATCAGCGGTGACGTCCGCTTCGATCGCGGCACACGTGCCCTCTATGCTACCGATGGGTCCAACTACCGCCAGGTGCCGATCGGCGTAGTGCTCCCGCGCAACACGGACGATGTTCAAGCCGCGGTCGCGCTGTGCCGCCAGTTCGGCGCGCCGCTGCTCTGCCGCGGTGGCGGCACGTCTCTTGCCGGACAATGCTGCAACGTCGCCGTCATCCTCGATTTTTCCAAATACATGTCGGGGATCCTCGAAATTGATCCCGCCCGCCGCATCGCCCGCGTACAGCCTGGAGTCGTGCTCGACCGTCTCCGCGCCGCCGCAGAAAAACATCACCTCACCTTCGGGCCTGATCCCGCGACTCATGGCCGCTGCACCCTTGGCGGCATGATCGGCAACAACTCCTGCGGAGTGCATTCCGTGATGGCCGGCAAAACCGACGACAACATTGAGGCTCTGGAAATCCTCACCTACGACGGCCTCCGCATGAAGGTCGGCGCCACTTCGAGCGAAGAACTCGACCGCATCTGCGAAGCGGGTGGAAGCCGCGGCGAAATCTACTCCAGGCTGACGAGCATCGCCGCCACCTACGGCGATCTGGTCCGCCAACGCTTTCCCAAAATTCCGCGCCGCGTCTCCGGCTACAACCTGAACTTTCTTTTGCCCGAGAACGGATTCCACGTGGCCCGCGCCCTTGTCGGCTCCGAAGGCACCTGCGTCACGGTTCTCGAAGCGACCTGCCGTCTGGTCGAAAGCCCGGCGGAACGCGTGCTGCTCGTCGCGGCCTATCCCGACATTTATCAGTGTGCCGACCACGTTCCCGAGATCATGACGCACAAGCCCATCGGCCTCGAAGGCTTCGACGATCTTCTCGTCAGTTACACGCGTATGAAAGGGATCAACTCCGAAGGCCTTGCGCTCCTGCCCGAAGGCGGCGGATGGCTGATGGTTGAGTTCGGCGCCGAAACCGCGCGCGAAGCCGAATCGCAGGCCCGCGGCCTGATGCAGACTCTCTCTCAAAGCGCTCGTCCGCCGAATCTGCGCCTCTACACTAAGAAACAGCAAGTCAACCGCGTATGGGAAGTTCGTGAATCCGCTCTGGGAGCGACTTCCCATGTAGCCGGCGAAGCCATGAGTTGGGAAGGCTGGGAAGATGCTGCGGTTGCGCCCGAAAAACTCGGCGGCTATCTCCGCGACCTGCGCAAGATGTTCGCCGCCTACGGCTACAAAGGCTCGCTCTACGGCCACTTCGGCCACGGCTGCGTCCACACCCGCATCAATTTCGACCTGCAATCGAAAGATGGCATCGCCAAGTTCCGCAAGTTCATGGAAGAAGCGGCCGATCTCGTCGTCGGCTACGGCGGCTCCATCTCCGGCGAACACGGAGACGGCCAGGCCCGCGGCGAGTTGCTGCCGAAAATGTTCGGGCCGGAGCTGGTTCAGGCCTTCCGCGACTTCAAGTCGGTTTGGGATCCCGAATGGAAGATGAATCCCGGCAAGCTGATCGATCCTTACAAGCTCGACGAAAACCTTCGCCTCGGCGCGGACTATGCTCCATGGGAACCGAAAACGAATTTCAAATTCCTCGCCGACCACGGCAGCCTGGCCCAGGCTACTCTACGCTGCGTTGGTGTAGGCAAGTGCCGCCACGATGAAGGTGGAGTGATGTGTCCGAGCTACCGCGCCACCCGCGAAGAAGAACACAGCACCCGCGGCCGCGCTCACCTGCTCTGGGAGATGACGCAGGGCCAAGGTCAAGAGGATGGGATCATCCGCGACGGCTGGCGCAGCGAAGAAGTGAAACAGTCGCTCGATCTCTGCCTGGCCTGCAAGGGATGCAAAACCGAATGTCCGGTAGGCGTGGACGTGGCCACTTATAAAGCCGAGTTCCTTTCCCATTACTACGAAGGCCGCGTCCGCCCGCGCAGCGCCTACGCGTTCGGCAACATCGATCTTTGGGCACGTCTCGCGTCGAACGCCCCCGGCCTGGCCAATCTGACCACGCAACTCCCATTCCTGCGCGATCTCTCAAAGCTAGTCGCCGGAATTCCCAGAGAGCGCGCCCTCCCTGCCTTCGCCCCGCGGACTTTCAAATCCTGGTTTTACAAATCCGGGTTCCACCGCCGGCGCGACCTGGCACGAAACACGGAAGCCCCGCCCGTTCTCCTCTGGCCCGACACCTTCAACAACTATTTCCACCCCGGCATCGCCAAAGCCGCCGTCGAAGTCCTCGAAGCTGCCGGCTTCCGAGTCGTCATTCCCAAAGCCAACCTCTGTTGCGGACGCCCGCTCTACGACCACGGCATGCTCGACCGCGCCCAATCGCTCCTGCTCCAGATCCTCGACGAGCTTTCCCCGGAGATCGAAGCCGGCATCCCTGTCGTTGGCCTGGAACCCAGTTGCGTAGCCGTCTTCCGCGACGAACTCCTGAATCTCTTTCCCCACGACGAACGCGCCCAAGCCTTGTCGCGCCAGACTTTCCTGCTGAGCGAATTTCTCGAAACTCGCGCCAAGGATTTCCCCTTGCCCCAGCTTGACCGCAAAGCGCTCCTCCACGGTCACTGCCACCACAAATCCTTGATGAAGATGACGGCCGAGGAATCAGTCCTGCACCGGCTCGGCATCGACTTCCAAAGCCCCGCCCCAGGCTGCTGCGGCATGGCCGGGTCCTTCGGCTTCGAGCCTGACAAGTACGAGTTGTCCATCGCCATCGGCGAACTCGAACTCCTCCCCGCCGTCCGCCGGGCGCCCGCCGACTGGCTGATAATCGCCGACGGTTTCAGTTGCCGTGAGCAGATCGCCCAGGGGACGCCGCGCCACGCCTTGCATCTAGCCGAAGTCCTGCAAATGGCGCTGTCCACTGCCATCGTCGGACCAGGCCCCGGCACACCCGACTCCTACCCTTACC
Source organism: Candidatus Sulfotelmatobacter sp. (assembly GCA_049584615.1). GTDB lineage: Bacteria > Acidobacteriota > Terriglobia > Terriglobales > Acidobacteriaceae > Sulfotelmatobacter. The sequence continues at coordinate 3,891 of JBAUYE010000414.1, forward strand.
CCGAATCCGCACGCACCCAGCAACGCGAAGCCGAGGTCTTCCAGTCCATGAAGCACGCCGGTCTTGGTTTAGCCGCCCTGGCAGCAGGCGGCGTTCTATTATGGGAATTATCCAGAAAACACTGATTCTACAGCGTTTAACTATACTTTATAGCTCGATGCTAACCCCCACCCCTCGCCAGATCGCCTGAGTTCTGGGACAATAGGACGTTCGCCCGCTCCTCCAGAAGGAGCCCGAAACAAAACACCACGGCGAGCCGATTCTAAGTCCGAATTCTCAGTCAGGAAGTCATGGAACCCGAAGTAGAAGTAATGGAGCCCGCGCTGTTAGCCAGCGAACTTCAGGGCACCACCGTCATGGATCGCGAAACCACCATCTCCGTCCCGGTCGTAGGCAAGGTTCCCGCCGAGGCATTGCCCACTCTGGTGGCCACCAAGCCGCCGGACGCCCCCCTGTCCGGCTCAGTCCTGGTGCTGATCCAGTTCGACGTTTGCGAGGAGATTCGCCTCGACCAGCTGCGCCAGATCCTGGGCGCCCGCACCGCTGACGCCAGCTTCAAGCATCTCGCTCCCGGCTATGTCCGTTACCAGCGGCCGCCGGTTGAAGAGGTCCTCGAACCCCTGATTCTCGAAAGCGGCGAGCGCCTGCAGGGCGACATCAAGTATTTCGATTACGGCGTGGTCAGCGTGGTCTTCGAGGTGCCCTTTTCCGGTGACTGGGACAAGTTGGTCCAACTTTCCAGCCGCTGGGTTTGGGACACAAACTTCGAGAGCCTCGCCACCCGCATCGTCAAGCAGAAGCTCGAGCGCGCCGCACCGGCTCTGGTCAAGCCGTACGCCACCGAATGGCTGCAGGAAGATTATTTCATCTTCCACCTGCGCGAGATTGCCGGCTCACCCTCAGCAACGGATCTCCTCGCTTCTCAGGGGCAATACATCGCCCAGGTCGTGCGCGGCGAGAGCCAGCCGCTCTCCGACGGCGAACGGCAGGAAATCCTGCAATCGCGCATTTCCTACTATCCCAACGACCTTGCCGTGATTGGCTGGAACGCAGCCTTCATTTATGACAGTCCCACCGGAGCCGAGACTGCCATCCAGCTCCTGCAGTACGCCAACTCACAGTTGCTCGAGTTCCGCCATTACGACGAACTGCTCACGAAACAGCTGGAACAGGTCTACGACTTCCTCGACCGCGGAGGCCGCGGCCTCTGGTCGCGCTGGCGCACTGCCAAGGCCGCTTCGAAACTTCACACCGTACTGCTCGACGTAAGCGAGTTGACCGAGCGCGCCGACAACGCCATCAAGTTCTTAAGCGATATGTTTTCCGCGCGTCTCTACAAGCTAGCGGCGCTGAAAGTCGGCGTGCCTGACTACAAAGACCTGGTCCAGCAAAAGCTGCAGACCGCCGAAGAGCTCTACCGCTTCATGGTCGACGAATTCAACCAAAGCCGCGCCTTTGTCCTCGAACTAATGGTGGTCATCATCCTGATCATCGAACTCGTCTACTTCTTCCGCGGCAAACCAATCTAAGAGCGCCACAACATGCGCGGCCTGAAAGACAAACGAGTCCTGATCACCGGAGGCGCCAGCGGAATCGGCGCCGCCACCGCCGCTCGTTTTCTCGAAGAAGGTTCGCAAGTCTGCATCCTCGACCGCGATTCCGCAGCGTGCGCAGCCCTTCGTCACCAACTGCCGGCCGTTTCCGAGGCCATCATCGCCGACGTCACCGACCTTATGCAGGTGGAAGCCGCATTCGCCGAAGCCGTCCGCGCCATGGGCGGCGTCGATGTCCTCATCAACAACGCCGGCATCAGCATCCGCCGCAGCTTCCTCGAGATTACCCCCGAAGAATGGGACCTGGTGATCGCCGTGAATCTCACCGGTGTCTTCTACGTGGCGCAAACCGCCGCGCGCCACATGTGGGAACGTTTCTCGGCCGAGCGCGGCAGCGGAGTGATCCTGCAAACTGCCTCGACCAACGGCATCATGGGCTATCCCTACTACGCCGGCTACAACGCAACCAAAGCAGGAGTCATCGAGCTGACGCGTTCCATGGCGCTCGAGTTAGCGCCCAGAATTCGCGTATGCGCCGTAGCTCCCGGGTACGTCCTCACCCCGATGCAGCGCGCCGAGTACACCGACGCTATGCTCGAAGAAGTAAATCGCAAAATCCCCCTGCGCCGCCACGCCAAGCCAGAAGAGATTGCAGCCCTGTTCGCCTTTCTAGCCTCCGACGACGCCGCTTACGCGACCGGCCACGTCTACACGATAGACGGCGGCGAAACCGCCGGCGGCCTAGCCAGCCGCTAAGAGTGCAGGTGGAGCAAGCCTTCCAGGCCTGCATTGAAGGCGGCCAATTTGGCGAGGTGCTTAGGTGTAGTAGCTTGAACTCGAACTTACGGACAATCTTGCTCGGCTCCACCTAGTGGGTACAGATTGACGTCGGGGATTTTGAGTGTAATCGGGATGTTACGCCAATTGGGGAGGGCTTACGATCCGCAGCACGAAATTGGGGGGGCCAACCAATGGCACAGGGATTAAGAACCTTATTGTTCGGAGGTTTTCTGTTTGCCCGCCCATTCCTCATAGGAAATTCTTGTCCACTTTCCCGGCTGCGCTGCTGGACGGCTGTAACTGTGACTAGCGCTAATCCACCTTGTCCCATCCTCGAAGAAGACTGTTATGGCTTGGCTGTCCATGGCCGTCACGCTGGATATAGGCAGCCGCTCCTCGATGCGCGTCCTTAGTGCCGGGTAATCTCTTGGGTCTTCAATCGGCATCGTGAACTCCTCCCCCGGAGCTAATTCGAACGATGGGTTGGTATCGGGAGGGAACGTGCGGCCACCGGAGTGCAGCGCCTGCCCGGGTCTCTGGCCAACACGATCTTGGGTAAAGCCCACCGCTGGGGTTTTGGGCTGGCTTTCCTCTTGCCAAGATGGGGTTTCGGCCAGAACCGAAGAAATGATCATGCAAGTTATTTTCTTCGCTGAGACATTCTTGATGACGAACGACAGGTTGGTGATCCAATCGTCACCCGCGTCAAAAGCTGTCTCCCAAGAGTAATCGTTTGGAAGCGGGCGACCGTCGCTCTTCAATTCCGTCGTTCCGTCCATGACTTTGATGCGTACAGGGTCATTGGCCAGCGGGAGACCAGGGATGAACAGTGTTTTAGTGCTAGTTGACGCAACGCCTTGAGCGAAGGCGGAAGCCAGGCAGCTTGCGATTAAAGCTAGGAACGCCAGGATCAAGCGGATACGCATTGTCTGAACCTCCGTGTGCACGCCGCAAAATCCGATGCCACGTCTATGGTCAACCGGCTTTCGCTAACGTAGCCAAGCCGCTCCAGACTCGCGTCCAGCAGATCGTCGATGCGAGTCTGCTCTAATGTGATAGCAATTTTACAATGGAAATGGAGCAGTTTTCGATAGCTGTCGTTAACAGGCGTTAGTACAAGCTTGCGCCGTCTGTTCGCCCTCCAGCTCGAGGATCTAAGCAACTGCAGTGTCGCCGCCCGACAGCACGGCGGCTGGTCGAGTCCTGACTATCACAGCTGGCGAGTACCAGACGCTACCCCCGCGCGAATCTCCCCGCCAACCGCACCACCCGCACCACCCGATAGAGAGAAGACAGCGCCCCGGGCAGCCGAACCGCCTCCCACTCGCCAGGCCCAGGAGTAAACGCCAACCGCGCAAGAAATCGCGCCCGATCCGCCCGCCGTTCGCGAAGCCGCATCATAAGCCGGAAATAAGATGTCCGCCCCGTATCGTACGAAACTCCAGCAGCCAAAGCCGCTGCAATCTCACCAGCCAACCCCCGCGCAGCCTGGTCCGCGAGCACTGCGCTCTCGATTGCCGCCGGAATCGCAGTTCCCAAAAACCGATTTGCCAATAAAAGCGTGACGCGCAGTATCCGCTCGATCCCCAGTTCCCGGGTTCGAACCTGCACCCGATCCCAGTCCAGAATCTCCCGCTTCAAAATCTGCGCGATGTCGCACAGCCAGATCAGCCGAGCCCAAACGTGTTTCGCTGCATGCACCGACAACACCAGAAGCAGATCTTCCGGAGAAGGCGTTTTCACCGAACGCCCCGCCATCGTGACCTTCACCGCCCGCTCAAACAGCCCATCCATATCGAAGTCGACCGCATAGAACCGCGGCTGCAGAGCCCACTGCAGTTCCAGCAGGTTCGGGCCCGCGGGGCTGTCAAAAGTCCACTCGTAGCCCGCAGCAAGGTAATCTTCCAACACCTCGTCAGGGATGACCAGCCGCGTCGTATATTCCAGCTCCGCCAGCGCGCTCTTGATGCGCCCCACGTCGCGCTTGCGCACAAACAAGTCCATGTCACCGGACTGCCGCAGCGCCATGTCGCCGTAGTAAACCTCCGACATTACAACACCCTTGTAAGGAACGGCGTCGATCCCGAGCCCACCGAGCCAGTCCACAATGCGCATTAATTCTCTCGTCAGAAAAAGAGACTTATAGATGTTCCCCTCATAGCGCTGGCGAAGCGATGCCAGCGTAGAGGCAGGAACCATGTCCGCCAAACGTAAGAGGTTCTGATACAGCAGAGAAGATGTGCCGTGATTGTCCGCCAGGCGCAGCACCATCTCCCAATCGACCGGCTCCTCCAGCAGGCGCCGGATGCGGCCAAGCGCGCTCCCATCAGGGTCGGCCGAGCTCGCGATCAGCAGAAGATCCCACTCGGGGGCAACCGAAGTAGTTGGCGCATTGCTCACGGATGTCGAGCCATCTTAGCAGGGCAAGGCAGCGCGCCTCGAATGCGACCCAGTAGCTGGACGCTTCACCTCAGGCACCGCTCGCGGTTACTTCCGTCACCTCACTCAGCCCTTTATTAGGAGTCGATCCAGCCTAAATTCTGTCAAACTAAGCTGTCGGAACCATCGCAAGAACAAGGCCGATCAAGCATCGCATTAAGCATCCCAGATGGAAGTATTCACGCCCAAGACGACGCGGCGCAGCACCCGAGTGCGGGTGGAAATTCCCATCACCGTGACCAGCCTCGACCGGAAACATGTGTTCGCTGCCGAGTGCGTGGCCCTGGTAGTGAGCGCGCAGGGCTGCGGATTCCGCACCCCGCAAGCCTTGCCTCTCGAAACTCCGGTTCTGCTGAGTAATCTGCCGGGCGGCGGAAGCGCTTCCGGGCGCGTGGCCAATTGCCTGCCGCTGGGTAGCGATGGAAAGCAATTTCTTATCGGAGTGGCGCTCTACAACTCCGGAAATGTCTGGGGAATCGCCGATCCGCCGGCGGATTGGAATTGTGCTCCCAACGCCAGCCCTGCGTCAGCAAGTGCAGCCAAGGCCGCACCTGCGAGCAAGAATGTCTGGCCCTACAACGTATTCTCCGGCCAGCGCGAAGCCCATCCCAGCAGAAAATAGTGGCCAGTAATCAGTCGCCCGCAGCCGGCACCACAGAAATGTAGATTCCTCCGAGGGATCCACACTGGCCACCGACCACTAACCACTGGCCACTGATTTTTGGCTCTTTCGTAACCTCGTCCTGATGGTTGCGAAGTGCCATACTCTAGCCACGATGTCCGAGACTCCAGAATCGGTCGCGCAGGGTCCATCGTCCGTAGCGTTTCAAGTCGGCAAGGACCGCCCGTTTCGCGTCAAGTTGCGTGGCTCCGTTCTGTCGCTCATCCGGCTGCCCAACCGGCGCCAGGTACGAGGCAAAGTGCATCAGCTTTCCACCAGCGGCGGCCTCATGCATTTGGAAAAGCCTCTCGACGAAAAGCTGCGAGTGGAAGTCATCTTCCACCTCGGCGAGACCACCGTCCGCGAAAAGGCGGAGATGATGTTCCCCATGTGGGCCACGCAAGGCTGGCTTCAGCCCTTCCGCTTCATCGATCTGCCCGAAGCCACGAAAAAGGCCCTCGAAGCCAACCTGCTGTCGTTCGTTCAGCGCCTGCAAGACAAGAATTCTTAAGCGCAACAATCGCCACCCGACCATCCTGATTGACGGAATCCCCAGTTTTCCGCGACAACCTGGTAGTGGCCCAGTTCGCAATCTGAGCCACTACCAACAATGGCCAGCCGCCGCCTCTTGGTTTTTCGAGCGCTTCCCGCTATTTCACAAAATCAATCACACCAAACGTTCCCGCTAGATTGTTGAACGGACCGGCGGTGAAAAAGAGTTGGTTGGTCCGGCCGTTCACATTGTTTGCCGCGCCTCCGCCAAACTCAATCCCCCAGAGCTGGTCGATGGCGATTTCCTTTCCGCTCGTGTTCTTGACCTTGCCGACGAACTGGCCGCTGTCGAGGTTAAAGGCGTTGATGGTGCCATTGTTCGTGTTGTTCGAGACCAGCAGAGTGTTGCTCAGCGGGCCAAAATTCTTGGGTGCTACGGCAAAACCCCACGGCTGGTTCAAGGGCGGGCCTTGTGCGAGCACTTTTACGAACGTTCCATCCTCCTCGAAGAGATCGATTTGGCCGCTTGGCGCTGTCGACGTCAGGGCAAAGGATACGTAAACCAGCCCATTGATGTCCGCAATGCCGAATGGTCCATAAGTCGGCCCCAGCGTGGGGTCGGTAAACGAATTGACCAGATTGAAGCTTCCGTCGTACACATCGACTACGTTGTTGGCCAGGTCGGCCGCATACAAAAGATTCCCCGAAGGCCTGTTAGTAACGGCGAGACCGGTGAATTGCGAGCCGCCCGCCGAATTATTCACCGCGATGATCGCGTCGTTGCGATTGGTCTCCGGAGCCCAGCCGCTGATGGTTCCGTCGAGCGTCGCGAACAGGAAAAACGTGGGCCATCCTCCCAACTGGAAATCCGACGACGCGTTGGCCACAATTCCGGTTGGCTGCCCCGGGCCTGCGCCGGTTGCCGAGGGAATTAACACTTCCAAGCCCTGCTTGACTCCCGCGCCGTTGTAGAGTGTGGACCAGCCCGAGCCTTGATCGCTGACCCAGAAGGGTCCGCCTGTGCCGTAAGCCAGACCCCAACCGTTTACCTGTAGAGGGTCGACGTGCTTCGCGGCTCCTACCTGATTTGAATCCAAGTTTGTGAGTTGATACTGCGCCAGGGCTGCGTTTGAAACCAGCATCAACGCCAGGCCAAGGCAAACCGTGTAAGCGATCCTGCGACGCTGCATAAAGCCTCCTCTTTTGATTGCAAAGTCAGAGGCAGGGGCAGGTCGGCAACCGGCATTCGAAAGGCTGGACCGCATTTCTCTGACCGCTGTTGGTGGATGCTAGGATCGCCCGAGCGTCAGTTTGTCATCACCATGTAATGAGTTTGTACAATTGTTGTCTGAGAGGGCGGAAAGGCTATGGCATCTCGCAACGTTATTTTCTGGGAAGTTGACACGCAAGCGGACTTCATGCTCCCCGGCGGCAAGCTCTACGTGCCCGGCGCCGAACGCCTCCTCCCGAATATTCGCAGGCTCACCGACGCCGCCCGCCAGGGCCGCGTCTTCCTGGTCTCACACGGTTGCTTCCACACCAAGGACGATCCCGAATTCAAGACCTTCCCGCCGCACTGCATCAAGGGCACGGCAGGATCCGCGTACGTTCCAGAAGCGCAGGCAGAGAAAGTTGTGACGGTGCCAAACGAGCCAACAGCAGCCCTCCCACGTGACCTCGCCCAATATCAGCAGATCCTCCTCGAAAAACAAACACTCGACATTTTCGAATCCCGGCACGCCGACGAACTGGTAAGGCGATTAGGGAAAAACGCCGAGTTCGTCGTGTTCGGCGTGGTGACGGAATACTGCGTTCGCTTCGCCGCCAAAGGTTTGCTGGAGCGCGGCCGTCGCGTGTCCGTAGTCAAGGACGCAGTCGAAACCCTGAAAGCTGGAGATGGAGCCCGCACCGTAGCCGAACTGCAAGCTCTGGGAGCAAAATTCATTACCACCGACCAGGCGCTGGCACTGCTCGACAGCCCGAAGTAGCAGATGAACCGGATGTGCACTTCGCCGTTATCGACGGCTATGATATGTCAGCATCACGGAGTCCAATTTGCGCGTACTAGCAGGCCGGTGAGTGGGTAAAGCAGAGAGAGTGCGGGATAGGCGCAAGCGTCCGCTCAACACCGCCCCGCCGGTCCCAGAAACACGCAGTTGGCAACTGCGTCCATGGATGCGTATCGCGATCGCCGCGGCTGCTCTCTGCGTCCTTGTGCTGATTGCGTACGCCGGCAGCCTGAGCAACGGTTTCGTATGGGACGATAATCAGCAGATCGTCATGAACCCTGATCTCCGGCCCGGTGCGCCCTGGTCGCACTTGTTCTCAGCAGATGTTTGGGGTTACAAGCATCGCGATCAGCCCGGGCATACGAATTATTACCGGCCGTTACAAATAGTCGCCTATCGCGTGACGGCAGATTGGTTCGGACTTCAGTCCCAATCTTTGCACGCTCTCAGCATCGTCTTTGCCTTAGCTGCGGTTCTCGCCGCGTTCACGGTTTATTTGAAATTGACTCAAAGCCTCGCAGTCGCATTCGCCGCCGCAACCCTGTTCGCTGTCCACCCTGTCCACTCCGAGGCCGTCGATTGGATTTCCGCTCTGCCCGAGCTCGGATGCGCAACCTTCGTTCTCATCTCGTTCGCCCTGTTTCTTTCCACCCGCGATCCCGACTCAGACCTTACTCCGACGCGGCGATTTCCGCCCAGGCATTGGGCACTGCTGTGCCTGTCTCTGCTGACGTTCGCCGCAGCACTGTTGTGGAAAGAAACCGCGATGGTTCTTCCGGTGATAATTGCAGCCTACGCACTTTGCGTTCAATCAGGCAATTTCCCAGGCCCTTTCAAAGCGCGGCTTCTCTCGTCGGTGAAGCTCAGCGTCCCCTTCTGGTTTGTGCTCGCTGCCTATCTTGTTTTGCGACTGCGCATGCTTGGCTCGCTCACCGTGCGCCAGCGATTTTGGGAGCTGACGAACTTTCAGGTGGGCTTGAACGTCTTCCATCTGTTGACAAAATACTGGGGGAAGCTAATCGCTCCTGTTCATTTGAATGCCTATTATGTGTTCTCTCCTGTGCGCTCCATCGCGGATCCCCGGGCGATAGTCGGCATTCTCTTTGTGGCTGTCGCCTGCGTCGCTATCGGCTATGCGCGTAGCCGCGCTCCACTGATCGCTTTTGCCGGCTTGTGGGTGTTCATAGCCTTGCTGCCGGTGATGAATATTTATGCCCTGGGGAGAAACGTCTTCGCGGAACGTTACCTCTACCTTCCATCGGTCGGCTTCTGTCTGCTCGTGACAGTAATCGTGGCTTCAGCCGTGAAGCGATTGCCGCAGAATGTCCGGAAGCCTCTATCCATTCTTCTTCTTGCGGGAGTCGTAGTGTGGTTCTCCGCTGAAACATTTGCCCGCAACCCCGACTGGCACGATGACGCGACCTTGTTCCGCAAGACTCTGGATGAGTCGCCCGATGCGCCTTTTGTGCATTTCATGGTCGCCGCCACCGACGGCGAAAATCCCGCGGAATCCCAGTCCGCCGAAGCGCACTATCTACGGGCGATTGCCTTGGCGCGCGATGAGAATCCTCCCGACTCGCTCGATCTGCAGCGCAGCTATGAAGGTTTGGCGTCTCTTTATTCCGATCGCGGCAACTATGCCCGCGCTCTTCAGATTCTGCGCCAGTGGCGCGACGCTGTTCCCAGCGATCCCGAATTGGATGTCGAAGAGGGTCTCATCCTTTTGAAATCAGGTCGCTGGCAGGAAGCCGAGCCGCTGCTGAACCGCGCATTCGCCGCACGACCCGAGGACGAAAATGTCCTCAACGCACTCGGCCTTCTTGCCTGGGAACACAAGCGAAATATAGCTGAAGCCGAAAGATACTTTACGCGCGCGCTCGCCATACACACCGCGAAAGACGATTTCCAGGCGTCGCTGCACAACAATTTAGGCGGCGTCTACGGCGATCTCCAACAGTTTCCTTTAGCCCTCGAGCAATTTGAATCTGCGGTCGCCATTTCTCCCGAAGACGCTGAATATCATACGAACCTGGCGATCGCGTTGGCGGAATTGAATCGCTACGAGGAGGCAGCCGCCGAGGTTAAGATCGCGCTGAGAATCGCTCCCGAGTATCCCCCGGCGCTCGCGGTTCTCGAACGACTGCAGCGTCGCTAAGCGTTCAGCCCGCCAGAGCCTCGATAGCCTGCACCGCATCAGCCGGCAGCTCCAGCGCCGAGCTGGCCAGGTCCTGCTTCATGTGCTCAGCGTCAGAAGTACCGGTCAACGGCAGCATTCCGACCGCGCGAGCAAAGGCAAACACAACCTGGGCCGGAGTGGCGTTCGCCCGCCTAGCGATGCCATCGACGAGAGGATCGCGAAGTTCTGCCATATTCGCGGTAAGCAGGGAAAATCCCTGATACACGATCTTTCGCTCGCGGCAGAACCGTCGCACCTCGCGGTCCCAGCCTAAGCGCGCGTAGCAGCGATTCTGCACGAACGCAGGAGTCTCTGCGTGGGCAGCGCCCATCTGCTCCAGATGCCGCAAAGAAACATTGCTCACTCCAAGCAGTCGCGTCCGCCCCGCATCGCGCTCCTTCTTCATGGCCTCCCAGACCTCGGAGTCTGCATCAGTCCAGCCATAGCCCGAGGAAGGTCCGTGCAGCACGTAGCTGTCGACATGATCCGTCCCCAGATGTTCCAGCGAACTGGCCATCGACTGCGCCACCTGAATCGAAAAGCTGGCCTCAGGATCATAGGGCAGCCGGTGATCCTGGCCCGGCCGGTAAGTAAATTTCGTTTGCAGAAAAAGATCGGCTCGCGTTACCACTCCCGCACGATAAGCCGCCGCCAGCCCCTGCCCCACTCCGGCCTCGAAGTAATGCCTCCGCTGGTTAGCGGTGTCGATGCCCCGAAATCCCATGCGCAGCGCCAGTTCCACCAGCGCCGCGGTCCGCTCTTCTTTCCACGCGGTCCCGTAGAGAAAATCAGGAGCCGATGAAGCGCGAGCAATTGGCATGCCGCTATTCTGCCACGAGCGTCCACCATTTAAGACTGTGTTAGCTTTATAACACCGCGGGCCCGTAGCTCAGTGGTTAGAGCCGTGGACTCATAATCCATTGGTCCCAGGTTCGAATCCTGGCGGGCCCACCAGAGCTTTCTGCTGTAGGTCTCCGATCTTTTGCTTTCCTGGCCATCTTCCT
>JBAUYE010000415.1:0-8312 GCA_049584615.1 Candidatus Sulfotelmatobacter sp.
ATCAGAAGGATCTCGGCGAGAAAACCGATGTGCTCGCCAAAGCCATGAAGAAATACAACCCCGATTCCAGCTGGCAAAAAGCTGAACAACAGCAGGAGGAGACTGCCGGCGAGCAGAAACCCGAGACGACCGCCTATATGTGAGCAGGAATAATAGCTAAATGATAGCTCAGAGGAGGAAAAATTCATGGCAACTGCAACATTAATCCGGACCGACCAGGAACTTCAGAAGGATGTCCTGGCTGAACTGAAGTGGGACGCGCAGATTCAGCCCAACGAAATCGGCGTTTCCGTGAAAGACGGTATCGTAACCCTCACCGGCTGGGTGGACTCCTATCTCAAGAAGTGGAGTGCCGAGGACGCCGCTCACAAGGTGGCCGGCGTCAAGGCCGTGGCCAATGACATCGAGATCAAGCTGGCCACCGAGCACACTGACCCCGATATCGCCGAGGCTGCCGTGCATGCGTTGGAGTGGGACGCCTTCGTGCCCTCCAACAAGGTTCAAGTTACCATCTCAAAGGGCTGGGTAACCCTTAAAGGCGAGGTTGAGTGGCAATATCAGAAAGAGGACGCTGAGCGGGTAGTACGCCGCCTAAACGGCGTCAAAGGAGTCACCAACCTGATCACAGTCAAGCCTCGCGTAACTCCGTCGGAACTCAAGAAGAAAATTGAGGACGCGCTGGTGCGTAATGCGGAGATCGACGCGAACAAGATCACCGTCGAAGTGCAAGGTAGCAAAGCGATTCTGAAGGGGACGGTTCGCGCCTGGGCCGAGAAAGAAGAGGCGGCGCGCGTGGCGTGGTCGGCGCCGGGGATCACCTCCGTGGAAAACCGGATCACGCTGGAGGTATAAGCAGGCCCTGCGCATGTGTCAAGGCGGCCGGATGTCGATTTCTCTGGCTGCTCTGTCACAAAAAGCTTTTTTCGATGTCAGTCAAATCAATAAGGAGGAAAAGTATGCACATGCCTACTAGAGGAACATATGGCCTTCTCGCGGGAACATTGCTTTGCGCAATGTTGCTCCTGTTTCCCGCAGGGCTAGTAGCACAAAACGACGAGAATCCACAGGTTGCCAGTCTACTCGCGGACGCGAGGGACAAGGCAGCCGAACTGAGCAAGGACGCCGACGACCTGGAGGCGTTGACCCGATCTAACGCGAGCTGGGAAAGTCACGCGACCATGCTGGACTTGATCAAGGACCATGTCAATGAGTTGGGACGCATCGCAGACAAGCTGACGGCCTCTCGCGATTCAGCTTCAACGTGGCAACGGCAGGCGATTGATCGCATGTTGCCCATGTTGAGGGAACTGGCTTCCAATACCACGGCGGCGATGAAGCACCTTAACGAGGACCACCGCAATCTGACCCTGGGCTCGTATCCGGAGTACCTCAAAGAGAATGCCGAGACAGCTCATGAACTGGCGGACATGATTTCGTCGTTCTTGAAGTACGGACAGACCCGGGCAAAGCTCGAGAAGCTCGAGGGAAGGCTTGAGATCGCCAGTAAATGAGATTGCATTCTTGTCCGGCAAGGCCGGTTGACATCCCGTAAGACCGGCCTTTCTTTGTGTGCGCTGGTGCAAGGCAGTGGCGTTGGCCGAACTAGATCCCGAGGCTGGTTCTTAGCTCAGGGGCGCTCGAGCTCCACGTATGCGGACGGCGACTTCCTGTTTGTTGGAAGTGCGGGGTCAACCATTCCGTCGCGTTGGTGAATCCGACATGACACGCGAGGAGACCGTATGAAGCTTCGAAATTGCTGTTTGCTGCTGGTAGGTATTTGGCTGGCTGCGAGCCATCGCACCAATCTGAAATCGAGTTAGCCGATTGCGTGGAATGTCTGACATAGCCTCGGCAAACTGGGAGTGATGGTGCGGCATGAATGATCTCTTAAAACAGGCCGGTTCGCTTTCGCTCCTCGTGAAGTGCGTTGCCGCAGTGGTCGGAATCCTCTTGATTCACGCCACGTTTCGCGTGCTGGAGCAAACCCTGCCCCGACGCTTTGGCCGGGCCGATGCGCGGTTTAAGGTTCGCAAGTTCGTCGTGTTCTCCGGATACCTCTCGATTCTCCTTTTCCTCGCTATCCTCTTTGAAGATCGCTTGGGCCGCCTCAGCTTTGCCGTCGGTGTCGTCGGCGCGGGTGTGGCAGTAGCTCTGCAGGACGTCGTGGCCAGCATTGCTGGCGCTTTCTCCATCGGTTTTTCAAAGCTGTATGCCGTGGGAGACAGAGTTCAGATCGGCGATACGCGAGGTGACGTTGTCGACATCGGGCTCTTGAGAACCACCTTGATGGAAACGGGGAGCTGGGTCAGCAGGGACTTCTACAATGGCCGGATCGTTCGCGTCCCCAACAGCACCGTTTTAAGAGGGTCGGTTTTCAACTACTCGCAAGGATTCCGGTTTGTCTGGGACGAGATTAAAGTGCTGTTTAAAACCACCAGCGATTGCCAGCTTGCCAGGGAGATGCTTTTGCGGGTAGCCAAAGAGGCGCTTGGCGAGTACCTGGTTGAGGCGAAGACTTCCTGGAAAAGGATGAGTGACAATTATCAAAGCGCAAATCCCCCGTTGGAACCTACCGTCACGCTCGTCGTAAATGCCGGATCGTTGGAATTTACCGTCAGCTACGTGGTCGACTACATGAAACCAACTGCCATGAAAGATCAGTTGTTCATGAAAATCGTAGAGGAAGTCGCGAATAGCAACGGGCGGGTCGAATGGGCATCGTCGGCAGTTATTCTCGTGAGCCCGCCAGGCGAGGCCGGACGCGAATCGAAGGCGCGCCACCCGTTATCTTCAACTCCTGGCAGGGTCCACGCGGCAGATTCTCATTGAGGGACCTTGCGCTCGTTCTTGGGGCCGTGATCGAACGATTCTAGGCCGGATTCACTGGGGCTATGTCAGACATTCCACGCAATCGGCTAACTCGATTTCAGATTGGTGCGATGGCGCTAGCCACGGCCATGGCGTCGGCCAACCGCTATTACTGCCAGCCTCTGCTCGTAGACATGAGCCGGGAGCTTCATCTAACGAGCGCGACAGCTGGTCTTGTGCCGACTTTCACCCAGGGCGGCATTGCTGTTGGCCTGTTGCTTTTTGTGCCTCTTGGTGACATGGTTGAGCGGCGGAAGCTTATCGTTGGTGTGCCACTCAATGCGTACCGTCGTGGGAATTCTCGCTCTGTTGCTGTGTTTCACGCCAGCGGCTGTCGACTTGCCTCTTCGGGCGCAGCAGTCAGCGGGCCAGACCGATGCTCAGAAGCAGGCTTGGAACATCTTGGTTGAAGGCGCGCACGGGAACATGGACAAGCGCGCCAACGCCATCCAAGCGCTTGGCCTAGACCCTGGAGACCCAGCGGCGGTGCGATTGGCAGAAGACGCGCTCGCGGATAAAGAAGCCTCTGTGCGAGGCGCAGCCGCGAAAGCTCTGGGCGCCCTCGGTTCCCCCGATTCCATTCCGAAGTTGCAGAATTTGGTAAACGACAAGGATATCTCGGTTTCGCTCGCTGTCGGTCACGCTCTCGTTCAGCTCAAGAGCAACTCAGGATACGACGTCTATTACTCCCTCGTCGTTGGCGTTCGGAAGGGCAGAACATCACCGATTGCCGAAGAACTGAATCAAATGAAGACTCCGACGCGGGCCATCCGGTTTGCGTTTGACCAGGGTATTGGTTTCCTGCCTTACGGAGGATATGGGATGGAGGCCTTCCATGCATGGAAGAAAAGAAGCACTGCGCCAACTCGGGCTGCTGCTGCACGGGAATTGGCAGGCGACCCGGACCCGCGCAGCGGCCAGGCGCTTATGAAGGCAGTGTCCGACAAGGACTGGAGTGTGCGGGCGGCGGCGGTCGAGGCGATCGCGAAGCGCGGGGATCCGGCCCTGCTGGCGGAGATTGTGCCTGCCATGTCAGACAGGAAGGATATTGTGCGCTATTCAGCCGCTGCCGGAGTGCTTCGGTTGAGTCGGATCACGCAAGAAAATGGGAGCCAGTCGCACTAAAGGCAGTGGCTCAGCGATGGCGTATGCCCTACTTTCGTATCACGTTAGAACAACTGCTCATCGACAGCATGTGCCTAGTTTCCAAGGCGCGTTTGTAAGAATTCTCCTCTTGCCGAACTGAACACGGTTATACTCTACCCAGCCAAGAAGCGTTTGTTAAAGATTTGTTACCTGGGAGAAGATCATGGGACTCCTCAAGGCCTTCCTCTCTTCCAACGATTACATGCCGCACGGCTATTGCTATTTATGGAATTCAAAGCTGGTGGGGCTGCACGTCATTTCAGATTCGCTGATCGCCCTGGCGTATTTGTCCATTCCGGTCACGCTGGTCTTCTTTATCCGCAAGAGACGAGACGTTCCGTTCAACTGGGTCTTCGTATGCTTTGGCGCTTTCATTCTGGCCTGCGGTGGCACCCATCTCATGGAGGTGTGGACACTCTGGCATGCCAACTACTGGCTCTCCGGCGCCTTGAAAGCCGTCACAGCCGTGGCCTCTGTCGGGACCGCCATCCTGCTAGTCCGCCTGATCCCGCAGGCTCTGGCCCTTCCTAGTCCGGAAGCGTTGCGGCGTGAGATCGTCGAACGCCAGCGCGCGCAGGAAGCGCTTCAGAACACAAAACAGGGTCTGGAGTTCCGTGTCCGACTGCGGACGGCAGAGCTAACGAACGCGAACCAGGTTTTGATCGTCGAAGTAGCACAGCGGAAGCAGACGGAAGAGGAGTTGCGCCGAACTGAGGAACGATTCCGATTGTTGGTCGAGAGTGTTCAGGATTACGCGATTGTCATGCTAAGTCCCGCCGGTATTGTCACCAGTTGGAACGTGGGAGCACAACGCATGAACGGCTACGAGGCGGAAGAGATTATCGGTCAGCACTTCTCCCGCTTTTTTCTGGCTGAAGATCTGGAACGCGGCAAACCAAAGATGGAACTCGACGTGGCTGCCGCGGAAGGTCGTTTCGTGGACGAGGCTTGGCGCGGACGCAGGGATGGATCGCGCTTCTGGGCGAGCATCGTCATCACGGCGTTGCGCGATCCGCACGGAAAACTGATTGGGTTTTCGAAAATCACCCGCGATCTCAGCGAGCGCAGGTTGGCTGAAGAAGAGCAGAGAAAGCTGGCTTCGCTGGTCGAAAACAGTTCCGACTTTATCGGTTTGGCGACACTCGAAGGTCAAGTCCTCTTTGTTAATCCCGCGGGGCAGGCGTTGGTCGGCTTAGAGGGGGATGAGCAGGCGCGCACCACCACGATACCTGACTATGTCGTGCGCGAGGACCAAGAAAGGATGATGCAACAAGTCTTGCCAATCGTCATGCGGGATGGCCACTGGGAAGGAGAAATGCAATTCCGCCATTTCAAAACCGGGAAAGCGATCTCCATGCACCAGCACATTTTCTTTGCCGGAGAGCCTGGAAGCGAACGCCGCCTAGCCCTGGCTACAGTCAGCCGCGATATCACCGAACGAAAACTGGCCGAAGAAGCGCTGCGCGCAGCGCAAGGCGATCTGGCACACGTTACCCGCGTGACCACCATGGGCGAACTGACCGCGTCAATTGCCCACGAGATTAATCAACCGCTGAGTGCGATCGTTAACAATGCCAACGCGTGTCGCCGGCTGCTTGCCGTGCCCTCGCCTGATCTGGACGAGGTTCGGCAGGCTGTGACGGATATTGCCGATCTTGGAACCAGAGCAGGCGAAGTAATTTCTCGCATTCGGACATTCATGAAGAAGACAATTCCAATGAAGACACAAGTGGATCTCAACCAGGTGATCGTGGAAGTTCTCGCTCTGATTCCGGCTGAAATGGCCACGCATAAAATCGCCGTTGTGACCGAATTGAGCCCGGACCTTCCGTCAGTTTTGGGCGACCGGATACAGCTGCAACAGGTCTTGTTGAATCTGATTATGAATGGCATCGAATCCATGACGTCAAGTTCGGACCGGCCGCGAGTGCTGCTGATCCGATCGCAAACCCAAGAATCAGGGCATGTGCTGGTGGCGGTACAGGATTCGGGCACCGGACTCGATGCCAAAGCGATGTCTCATATCTTCGACACGTTCTTTACCACCAAGCCCGCAGGAATGGGTATGGGTTTGGCGATCAGCCGTTCTATCGTTGAAGCTCATGGCGGCCGATTGTGGCCTGTTCCGGATGCGAGTGAAGGCGCAATCTTCAACCTCGCTCTTCCGGTTTGCGCTTGAGAGACGGAATGAGCGAAAGCCCACCCATCGTATTTGTTGTTGATGACGAACCCGCCATCTGTCTGTCTCTCAAGAGGTTGGTTAAATCCGTGGGGCTAGAGGCGCAAACCTTTACCTCGGCGCGGGAGTTTCTTCGCGCCAAACGCCCGGATGGACCTGGCTGCCTGGTACTGGATGTCCGGCTTCCAGGCTTGAGCGGGCTCGATCTGCAGCAAGAGCTTCTGGACGCGAAGGTCGACCTGCCCATTATCTTTATCACCGGTCACGGTGATATACCCATGTCGGTGCGCGCCATAAAGGCCGGCGCGGTCGAATTCCTGACCAAGCCTTTCCGCGACCAGGATCTGGTAGACGCCATTCAGCACGGGATCGAAAAACACAGAGCAGCCCGGCAGGAGTCCGTCAAGCTCACTGAATTCCGCGCTCTCTATGATTCCCTAACACCTCGTGAGCGCGAAGTCTTTCCGCTGGTTGCCTCGGGTTTACTCAATAAGCAGATCGCTGCACAGCTCGGTACAGGCGAAAAGACTATTAAGGTACATCGTGGCCAGGTCATGCACAAGATGAAGGCTGAATCGCTGGCCCATCTAATCCGCATCGGCGAAAAACTAGGGCTCTCCTCCCCAAAATCCTAGAACTCTTGGCCCATCGTCCAATAGACATCCCTTTACAAGGGAGTTATTTTGATTCCAGAAGGAGCCCAACGATATGAGTTCACAGTTTGTGAGCGTTGGAAACTACGAACTCCCAGGATGCACGCATCGGGAAATGGCGCCAATGTCGCGGGCATCGTCGGACCGGGGAATTGAGCCCGGATCACAAGCCGCTTTGATCGCGATCGTGGATGACGATCCGTGGGTGCGCAAATCCCTGGAACGGTTGATCAAGGCTGAAGGCTTAAGAACAGAAACTTTCGCCTCAGCGGAGGACTTCATAAGAGCGCGCGATCATCGCGAAACGGCCTGCCTCATTCTAGATCTGAGGTTGCCGGGGATGAGCGGACTGGAACTGCAGCATCGACTCGTGATCGACAACGATCACCTCCCGATCGTGTTCGTGTCGGCACACGACGAACCTGAGACGCGGTATGAGGCAATGAAAGCCGGCGCAATCGCTTTTCTTAGCAAGCCTTTCAACGACGAGGCCCTGATTGACGCCGTTCGATCAGTCCTCAAGTCGATTTAGGCAAAGAGTTTTTGCGGGCGACTTCGTAGCAACGACACTTGAACATTTGGGGCCTGGGAATCTCGTTGGCCTCGTGTCTTTGAAGTCGGAGCAGGGCGGGAGTGCTTGGGGCACTTTCGAAAGTGGAGGTTGTGATGCCTGCAGCTGAGAGAACCATCGACTATCGTCTACGCACTGGACGCCGATGCTGCGAAGTTCCGAGCCAAGCCCGCAACGGCGTTGCGGAAACAGGAATTCAACGCCTTTTGCAGAACGAAATTTTGCAGAACGACAAACAGCCTAGCAGTGCTACCCGCGACGCACGTCGTCAATCGAAACCCGCCATGCATGATGTGGCGGAACCCTCATCTATGGCGAAAGGAAGGACTGCCCGGTCCTCGACGATTTTAGTCGCTGATGACCATCCGATGGTGCGAGAAGGGCTGGTAGCGGTTATCAACCGCCAGCCAGACATGCGGGTGGTTGCTGAGGCCAGTAACGGGCGCGAAGCCGTTGAAAAGTTTGTGACACTACGTCCGGACATCGCCCTTCTCGATCTTCGCATGCCCATGATGGACGGCATCGAAGCTGCGATGTCCATCTCCGAGCACGCTCCAGAGGCACGTCTGGTTATCGTTACCACCTACCAGAGTGAAGAAGACATTTACCGAGCTCTACGGGCCGGCGCCCAAGGTTACCTTCTCAAGGACTCCCCCGTGGAGGATCTTATCGAATGTATCCACACGGTGGGCGACGGCAAGACCTGGATTCCTCCTGCAGTCGGAGCGACGCTCGCCAGACGTGTAACCGAACGGTCTTTGACGGCGAGGGAAATGGAAGTGATTCGCGCGCTGGCCAAAGGCAAAAGCAACAAAGAGATCGGGGTCGCACTCAACATAAGCGAGGGCACGGTCAAAGTACACGTAACCCACATGCTGGAAAAGCTCAAGGTCAC
>JBAUYE010000416.1:0-5134 GCA_049584615.1 Candidatus Sulfotelmatobacter sp.
CCGGAAGCATCACGTCCAGAAGGAAGAGTGACGGCATCTCCCGCAAGGCTTCGGAAACTACAGAGACACCGCTGACAAAGCTTTGCACGTCAAAGCCGGCCGCCTGCAAGTTGTGAGAGATCAGCCGTGCAATATCTTCCTCATCTTCAACCACGAAGATGAGGCTTCGAGACACGGCCGGGACGCCCGCATCGCCGCGCGGTTCATAGGATTCCATGGGAGAGTGCATCGTCACCTGCAGCGGCTTGACCCACAGTCAAAGGTCGGTTCGGCGCCGGATTCTCCATTGAATGTATTTTGGAATTGTTGCGAGAATGTTTCCCACGTGTTAACGAATGATGAATTTCGAAAGCAGTTCCCAGTTCTCAGAAAGAACCACCCCTTACGTCCCGAACAACTGAGAACTGAGAACCGAGAACTGAGAACTGGTTTTTACGTTGCTGCTCGCTTCTTAGGTGCGTGCCTCAGGCTGCGGCCTTCGATGAGGCTGTAGAGATCTTCAGCTAGATTGGTAGTGTGATCCCCGGCACGCTCCAAAGCCTGAGCCATGAGAAGCACATCGAAGCTCGAGGGATTGCTGTCCGACGCATGTTCGGTCAGGTGCTTCTGGAACAGAGAATGACAGACCCGGTCGATGTCTTTATCCATCTGCAGCACCTTGCGGGCACACTCCAGATCGAGATCGACGAACCCGCGATAAACTAGGTCAAGCATCTCCCGCAAGCTCGCCGACATTTCCACCAATTGGCGCACGTCCGAAGCCGCCATCTTCGTGGTGCGGGACTGCACTCGCATGGCAACGCTCATCATCAGATCGCCAATGCGTTCCAGGTCTGTGGTGCATTTCAAGCTGGTCAACAACTGGCGCGCTCGCGCCTCGTTCACCCGCGTAATCGCTGCCGGCAGCCGCTCATCGATGTAGCGTTCGATAATGTCGAGCTCCTGTTCGCACTCCTTGATGGCGAGGAAGGCCATGCGCGAAGAGTGAGTCAGCAGGTCGCGCACGTTGAAAGCCGCGTCGCGAGCAATAAGGAAGGCTTTGAGCGCAGTGCGCGCCAGATCGTCGAGCGACCCCGATCCTTTCCCGCCGGATTTCTTGCTGCCTTCCTGACTCTGAGCATGTACCGCGTCGGCAAACTCGGGAGGGCCCGCGTCTTCACTCGTGACTCGCGGGGTCGTGGCTTTACGGGGCATATTTCAACCGGGTGACCTCTGTTCGATCACCGCTAAGACAAGTATCTCACTATCAACTCAGCCGGCAGTCTACTTGAGAAATGTGAAAGGACTATGAATACCGGTTGCAGATTGCAGCGGATGCCGATTACAGTGTCAGGTTGCCGCGGAGCGTTCTCCTGCTCGACCCCGGCTTCTTTTTCGTTGCACGAATCATGACCTGAAAGGCATGGAACTACTCGAACACTTGCGCCGCCAGTTTGCCTACGACGAGTGGGCGAACCGCGAAGTGTTCGCCGGCCTGAAGGCAAGCACCAGTCCGCCGCTGCGGCCACGTCAGCTTCTGGCACACATTCTCTCGGCCGAGCGGCTGTGGCTGGAGCGCCTCAGGAAACAACCGCAGAGTCTGCCCGTCTGGCCGGATTTCACCCTCGATCAATGTGAAGAGCAAATCGCCGACGTCGCTCCACTGTGGCGCAATTTCCTCAGCCAGCTTCCTGCGGCAGGACTTTCGGAGACGGTCGTCTACAAAAACACCAAGGGTGAGCCGTGGACCAGCTCCGTGGAAGACATTCTGACCCACGTGGTGCTGCACTCGGCGTATCATCGCGGTCAGATCGCGAGCCTGGTGCGCGCAAGCGGGGAGCAACCCGCCTATACCGACTTCATTCACGCCGTGCGCCAGGGCTTGATTGAATAGCTATTGATGAAATGCGCTGAAGGAGAACAGGAACACATCCATGGAGGGCCGCTCGCTCCAAATCTTTACCGCCGTGCAAATCGTTGCCATTGCCATCATTCTCTGGATTGTGTTTTCCATCCCCGGCGCCTGCGACTTGCAACGTATCATCGGCACAGCCCTGATGCTCGTCGGCATTGGCGGGATCGTCACCGCGCGCTTCCAGCTCGGCAAGTCCTTTGCCATCAGAGCCAAGGCCCATCAGTTAGTCACGCATGGAATCTATTCGAAGATACGGAATCCGATTTATGTTTTCGGCGTGGTCGTGCTTGTTGGATTTGTGCTCGTCCTACACCGTCCCGTGCTTTGGCTGGTCGTTCTGGCCGTGGTTATCATGCAGACCGTGCGCGCCCGCCGCGAAGCCAAGATTCTCGAAGCGGCGTTTGGTGATGCCTACCGCGAGTACCGCCGCAAGACCTGGTTCTGAGAATCCTGGTTCTGAAGATCTGCTTTTTAAAATCTGGTTTTGAGATCCGCCTTCGAAAAAAGGTGCGGTAATATCACTGGAATGAAAAAACTGAACGCCCTGGTTCTGCTCGCGATCTGTGCCGCGATTCTTCTGGGCGCATCGGGCGAACCAAGGTTTCCCTCGATGCCGGCCGCGGTTGCAGGGAACGCGGTCGCCAGCCTCAGACATGGCTTCGAACTTTTTTCCATGATGGGAGTTGGTCCCAGAAAGACCTGGGATGACGTGACCAACCAGGTCTATGTGATGACACTCGCCAGCGCCAAGTGGCATCTGGGCCGCCCGGTGCCCGGAGTTGCCGGCCGCCTCGGTGCATCGGCGGCTGGGGCCAAGAACCAAATTGTTCTTATGGGTGGGTATGTGCTGGATGCCCAGGGCGACGAAATGACAGTTCCCGATGTGAATGTTTATATCGAAGAACGCAACTGGCATCGCGGCCAGGACATTCCCGTCCCCGTGGACCGCGCGGCCGTGGGAGTTACCCATGATCGCTTCGTCTACCTGATCGGCGGTCGATCGGTGAAGGGGCCGGTCAACAACGTGCAGGTTTACGACGTCGAAAAAGACTCCTGGTCTCAAGCCACGCCTTTCCCCGGCACGCCCGTCTTCGGCCTGGCCGGCGGCATAGCCGGCGAGACCATCGTGATCGTAGATGGCGCCAAGCCAGGCCCGGCGGGCGGTCCGCGCTACGTTGCTTCTGATGAGTGCTGGATGGGCAAGATCGACAAGAAAGATCCTATCAAGATTGAATGGAGCAAACTGCCGCCGCATCCCGGTCCGGCGCGCTTCGCCATCGCCGGCGTCGGAAGCGAACATGAGCACCAGATTTTCTTTTCGGGCGGCACCGCCACGCCTCACGATTACAAAGGCGTCGCCTACGACGGCGAGCCGACCGAAGCATCCACCTTCACTTTCGCCTACGATCTGCACCACGGCCGCTGGGAAACCATCAGCGAAGACACCGACGATCCCCGCGCCGATAGCCATCTTCTGGATACGACGGTCGGGCCCGTGCTTCTGGGCGGGATGGCGAAGGACCTCGCCGTGACCTCGCGGGTAACGCTGTTGCCGAAAAAGTGAGCGGCGGGCCAGAGTGGGCTGTGGATTCCTGCTGAGAAATAAAGTTAGAAACGATGGTCCGCGGGTGGCGGGATCGTCCGCTCTATGCGGAAAAATCGGGGTATCCCCCTCCCCCCTCCCTCTTCTGGAATCATCGAGTTAGCACGGTAATAATATACTTGACTCAGTGAACGAGATTTGCTAAAGTCGGTTCATGGCAACCGCAAGCGAACCGAAAACCCTCCAGCAAGCAATGGTCTACTTCGCCGACCCCGACAACTGCCTCAGCTTTCTTGTGGCCCGTCGTTTCCGAGAGGGCGTGTTCTGCCCACGCTGCGGCTCCAAGGAAGTCAGCTTTCTCTCCACCCGCCGACTCTGGGAGTGCAAGTCGAAGCACCCCAAGCGCCAGTTCTCCATCAAGGTCAATACTATTTTCGAGGACTCGCCGATCTCGCTGGAGAAGTGGTTGGTTGCCGTCTGGATGATTGCCAACTGCAAGAACGGCGTTTCGTCTTATGAGATTCACCGCGCCATCGGCGTAACTCAGAAGTCCGCATGGTTCATGATGCATCGGATTCGTCTTGCTCTCAAGGTCGGGAGCTTCCACAAGCTCGGAGGCGGACCGGAAAATGAAGTCGAAGTGGATGAGACTTTCATCGGCGGAAAATTGCGGAACATGCACAAGGACAAGAAAGTCATCTACAACAAACGCGGCGGGGCTTTCGGTAAGACTGTTGTCATGGGCATCTTGGATCGCGGTCGCGGCGAAGTCCGCGCCAAAGTGGTTGCCGATACCAAGCGCGATAGTTTGGTTCCGAACATCGCCAAACAGGTGAAGTATGGATCGACCGTCTACACCGATGAGGCTGTCCAGTATCAGGATTTGGCGAAGAGTCAATACGCCTACCTGCATGACGTGATTAACCATGCTGAGGCTTACGTCAAGGGCCGCGTGCATACCAATGGAATCGAAAACTTCTGGAGCTTGCTCAAGCGCGGCATCGGCGGTACCTACGTTGCAGTGGAGCCTTTCCATTTGGATCGTTACGTCGATGAGCAAGTCTTCCGGTACAACAATCGCGCTACCACAGACAATCCAATGAACGATTTCGACCGATTCAGCTTGGCAGTGACCAATATTGTTGGGAAGCGATTGACTTATGCAGAACTCACTGGGAAGGAGGGTGAAACGGCGTTCTAGCCCTTTTCGCCGGAAGCGTGGCGCGAAGAAACGCGTTTAGCGCGCGTTCGCTTCGCCGCCTTTTCCGCATCCAGTTCTGCTTTGATTTTGTCATGCGGGACAGACAGCAGCCTGTCCAGTAGATTCGTGAATTTGCCGAACTCATTCTCATTCTTCGCGGGAGCGGAACGGGTTGGCTTCTGGCTCACTCTAGGGCTACCTAGAAAGCAGGGTAGTCGTAGTGTGCGCCAGAAGTCAACCGGTGATCGTTGGCCGCACCCACCATATGCTTGTCAGTCTATGGGGCAGCCGATGGAAACAGGTACAACTCGTGATGTCCACCTTATTTACCAACTACGTTGATGACAGCGGAACCGATCCTAATCAGAGAGTCGCAATTGCATCCGGATGGATTGTTCCCGCGGCGAGAATTGTGGCACTGGAAAGAGAGTGGGATCGACTCAAGGAGAAAGAAGGATTCACCGACTTCCATACCTCGGTATTCTCGGCATGGTTT
>JBAUYE010000417.1:0-2135 GCA_049584615.1 Candidatus Sulfotelmatobacter sp.
GTTTGGAAAGCTCCGGCGCCCGCATGACAGCCCCCGCTTCTTTCCGTTATTCTTCTCCGTCGTGTCCACGGGTTCCACAACCTTCTCCGCGCCCCGCCGCAACCAGCGATCATTTCTGGCCGGGGGCATGTTGATCATCTGGCTCATCGCCTTCGCCAAGCTGCTCTTCCATATCTATTTCAACAACCGCTATGGCTACTTTCGCGACGAGTTCGACTACATATCGTGCGGCGATCACCTGGCTTGGGGCTATGTCGACCAACCCCCGCTCATTCCCTTTCTCATCCACATCAACCGCGCCATACTGGGAGACTCCCTCCGCAGCATCCGCTTCATCCCCGCGCTGGCTTCGTCTCTTCTCGTAGTGCAGACCGCCCTAATCGCCCGCGAGTTCGGCGGGCGCCGCTTCGCGTTGCTCCTCAGCGCCGTCGCCATCGTCATTGCGCCGCAATATCTTTCCAACGGAAGCTTGCTCGGCACCAACTGCCTCGAACCCAATCTCTGGATGGGCTGCGTCTGGTTCGCCATCCTCGCTATCAAGCGCGACCGTCCCCGCTATTGGCTCTGGTTCGGCGTCGTCGCCGGACTCGGCCTGCAAGAGAAATACTCCATCGCCGTCTTCGGCTTCGGAATCGTTATTGGTTTACTCCTGACCGCACAACGCCGCATCTTCCTGAATCCCTGGATCTGGCTGGGTGGTGCGGCAGCTTTCCTGATTTTTCTTCCCAATCTGCTGTGGAACGCGCATTATCACTGGCCTTTCCTCGAGTTGATGCGCAACATCCGGGCTGAGGGCCGTGACGTCGTGCTCCCGCTGCCTCAATTTTTCCTCCAGCAGACGCTTTTGATTGACCCCATCACCGCGCCCATCTGGCTCACGGGGTTGTTTGCGCTCATCTTCTCAGCGCGCCTCAAGCCCTACCGCATGCTGGGCTGGTGCTACCTGGCTTGCTTCACAGTCTTTTTCATTCTCCACGGAAAGAGTTATTATCTCGCTCCGGTATATCCCATGCTGCTGGCTGCCGGCGCGGTAGTCATCGAATCCGCCATCGATGGAAAAACAATTGGTGAGCCGGAGAATGCCCGCCCGCGCCGCTTATGGTTGAAGGGCGTGATCGTGATTGTGCTGCTTGCCAGTGGCTCCCATCTTGCTCCCATAACCGTGCCCATACTTTCTCCGGACCGTTTCCTCGCCTACACGAAGACCCTGCCCTTCAAGCTGCCCGTGATGGAGCACAGCCACGCCCGCGCGGCTCTGCCGCAGTGGTACGCCGATCAATTCGGATGGGAAGAAATCGTCGCCGAAACCGCTCTGGCCTGGAATCGCATCCCCGCAAAAGAACAAAAAGACTGCGGCATCTTCGCCCAGGATTACGGCCAGGCCGGGGCCATCGACTTCCTCGGACGCCACTATGGCCTGCCCGCGGCTCTCAGCGGCGACCGAACTTATTTTCTCTGGGGACCGCGCGGCTATTCCGGCAACTGCCTGATCGTCCTCGGCGACCGCCGAGAGCGGCTCGAACAACTCTTCGATCACGTCGAATACGTAGGCACGTCCGCCGACAATCCCTACGCTCTGGAAACTGAGATCAGCGTCTTCATCTGCCATGGCCCAAAATTCGGCACCCTCGCCGAACTCTGGCCCGAGTTGAAACACTGGCACTGAGCTGAATGTCTGGTAGATGGAGGCCAGCCTTCGCGTCTAGCCCTCTGTGTTAATTTTTCGTTAAATACGCGCTATCCGATTGACCGGGCTAAAGGGGAGGATTAGTCTCCCAGCCTATGAGCCCAGCCAATCTTGATCAACTCCGTCTTGCCTACAAAAAGGCGACCGACGAATGGGTCAACACCATTCGCGCGCCGAGGAAGCCCTGGCAACTCCCGACCATTCCATGATTGCCTGGGAGAAATGGGACGCCGCCCACTTCCAGGAAGAGGATGCCCACACCAAATACACCAAAGCTCGCGAAGCCTATAAAGACGCCTTGCGCGGCGCGAACATCGGCATCTAGACTAAGCCGATAATTTGCTTGTGTGGAGCGGGCACTCCTGCCCGCTGCCTTTGACTTTGGTCCCGGAGAAACTACCCCAAGCCATTGTCATTCTGAACCGTGCGCGCTAGCTCCCTACATTTT
>JBAUYE010000418.1:0-2291 GCA_049584615.1 Candidatus Sulfotelmatobacter sp.
GATTGGTTTAGCGCGCCGGAACGGCTACACGTCGGTGATTTCGCATCGCTCCGGCGAAACCGAAGACACGTTTATCGCCGACCTGGCCGTGGCCACCGGCGTGGGCCAGATCAAAACCGGATCAGCCTCGCGCACTGACCGCATCTCGAAATACAACCAGTTGTTGCGGATTGAGGAAGAGTTGGGTGCGTCGGCGCGATTCCTGGGGCTGAAGGCACTGAATTACAAAGGCTGAAAGCATCTATCCTTAGCTGCGGAGTGATTATGAGATTCAAATCGTTGCTGTCTGCGTCTTTTCTGGTTCTTTCTCTGTGCGCCGGCGCGCAGACAACTGTTTCGATCGCTCCCGACGCGGCGTCCAAGGAAGACGTCCAGAAGCTCTTCGATGTCATGGCCAGCCGAGAGCAGATGGCGCAGATGATGCAACAGGTGTTCGCGCAGGCGCGGACTCTGAACCGGGATGAGATCAAGAAGCGCCGTCCTGATATCACGTCAGCGCAGCTTGCGAGTATGGACCGTCAGTCGGAGGAACTTCTCAAGAATTTTCCGCTGAACGAAATGCTGAACGACATGATCCCTGTCTATCAGCGGCACTTTACGAAAACCGAGATCGACGCGTTCACGTCGTTCTTCTCCTCTCCAGTCGGGCAGAAGTATCTCCATGAGATACCCGCGGTGACAGCAGAAACCATGCGCGCGGTGTATCCGCGCATTGAGGCGGAAGTCGACGCACTGCTCAAGCGGGCCGAGGAGAAAACTGAGTCCCCGAAGCAGTAAGTATTGACTTATGCCTCGTCCCAAACCACTTGTCCTTATCATCCTCGACGGCTGGGGTTATCGCGCCGAGACCAAAGCCAACGCCATCGCCCTGGCGCGCAAGCCCACCTACGACCGCCTTCTGCGCGACTATCCCAACACGCTGATTCATACCAGCGGACCGTTTGTCGGGCTGCCCGAGGGGCAGATGGGCAACAGCGAGGTCGGGCATCTCAATATTGGCGCGGGCCGCATCGTGCATATGGACATCACGCGCATCGACCTGATGATCCAGAACGGCGAATTCTTCTCGCATCCCGTGCTGCTCGCGGCCATGAAGCACGCGCGCGTCGGGGAGCGCAGATTGCATCTGTTCGGCCTGGTCTCAGATGGCGGCGTACATTCGCAGCAGGCTCACCTTTACGCCCTGCTGAAAATGGCGAAGCAGAACAATGTGGACCGCGTTTTCGTGCATGCCTTCATGGACGGTCGCGACACGCTGCCCACCAACGGTGCGGGCTATCTCGAGCAGTTGCAGCAGAAAATGAGGGAGTACAACTCGGGCAAGATCGCCACGGTCAACGGGCGTTATTACGCGATGGATCGAGACCGGCGCTGGGAGCGCATCGCCAAGGCCTACAACGCGATGGTCTTCGGCGATGCCGAAGGCGGCAAGAGCGCCGACCCTGTGCAGGGAATGAAAGATTCCTACAACCGCGGCGTCACTGATGAGTTTGTTGTGCCGTTTGTGTGCACGGACAACAAGGGGCAGCCGCTTGCGACGATTCGAGACGACGACGCCTGCATCTGTTTTAATTTTCGCGCCGATCGCGTCCGCCAGATCACCCGCGCACTGGCGCGCAACAGCGGGCTCAACGCGAAAGGCGGCAGCGATCTTCCGGGTGCGGCTGATCTCGATGCGACGATTCCGCGCGACCGGGTTCCGAAAAATCTGCACTACGTCTGTATGACGCAGTATGACAAGAACTTCAGCCTGCCGGTCGTGATTCCGCCGGAATCGATGGCGAATATTCTGGCCAACGTGATGGGTGGTCTCAACATGCGCAACCTGCGCGTGGCCGAGACCGAGAAATATGCTCACGTCACGTACTTCTTCAATGGCGGCGTGGAGCAGCCGTTTCCTGGCGAAGAGCGCGTGATGGTTCAATCGCCGAAGGTCGCGACTTACGATCTCAAGCCGGAGATGAGTGCTGCAGGCATTGCCGACGCCGTGGTAAAGGCCACGGAAGACGGGACGTTTGACGTGATCATCGTCAACTTCGCCAACGCCGACATGGTAGGTCACTCGGGCAAAATTGAGCCTACGGTGAAAGCCGTCGAAACCGTGGATGCGTGCCTGGGCCGCATCGAGACCGCGGTTCGCGCCACGGGCGGCGCTATGCTGATCACCGCGGATCACGGTAATGCCGAAATGATGATTGACCCGGTCACCGGTGGACCGCACACCGCGCATACCACCAATCCGGTGCCGTTTATTGTTGTTGCTCCAGATGCGAAGCAGTACACCTTAAAGC
>JBAUYE010000419.1:0-2614 GCA_049584615.1 Candidatus Sulfotelmatobacter sp.
GTTCTTGGTGGCGAAGGTTACGAAGAGAGGATGATCGTCTTTTTGAAGATGAGGGAGACGACGACGGTAGTCATATTTCGGCTGCATACTGCCTCGGCCCTGCGGGCCGCGACCGGGTCAGAGACCCGGTCCTACACATTTCAGTCCAACTTCTTAACCAACAACTCGTTCACCAACTGTGGATTAGCTTGCCCTTTGGACGCTTTCATCACCTGCCCGACAAAGAATCCGATCATGGTCTTCTTGCCGGCCCGGTATTGTTCGAGCTGTTTGGGATTCGCGGCAAGAATTTCGTCGACAATCTTCTCCAGTGCGGATGTGTCGGATGACTGCTGCGGGCGTCCCTCTTCTTCGTAGACTTCGGGGAAGTCCTTGCCGCGCTCGAAGCACAGATCGTAAAGATCTTTCAGCATCTTGCCTGAGATAGCGCCACCCTCGACCAAATCGGCAGACATCGCCACGCCCCTCATCGAAACCGGAGACGACTCGATCTCGATCGCTTTGGCTTTCAGACGCCCCATCAGTTCGCCCTGCACCAGGTTCGCCGCGCGCTTGGGATTCCTTGCCGCCTTGGCCGCCGCCTCAAACTGATCGGCCAGCGCTTTTGAAACCGTCAGCACCTGCGCGTCATATTCGGTGATCCCATATTCCTTGACTAACCGCGCCCGGCGCGCTTCCGGCAGTTCGGGCAAAGTCTTCGCGATCTCGGTCTTCCACTTTTCATCGACAACAAGCGGCAGCAGGTCAGGCTCGGGAAAATAACGGTAGTCATGCGCCTGCTCTTTCGACCGCATGCTGTAGGTCTTGCCCTCGTGCGAGTTGTAAAGCCGCGTCTCCTGCACGATCTTGCCGCCCGCCTTGATCACCTCCACCTGCCGCGCGATCTCGTAGACCAGCGCCTCGCGGATGAAGCGGAACGAGTTCACATTCTTGATTTCGGCCTTGGTGCCCAACTCCTTCTGCCCCCGCGGCCGCACGCTGACGTTGGCATCGCAGCGCAGCGAACCCTCTTCCATGTTGCAGTCGCTCACGCCGGTGTAGAGGATGATCTCTTTCAGCCGCGTCAAATATTCATAAGCCTCGTCAGGCGTGGCAATGTCAGGCTCGCTGACAATCTCGATCAGCGGCACGCCAGTGCGATTCAGGTCGATGGCAGTTTTTTCGTCGGAGCCGGCAAAGCCTTCGTGTAGGCTCTTGCCCGCATCTTCTTCAAGATGCACGCGCGTGATCCCAATCTTCGTAGCGCGGGCGCCCCCGCCCGCGTCCGTCCCGCGCAACGACTGACCGCTGATCTCGATAAATCCATGCTCAGCCAGTGGCCTGTCATATTGAGAAACCTGGTAGCCCTTGGGCAGGTCGGGATAGAAATAATTCTTGCGCGCGAAAATCGAAGTCTCATTGATGCGGCAATTCAAGGCCATCGCCGCCAGCGTAGCGAATTCGACCGCCTTCCGGTTCAACACCGGCAAAGCGCCAGGCATCCCCAGGCAAACCGGGCAGACATTCGTGTTAGGCGCAGCTCCGAAGCGCGTCGAGCAGGAGCAGAAGATCTTCGACGCCGTCAAAAGCTGAACATGCACTTCGAGGCCGATGACGGGCTCGAAGTCCGTGCGCGTGGCAACGGAAGTGTCGGCGGCGGTCGACATATTGGGTGATTATAAAGCGCTCCTGCCACGTACAAACATATCGAGCACTGTCGGGCGCGGAACCCTGCGCGTGACTGCTGCATCTTGCAAGCGACTGGTCATGGCTCCCGCGCCGCCCGTCAAGTCTACTTTCGTAGATATTCGACGTACTCGAAAGTAGACATTCCTTCCACAGCCTAACCCCCTGATTCCATTCGTTTGCCAAAAAGCCCGCACGAAGAATCAACAACTTAGGCCCCTGATTTTTGCCATTTTAAAATGTTCCAGTCGGAACATTCAGCACAATGTTCCGACTGGAACATTAGAGCGGGTCCAGGCCGGCCCCATGGCCTTTACTGAGAACTGAGAACCGAAAACTGAGAACTGCCTCCCTACTTCCCCATCGGAATCTCGAAGTACATCAGCTCATTCCCTTTGGCATCATTAACCCCGCTCACATACATGCGCGCGCCCGCGAGCGGTGCGTCGATGTCTTCCACATCGAAGAAGAGGAATCCCGACTGCGTGGTGTGAGGCTCGACTGCTCTGGCGGCGAACTGCGCGGATTCGATCTCATCCATCTGCTTCCGGCTGACGGTGCCTTTCACATCCTTGTGCGGAATGGGAAGTGGCAGCGGCGGGGCGGTGTTGGCATGAGGATTAGTGAGGCGGCGGTAGATATCGTCGGGCGCAACCGGCGTCAGCTTGTCGCGGTTGGCCGTGGTGAGAGTGACCTGCATGTTGGCGACCGAGATGGGCTGGTTGCTGTCGTTGGTCACTACGAAGAAGACGGGCAGTAATCCATGCTCGTGAAAGTTTATGGAGAAGATCTTCGCCTTGTCGGCGCTGTCGTAAGGGTCAACGCCGATGGCAACTTTCTCGTCGGTGTGGTCGTCGTGTGCGAGATAAGTTTTCGCGGGCTGTGCCGCGGGCTTTACGAAGTCTTTCGCGGCGAGGCAGAGTGCGAACGCTGCAACGGCAGATGAGAC
>JBAUYE010000420.1:0-9005 GCA_049584615.1 Candidatus Sulfotelmatobacter sp.
GCCCGGATAATGGGTTACGCCGGGAACCGCGGCGCGGGCATTCATGCCAGCGAAATGGATTATCTGCAGGCCGATAATGAAATGAGAACCTTCGCCTCCATCACCGGGGGCCGCGCCTACTTTCCGCGCTTTGAGGCAGAGTATGGCGAGGACTTTCAGGATATCGGCAACGACATCCGCAACCAGTACTCGCTCGCCTATCACCCCACGAACACCAAGCTGGACGGTACCTACCGCAAGCTGAAGGTCGAAGTGCTGACTCCCGAAGGCGCGCCGCTGAAGGTCAAAGACCAGAAGGGCAAGGAACAGAAAATTGAAGTCGTCGCCCGCGACGGCTACACCGCCAAGCATTCGGTGGACTAGCGAGAAACAAATACCTGGTACCCAGTACCTAGACTTGGTTTTCTGGGTACTGGGTACCAGGTACTAGCTACTGATTCAGTGTCCTTGAAACAAAGCATTCAGCAGCAACACAACTCCCGCCCCAACAAATACCAGCAGAGCCATCTTGGCCCCCGGTTCCTTGTTCACCTCAGGAACCAAATCCGAAGCCGCAATGTAGATTGAGACACCGGCCGCGAGCGGCAGGCCGGCGTCAACGTGCTGGCGAAAAATAGCCATGGTCAGCACCCCGGCCAGCGTTGCCCCGCCCAGAACCACTGACGCTCCCCAGGCCGTGCCTCGGCTGCGTCCGCTGGCCAGCATCACCGAACTCACGGTGAAGCCCTCGGGAATCTTGTGCAGGAATACGGCGAAAAAAATAATCCAGCCCAGAGCGTTCGACACCAGAAATCCGGACGCGATCGCGATGCCATCAAAAAACGTGTGGATGATCAGGCCGAGCAGAACCGAGTATCCCTTGTGGGAATGCATGAACTCGTCTTTGTGCGTCTCCTCGCCAAAATGGAAATGCGGCGTGACGGTATGCTCGAAGAAGTGAATGATGAGGTAGCCGAGCAGGATTAAGTATGCCGCGCTTCTTCCCCGCAGTTCCAAACTCTCCGGGACCATCTCGACCAGGGCGGTAGCCAGCATGAATCCCGCGCCCAGCGCGACGAAATAGCGCAGATAACGCCGCTCCCAACTGCGCTGCACGATGATCGCCCCGCCAAAAACGTTCGCGGCGGCGGCAGTAAGGCCGAGGAGGATGCTGATGAAGATCGGGCTCATGTGCGGTTGGCGAGGATGATACCAGAGAGAACTCACCAAAGAGGCCCAGAGACACAGAGAAACAATCAGGAATTTGGTTTTCTCTGTGTCTCCCTGTCTCTGCGGTGAATTTATCCTGAATGTCTTATATGCATCACGTCGCCATCCTGCACGATGTAATCTTTTCCCTCAAGCCGTAGCGTTCCCTTCGCCCTGGCATTAGCTTCGGAGCCTGCTTCTAAAAGCTGGTCCCAACGGATGGTCTCGGCGCGGATGAAATGTTTTTCCAGATCGGAATGGATCGCGCCCGCTGCATCCTGCGCACGAGAATTGGCGGGAACCTGCCAGGCGCGGCATTCATCTTCACCGGCTGTGAAGAATGAAATCAGGCCGAGCAATTTATACGTGGTGCGAATCAGCCGCACCAGGCCGCTTTCCGTTAGTCCATAGCTAGACAAAAACTCCGCGGCATCGGCATCGCTCATCTCGGCGAGTTCGGCTTCCACCTTGCCGCAGATCGCGGTGGCCGCGGCGTTTGGCCGCGCGGCGATCTCGGTAAGCTTGTACTTGCTCACTGCTTCTTCCAGTTCCTTGCCCAGTTCGGTCGACTCTCCGATGTTGAGCACATAGAAAATCGGTTTCTCGCTCAGGAACATGAAGCCCTTGATGCGCTTCTTGTCTTCAGCAGTCATCGCCATCTCGCGCAGCGGTTTGTCGGATTCGACCTGCACCTTGGCGCGCTTCAGCAGCTCGAATTCTTTTTCGAGTTCCGGCGTCTTCATTTTCTTGAGATCTTTTTCCAACCGTTCCAGCCGTTTTTCGATTTGCCCTAGATCGCTGACCAGCAGATCGAATTCCACATTCTTGATGTCACGCAGCGGATCGATCTCCCCCGTGTGAGGCACCGAAGGATCGTCAAACACGCGGACCACGTGGGCAAGTGCATCCACATTGCGCAGATGAGCGGAGTAGGCGCTGTCTTTCAGCGCCTCCTGGCCGATCGCGCCCACGTCAACATATTCGACCGATGTATGCGTGAGTTTCTTCGGGTTATAAAGCGCGGCGAGGCGATCAAGCCGGTCGTCCGGAACCTTGGCCACGCCGATGTGCGCCTCGCGCGGGTTGGCCCGCGCCTGATCCGAAAGGTGCGCCTTGGTCAGAATCCGAAACAGAGATGTCTTGCCCACCTGAGGCAGGCCAATGATGCCGGTTTTCATAGGAAAGCTTCTAGCTGCTAGCTCCTGGCTTCTAGCTAGTACGACGCCGAGGCGAGTTCAGAGTGGATATCCACAGTGGCCTCAGCGACGGTCGAACAACCTTTTAGGATAAATGATCGGGCGAGCAAATGCCCAACGCTATGCGCAGACGTCTTGGCTAGGAGCTAGCGGCTAAAAGCTCCGTGCGGTCAGATACACGACAACCAATCCCAGCAGAAGCACTGCGCCTTCCACGCGCGTAGACCAGACATGCAGCGCGTCGAACTGAATGCGCTCAGGGTTGTCGATGGGCACCGCACTCACTTCTCCCAGCGACGCACGAAGAACATCCATACGCGGCATGATGCCAAATTGCGAGATCAGAGTGAGAGCTAGCATCAGGCAGAGGAGAATGTGTCGTGCGGCGAAGACATGCGCCGTACCGTCGGTGAGCCGGCTGTAGAACAGGGAACTGATCAGGTAGACGACTCCGGAAACAATGGCGATCCAGTGCAACTTGCCCAGAGCGCGCCCGACCACGTTCCCGGCAAGATGAGTCGTGGGGAGAACAGTGAATGCAGTGGGCGCGAGCACGAACGCAAAAAAGATAAGCCCGCCGATCCAGACGACCAGCGAAAGCAGCATGAGGAAACGGAGGAAAGACATGAGAAGAGAATTATATCTCGACGGTGATTATGGGTTGGCACCTGGTCACTGAGCACTGAACCTGGCCACTGCTCTTACACCGGCACAGCCACATTCTGCACGATCTCGCGCAGCACCTGATCGGCCTGCTCGGATTTCTTCAGGGTCGAAGCACAGCCTCCGTTGACCACTACGCGATGGGCGAATACCGGAACAGCGAGCGGCTTGAAATCTTCGGGAGTGCAGAAGGTGCGGCCCTCGAGGAAGGCCATGGCTTGGGCCGCACGGTAAAGCGCCTGCGCTCCGCGCGGCGAAACACCCAGCGACAAATATTCCGATTCGCGCGTGCGGCGCACGATTTCGAGAGCGTAGGTCACCAGCGATTCATCCACACGAATCAGCTTCACGGCTTCCTGCATCTCGAGCACGTCAGCGCCCGTAAGCACCGGCCGCATGTCCTGCAGAACTCCTGCGCCGGCTTCAGAGCGCAGAATCTCCCGCTCGGCCGCGGCTTCGGGATAGCCCATGCGCACCCGCATCAGGAATCGGTCGAGTTGTGATTCTGGCAAAGGATATGTTCCGTGGTGCTCCACCGGATTCTGTGTGGCGATTACCAGAAACGGTTGCGGCAGTTCGTAAGAGTGCGCGTCGACTGTTACCTGGCCTTCATTCATGGCCTCGAGCAGGGCGGACTGCGTCTTCGGCGTGGTTCGGTTAATTTCGTCGGCCAGCAGCACGTTGGTGAAGACTGGGCCGCGCTTGAACTCGAATTCTTGTTCCAAAGACGAGTACACCGAAATGCCGAGCACGTCCGAGGGCAGCATGTCGCTGGTGAACTGCACGCGCTGGAAGGTGCAATCGATGGCGCGGGCGAGGGCTTGTCCCAGCGTGGTCTTGCCGACTCCAGGGACGCCTTCGATCAAGAGATGTCCGCGGGCGAAAATGCTGACCAGCGCTAGCCGGACGACGTCGTCCTTACCGCGAATGACCCGGCGAAGAGCTTTTTCCAGTTCGGCAGCCTTGTGGGATACGGCAATTGCGGTCTCTGGGGACATTGGTCTGGATTTTACTATCTGGCGTCGCGGCGGCGGAGTTACCGATGTCACTGGACTCCAGCTTCTAGCTTTCAGCTTGACCGCAGTTCGTCCCTCGAATCGAGAACGGCGGCATCAGCCAATCTTGCGGCACGGTTTAGCTGATGGCTGACAGCTGAGAGCGTTACTGCGTAAACTCCGCCGGGCGTCCCGTGAGGCGCTCGATGCGCTTGGCGATCGGGGGATGAGTCGAGAATAAATTTCCGAAGTTTATGCCGAGCAGCGGCTGGATGATGAACAGGTGCGCGGTCGACGGGGTGGCTTGCATGGGCATGCGGCGCGAGTAGGCGTCGAGCTTTTGCAGGGCGCTGGCCAGGGCGTAGGGATTGCCGGTGAAGTGGGCGCCGGTGGCGTCGGCCTGATACTCGCGCGAACGCGAGACGGCCAGCTGAATCAGCGTGGCGGCGATGGGCGCTACGATCAACATGAACAATGCTGAGAGGCCTCCGCCGCGGCGGTCGCGGTCGCCTCCGCCCATGCCGCCGAAGATCATGGCGAAACGTCCTATGCTCGCCAGCATCGTGATCGCGCCAGCAATGGTTGCGGCCACTGAGCTGATCAGGATGTCGCGGTTATTTACGTGGCCCAGTTCGTGGGCCAGGACGCCTTCGAGCTCTTCGTCGGTTAGTAAACCCAAAATCCCGTGGGTCACGGCTACCGAGGCGTGGCTGGGGTTGCGTCCCGTAGCGAAGGCATTTGGCGACTCGGTCGGGATCACATAAATCTTCGGCATGGGGATGCCGATTTTCTGGGTCAGGCGCTCGACGATCTCGTAGGCGCGCGGCAGTTGCTCGCGCGTGACCGGCTGGGCGCGGTACATCGATAGCGCAATCTTGTCAGAAAAGAAGTAGGCGACGAAGTTCATCACAGCGGCGAAAGCCAGCGCCAGCAGCATCCCATTCTCTCCGCCGAAGTAGCGGCCGAAGAACATCAGCAGCAGCGTGAGCGCGGTCAGCAGGAACGCGGTCTTGAAAGTGTTTCCCATAATCGGATCTCACCTATTTGATGTTACGACTTGCAGGGAGATGCAGTTCGGGCCGTTCTGGGAATTTGGTGTTGACGGGGATATACCCCCCTCCCCCTCGATCTATTGGAATCATGATGTTAGAGAGAAATTGCGAACTGATCTCTTGGAATCAATCGTTTGCGGGCAAAATATTGAAAACAAGATAGTTACAACGCCGCTGTTCTGAACCCGCCCGCAGCGCTTTCCTCGGGCGATGATGGGCGAAACCGGTTGTGGACGGCAAGGTCAGACGTCACAGCGTGCGAGGGAAGGCGCGAGCGGGTTCTACCGTCAGAGAACACTCACCACAGAGACACAGAGGCACAGAGAAACCCTATTCCTGGCTTTCTCTACCTTAGTGTTCTCCGTAGTGATGGGACCGAACCTGGAGTCTGGTGGAGGCAAGATCAAAGTCAGAGGCTGTGGGCCGGGGCGCCCGCTCTACACGAGTTTTTTCCTGGAGCGGCGTTTGACGAGCGGGAAGCCCCACGTGCCAACTGCCAGCAGGGCTCCGAAGAGAATTACGGCGTCGATGCTGGAGCGGCCTTCGGGCGACCAGTAGACGTCTTTCAGGTTCAGCCAGAGGGCGAATTCGTCTAGCGTTAGCGCTGCGCCTACGCCGTAAAGGATAGACATCAGGCGACTCAACAGCAGCGACGAATCATCCTCGCCGGTGCCGATGTCGGCGAGCCATCCGTAGCCCACGCCCAGCAGAATAATGATGCCGAAGACCAGGTGATGAATGTGGCGGCCATCGTGCTCGATGAAATGAAACGGCGGAATGTGGTGCAGCACGGCGAAGACTACGGCGCGGACTCCGGCGAACGTCAGGAAGAAGCTGACGGAAGCTACGAATAGACGCCGATGCGGCCGGTCGGGGATGCGTTCGCGGATGGCTTTGCCCAGGGACGTGCCGTAACTCAAGAGCAAAAGGAAGGCTGTTACCGCGATTCCCAGCAGAAGTATGAACCAGGTGTAGGCCATAGGGTATTAGACAGCATTTCGTGAGCCTGAAACTAGCGCCTGTGCAGCTCCCGAATACATAGGTCCTTCGCGTGGTGGCTCTCGGCCTCAGAGGAGCACGCCGGGCTCAGGATGACAGAGAGATCAAGCCTCGGGGAAGGTTTACGCTTTTTGTGCTTCGCGTTTCAGGGCACGCTCGAGGGTTTGATCGAGGGCGGACTTGGCTTTCTCGTATTCTGCTTGCGAGATTTGGCCTTGGCGGCGTTCGACTTCCAGTTGGAAGAGTTCCTCTTTTAATCCTTCGAGCAGCATGGAGGTGGGGCGCGCCCGGGTGTTCGTTTCAGCTGGAGCGTAGTCGTCTTCCAGAGTGGTTGCTGACGCGGAGGAACCCGGCGTTTGGCGGGCTAGGGCGCGGGCTGCAGACTGTTGGCGCACGGCTACGTAAACTCCGCCTGAGATCAAGGCGAAGGCGATGCCAACAAGTATCCACCAGCGGTATTTCTGCAGAGGGTCGGGAGCGTCGATGGGTGGGCCGAGTCCACCGCCGGGGCGGTCGGTGGCTTGGGCGCCGGGGCTGGTCTGTGCGCCTTCCGAGCTTTGTCCTTGTCCCTGCCCTTGAGCGCCGCCTTCCTGGGGTTCTTCGAGTGCGCCCTCGCCGGAAATTTTGAAGGCGAGGTTCTCTCCGAGCCTGGTGTTGGAGGCGACCTCCATGATGGCATTGGGTTCGGCCGGGTAGGTCCCCGACTTGTAACCGGTGGACTCGGCGGCGGCCGTGAACTGCATCGTCTTCGGCAGCATGACCACGAAGTGTTCCAAGGGATACACCGACTTGGGATCGAGATTTGCGCTGCCGGTGTAGGCAAGCTGGTACGCCACCTCGAAGCGCGTGAGGCCGGGGCGCAATGGAAAGATGAAGGAGTAACGGTTTTTCTCGCCTTCGGGCACCGGAGCGGTTTTCAGCGGGTTGCCGTTTTCGGTGGTGGCCGAGCCGGAATCTTCGATGATGCGGGCTCCCTCGGGAATGTAGAACTCGAGGTTGCGCTCATTCATCTGGGTGCGCGGTGGATTGGAAGTATTCTGCACGCCGAATTCGCGGACTACCTCGATCTGACCCTGCACCGTCTGGACGCGCAGGATGTCGGCGACTACCTGGATGCCGTCAATCTTCTTGCCGACATCAAAGACTTCGAGGTCGACCGAGGTGGTGCCGGGAGGGGCCATGCGGTGGTAGGTGACGTCCTGATGAATGGCGCGGACCAGATGTGGGGCCTGGGCGTCGTCGAGCTTGAAGCTGAAGTGGCCCTGGGCGTCGGTCTTGGTGCGGCCGGCTTCTTCCATGCCCTGGCCGAGTTTGAGCAGGACGACCTCGTCTCCGGCGGCGGGCTTGTTGGTGGTGGAGTTCTTGACCGTGCCGGTTAGGGTTTGGGCCGAGACGAGCGTGGTTAGGAGGAGGATGGCGGCTGCGCATGCTCGAACGAACGCCAAAGCAGAGTAAGGAGAGAACACCTTGCGAGGACTCATGCGGCCGTTGAGGGACAAGGGATCCTTCGACTGCGTAAGTGCTTCGCTTCGCGGAGCACTTACTTCGCTCAGGATGACAGATCTGCTGAGGATGACAGATTCGCTCACAATGACAGGGGAATCGTTCAAGATCGGGATCCTTTTTGAGGTGCGGGATTCTTTTCCAGGCGGGCGATCTCGGCCAGCAGGGTGGCGGCTTCGTCCTGAAGGGAAGATTTCAGCGAGGCGAAGTCGGTGTCCGGTATTTTGCCGGCTTTGTACTCGAAGTTGAGATCGCGCAGGTTTTCATAGACCGCGTCTTTCCGTTCGCGCAGATAGCCGGCGCGGGTCTTCTCCGGACCGAGGAAGACTCTTCCCGGAAGATAGAAAACATAAAAGAGAGATGCGGCGAAGAGCAGGCCACAGAGGAACAAGGTCATAGATCGGTCTCCATCATAGATCGTTCTCGGTCATAGATCAGTCTCCTTGCGAGCCTGGTCGCGGAACTGTTCGAGTTCGGCACCGCGGGCGGGGTACAGGCCGTCGGCGATAGCGGGGGCGGGACGATTCTTCCAGTTGAGAATCACCAGCACGATCAGGCCGAAGCCGAGAATCAAAATGACCGGAGGGATGATATAAGCGACACGGTCGAAACCTTTCATGGTGGGAGCGGCCAAAACGGTCGGGCCATATTTCTGCACGAAGCTTTGCTCGACCAGGCTGTC
This sequence comes from Candidatus Sulfotelmatobacter sp., assembly GCA_049584615.1. Taxonomy (GTDB): domain Bacteria; phylum Acidobacteriota; class Terriglobia; order Terriglobales; family Acidobacteriaceae; genus Sulfotelmatobacter. The sequence goes on from JBAUYE010000420.1 coordinate 8,279, forward strand.
GCTGTCTCCGCGGGAGACGGCAGCCATGAGTTCGTTGCGCATGCCGTCGGAGTCAGGGCAGCCGACGTGGTTGCACTCGAGAAGAATCTCTTTGCAGCCGCAGACGCACATCATGCGGTGTCCGATTTCGGTGAAGCGCGTGGCGGGATCTCCGGCGCCGAGTAGAGTGAAGACGGCGAAGCAGAGCAGGAGGGTCTGGGCCGTTTTGCAGCTTCGCCTGCCCAGCTTCGTTTTTGGAGTTCGTTTTGACATCTTTACTGATGGTGCCATCAAAACATCCGGGCTGCGCCCGGCGGACAGCCGAGGGCGGCTGTCCGCACATTCGAAAATCAGTCTCCTGTGGCCACGGGAGCGGGTTGCGCTCGCCCTCCAATGCGCGCGGGTGCTGGGATGCGGACTGGCGCCGGCGCGTTCGGAACCAGGGCCAGAACCGTTCCGCCGAGCATGATCCAGACGCCCAGCCAGATCCACATTACCAATGCATTCAGGTGCGCGCGCAGGATGGGATGACCGTTATCCTGGTTCACTCCTTCGAATACCAGGTAGAGATCCTCGTTCAGCGTGGAGCGAATGTCGGGCATGGTCGAGGTTTGCTGGCTGGCATGGTAGAAACGGCGGACCGGGCTCATGGTATCGATCTGCTTGCCGTTTTTGTAAACGTCGAGGATCGCCCACTGGCTGAAATAGTTGGCGTTGTCATCCTCGGTGGAGGTGCGGCAGATGAGAG
>JBAUYE010000421.1:0-6972 GCA_049584615.1 Candidatus Sulfotelmatobacter sp.
CGCTTCGCGCGACACTCCGCTTCCTCAGGATGACAGCGTGAGGGGTTGGGCAAATTTTTCGGCGCGTTCGATGCCGAAATTACTGCAGCTTCGCGTACTCGGCCTTGGCTTCTTTCAGGATGGGAACGTCGGGATCGGCGTCTTTCCAGAGAGCAAAAAAGTCCTGGTAGGCAGTACGCGCGCTGCCTGCGTCGCCCGCTTCTGCCCGGGCGCGGCCGAGTTGCAGGCGGGCCAGCCTGCAGGTGGGAAGAGAGAGAATACAAATGCCAGGATGATCAAGAATCTTCTGGAACTCGTTCGCAGCTTCCTTTCCCTGGTGCAGCTTAAGATAGGCCAGCCCACGCAAGTAGTTGGGCCTCACGACCGGCGTCGTTCCAAACTCGTAAGGGGCGGCAGTCTGCAGGAGTTCAATTGCTTTCCCGGGATTTCCCTGGTTCATGGCAATGGCGGCGCGAATCGAGGGTACTGCAATGGCGTTGATCAAAGTATCGGTTGGGTTTTGCCGGACAAGTTCCTGGGCAATAGCTTCCGCCTCTCGCGCTTCGCCTGCAAGCGCCAGCGCCCGTCCGGCGGACACAAGAGCGCCGCGGCCACGCGAAAAAGAAAGTGCCGTTGTCGCGTCATCGCGGGCAGCCTTGGAATCTCCCATCTCCGCCTCGAAGGTGGCATCCCGAGCCAGGATCATCGCCGCAATCTCCTCAAGCTTCGCCTGGCGTGCGAGATCGACTGCCCGCTGATAACCAGCCCGCGCCGCTGCCATTTTGCCTGACGATGCAGCAGCATCGGCAACGGTTTCCGCAATTACGTACTCCCCCTGGTTTCCTTTGGCCCACTCCACCTCACGCTGCATTCCGGCCGTGTCTCCATCAAGAAATGCGAACATATACAGATCCGCATGATCGAATGCGCTGTCGATTTTCTTGTCAGTCTCTTCCTTGCGGATCGCCTTGCTTTCGGCAAGACGATTGAGGCCGAGATAGGCCACGGCCAGCGCGTTGTAGCTGAACGACGAATCGGGGGCGAGTTGCATGGTTGCCTGCGCTTCTGGCAGGGCCTGCTCCCACTTTCCGATGGCCTCATAGCCCACTGTGAGGTTGGTGGCCGGGATGCTGTCGCGGGGGTAGGTTCGCCGCCACAGTTCTAGTGCCTCCAGTTCCTTGTCGGTTTCCCCGGTCACAATGCTGTAATAGTGGGTTTCGATGTAGAGCTTTTCCAGCTCGCTGCAGCGGTCGCGCCGCTCAAATGCCTGCTTCGTATTTTCGATGGCCAGCGCGCTCTCGCCGATGTTGCCGTAACCCTGGCCCACACGCGCGTAGGCCACGGCGAAATTCGGATCCAGTTCGAGGGCGTGCTTATAAAAAGGAATTGCGGTGTACTCGCTCCCTTTATCCCTTTCTGCTTCCCCCAGGCTGAAGTACTTGAGAGCCTCGAGCGACGAGGTGGTCGCCTCTTCCACCGGCGCATCGAACTTTTGCAGTGAAGCCAGCGATTCGCCGAGCTTGCTCCGCAAACTTGAAGCCACCTTGCCCACAGCGCCCAGAACCTGTTCTTTCTTGTCGACAGAGACCTGCTCGCGGGCCAGGTTGTCACCCGTGAGGCAATTCACTGCGTCCACTCCAACCACGTACTGGGTTCCAACCGCGGAGATGGTTCCATTCAAAACTGCCTTCACGCCTTCGCGCTGGCAGACTTGCCGCGCCAGATCCGGAGTGACTCGTTCGTCGGGAGAGTGGCCCATGTAGCGCAGCGTGTCGCGCACGCGCTCCTGGGGAAAAATATTCAGATACGGCGACTGCTCCAGTTGCACTGCCAGCGCCTGCCGCAGCGTTCCATCGAACACGGGATCGCCGGTGGTGTTCACAAAATCGGAGAGCAGGATGGAATCCTTTGCCGTAAGGGCCCGGCTTCGATGGCTGAAAAGAAATCCGCCAGCGACTGCTGCTACGATCACGACCGCTGCCACAACCCACAGCCATTCCTTGCGTCCCCGCGGTGTTGCGACCGCCGCGGCTGAGATCTGGGAAGATGCCGGCGCCGCCGCTTGCACCTTTGCCGAACCGGATGACGGATTGGAACCGGACACTGCTACCGGCTCCGCCGTCGCCGCCATACTCGCTGCCGAACTTGCTGCTGAACTCTTGCCTGAGTCGATCTCCCGCTTCAGGCGCTTCAGATCGGCCCGCATCTCGGACGCAACCTGGTAACGAAGGTCGGCTTCTTTCTCCAGAGCCTTGTTGATAATGCGTTCCAGTTCGGCTGGCAGATTTGGATTCACCCGCACGGGCGCTGTGGGCGCGCGATTCAGGATGGCATCGAAGATCACCGCAGATGTGTTGCCGGTAAACGGCTGCCGTCCCGTAGCCATCTCATAGAGAACTGTGCCGAAGGAAAACAGGTCGGTACGTACATCGAGCTCTTCACCGCGCGCCTGTTCCGGTGACATGTAAGCGACGGTGCCAACGGTGCTGCCCGGGCTGGTAAGGTTCGCCGGATCGACGGCTGCCGTTGCCAGCGTCACCCCGCCGGGCTCCACTTGCGGCAGTGGACGCCCGGCCACTTTCGCCAGTCCGAAATCGAGCACCTTCGCCTGCCCGCGTTTCGTGATGAACAGGTTCGCTGGTTTCAGGTCGCGATGAACAATGCCCGCCGTGTGCGCCACATCCAGCGCGTCAGCAATCTGCGCTCCCCAGTCGACCAACTGCTCCACCGAAATTGGCTTGCCTTCGATGCGGTACTTCAGCGTGCTGCCTTCCAGGTACTCCATCACAATGTAGTGACGTCCCTGATCTTCGCCGATGTCGTAGATGGTGCAAATGTTGGGATGATTGAGAGCGGAAGCCGCCTGCGCTTCGCGGCGGAAGCGCTCGAGAGCCTGGGGATCGTTAGCTACTTCATCGGGCAGAAACTTCAGCGCCACAAAACGGTGCAGGCGGGTGTCTTCCGCCTTGTAGACCACGCCCATCCCGCCCCCGCCGAGTTTCTCAGTGATGCGATAGTGGGAGACGGTTTGGTTGATCATTCCGCGACACTCGCGAACACACTCGACCGCGACGCCTGACTTTTGAGTCGCTTCATCTTACGGATGCGGTGTCGGCGAGTCAACGAGCGCGCGGCCGCGGATCCCAGCCGATCACCCCTTGCCTAAATGCTTTGCCACGAGGGTCGCGCAAGCTTCGACGAACTCCTGTTCCGACTTGTTGAAGGTGCTGGCAAAATAGCTTTCGATGTCGAGTTCGGCGGCCAGCTTGTGTTTCAGGAAGATGGGCACAACGATTTCGCTGTTCACCAGCGGCGAGCCCGAAAGATAGCGCGGATCCTTCGACACATCGTGCACCACCACGGTCTGCCCACTGCTGGCCGCGGCGCCGCAAAGTCCCGAACTGAGGGGAATGCGGGCGTTGGGCGTAAAGCTGCCGACAAAAGGCCCCACCAGCAGAACGCCGTCATCCGCCGGATCGACCAGATAAAAGCCTACCCAGTTGTAGCGCGTCATCTTCTCGTGCAGACGCTGGGCAATATGCTCCATCACCGACTTCGCCGTGGGAGCGGTCCGGGCGAACTCCTGAAATTCCCGGAGAAGTTCTTCGTGCTCAAGCGTCATGGCTCAGCCCCCGCCTTAAGCGGCAGGAGGCTTTACCACAACCAGCCCTCGCCCCCCGTCCGGAGATCAGTGTACCCGGACATGGGAGTTTTCCAGAAGGGCACCGCGAGCGCAGCATATCGGCAGGCAACCCCCACGCGTGTCTCGAGGCTATGGAAGCGCCGGGGCGCCAATATTAGAGATAAAAACAGCAAATGTAGCGTGCGGTAACCCCGACCATGAATTCAAATCTGTTCGGGATCGTCGGGATCGGGTTCACGCACCGGAGCATCCGGGCTCTCGGGAGGGCTCGGCGGTTCTTTGATCGGGGGTGGCATGGGTTCCGGGGGCGTGCCTAGCCCGAAGTGAGAAGGCGAGAAAATTTCGAATCGCGCTGAGTTTGGCATGAAACTCTGATGCCAGAATCTCGTGCCGGGATGGAGGCATAGGAACGCTTTCGAGCGTTCGTCGTCGAACAGTCCACGCCCAGCCCATGCAACGCACTGGGTTCGCGTTACGCGGACTTTTTCAAGTCCACTCCGTAGCGCTTTGCGGCGGCTTCGATCCGTTTCCATGCCTCGCGCCGTTCTGCCTCGGTAACGCCCTCCACCTGATCGAAGCGCGCAGCCGCGTTTCGTACGTGGGAGGCATTCTCCAAAGGCTCCTTGCGTTGCTTGGGGAAAGCAAACTTGCTGGTGGATATCTGATCACGAGTTGACTTGGTTAGCTTTACCATAATCTTCCTCTCCTGGGAGCATTTTTCAACGCGGCCCGAGGCCTGTGGCCCTGAGACTGGCAGACGGCCGCCATTGGGCTTTCTTTTTGACGCGACTGAGTGTGGCCTGGTTGCATTCTTTAACAGGGCAATGCAGAGGGATCAGGGCGCATGGTCCGAAGAACTGATGGGCTGGACTGGCCACTGTCGGATGGTTCCCCCACTGTGCCTTTTAGCAGCTGCACCAATCCCTGAAATATGGCATCTCAGAACCGGAGCAAGTATGCTCCTTCTAACTAGGTTGGAGGTTTGGACTATCGAAGACGAACAGTGTCAGAGGATCGGCGGAGGTATGAGGCAGCGAAGTTCAGATTTTTACTGTTTCTCTGAATGGAGCCAATATTTTATCTACGCCGATCCATGGTCCAGCACCGTGCAAGAGCAACGTGAACGACAACAACGGCACAATGGCGAATGGCAAGGATAACAACGGCAACGCCGGGAATGGCGCGGCGAAGTTCGACTGGGTAACCGAACGTTCCTCCTGCTCCCTGCCGAAAGTTTTCGCCTCCCTCAGAGTGCAGATTGAAGCGGACGTCAAAACGCGCAACGACCTGCGCCCCAGCAATTCTCCTTACGAGTTTTCCGTGAAGGAGGATACCGGCGAATTTGCGGTTCTCCTGAAGGCTCAGCAACTGGAGCAATCCGTGGTATTCAGGCTGGCCGACCACGCAATCTCAGTGCAGGACGATAAAAGCAATCCTATGTTCGAAGTGACGACAGCTTTAGCGACAACGGCGAGTGCAGGCTGAAAGTAAACGGCGAGGAGCGCGATTTTTGGCAGGTACGGCGGATGGCTCTGGAAGAACTGATGTTTCACGGCCTCTAGGCTGGCCTCTTTCGATAAGAGGACAGGCCGACGCCACTAATCCTCATGTGCTATTCCCCGTCGTTCAAAAACGAGGAAGAACGGGATGTCCGCATTAACCCGCGCCGCAGGAAAAACTCTCGACCCCAAGGTGCAGCTACGGTCAAGACATTCTTCGTGACTCAACAGCACTCCTGTGATCTGTGCCATCCCACGAAAACCCGCTATAAACGAACGATGCAGTTCCGTGCCAAAGTCGCGCTCTTATTCTTTCTGCTCTGCCTACCGGTCGTCCCGGCCGTGCGGGCACAAGAGAATCAACACAAGACGACTGCACCGCGGCCGCTGACCCGGCATGAGGGATTGGCGATTGTTCGCACCGCACTGCATTCCCGCCATCACGAGGCTGATTGCTCTCACCTCGTCCACGCCGTCTATGAGCGCGTGGGATTCACCTATGACTACGCCCCGTCGTCAGACCTTTACTCAGGTACTGATAAATTCCGCCGGATGACCAAACCGCAACCCGGCGATTTGGCCGTCTGGCGCGGACATGCCGGGATTGTGGTCAATCCCGCCCAGCATTCGTTTTTCAGCCTGCTGAGTTCCGGTCCCGGAGTCGATTGCTGGGATTCTCCGTATTGGAAGCAGTGGGGACGGCCCCGTTTTTTTCGTTACTTGAAGCAAAATCCAAGCGGCGCGCTGCCCGGTTCGATGCGGAGTGCGAACCTGAAGCAATGAGCCGTCCGTCGTCGGCGTCGCCCAAGGCTCAGAAGCTGGAGTCCCAGGTGGTGCTGAAGCTCCCCTTGTACGGCGACACTATCGGGCAAGCGTTGGCGTCACTCGTCAGCAGCAACTGGGAGCCGAATCCCTTCTGCCCGACGCAGTCGAGCCAGTAGGAGCCGCTGTCGTCGCTCATCTGCACGTCGTACACGGCCCCGTCCTGGAACTGTTCGATGCTCTTGCTCTTCCCGCCGGACGTCACATCACCGTTGGAAAAGCCGGTCTGAAAGAAGTCCACGAGCGGCAGTATCTGGAAGCCGAAAGGCAACTCGAAAGCTGGACGCTCCACGATCCACTCGGCGCTCGAATCGAGGCAGGTGGATGCGGCGCAGGACGCTGTCACCGAGAAGCTCTCCTGCGGACGGGTGAAGTCGGTGAGCGACAGCTTGTAATCGTTCGTAGCGCCAGCCGGCTTGACGGTCACCGAAGCGCTGACGTAGTCGCCGGGCTGCGGGCAGTCAACGTTGTTATTGATGCAGGCCACCGTGCCCTCCTCAACGGTGCCGTTCGGGAACATCTCATACCAAACGTAGTAGTACGTGACCCCCTCGAAGCACTGCGTAGCACTGCCAAGTTGCTCCACCGTACCGTCTGTGGCGCCGTCGATGCCGACCCACTGCGCAATAAAGGCGTCCTGGTATCGGTAGGGACCGCCGGGACACTGCACGTACGGGATCACCCACTGGCCGCTGACCGATGAGACTGTGTTCGAGCCGCTCTCGACATCGGCGAAGCCCGACCAGTTCACCGACGGCAGTGACGTGGCGCCTGCGCCGGGGACGGCCAGCGGTGCCGTGACGCTGCGCACGAGCGGCCGGTGCGAGGACATGTTCTTGAGGAAAGCCGCGCGCGCCCGCGCGACGGTCGACGCGTCGGGCTGGCCGGAGTCCGGTGCGCCCGCGCGGGCCGGGCCGGGCAGTAGCACGCCCGTCACCGCGATCCCAAGCAGCATCGCAACGAAACCCACGAGCCGCCTCATCCCTTTAGAGGGGCTGGGTGATTCGAAGACGCGCGCGTTCGAGGACG
>JBAUYE010000422.1:0-12178 GCA_049584615.1 Candidatus Sulfotelmatobacter sp.
CCAGTGAGCTGGGCGCAGAAAAAGCAACAGTAAAAGTAACCGGCTGGAACGTGGAATAAAGTGGACGGAAGACGCTCATGTTGGGACGGCCGCCTCGGCTGTCCCGCTGAGCAAAGTGAGGCGGCCCTATCTCATGCCCAGGGCCCAATCTCCTCAAACATGTTGTAAGACCGACAAAATATTCCCGTCGGGATCCTTAAACCACGCCACCTTGTCTCCGGTCGGCGCGGTCCAGATTCCGAGCGCATCCTGCTCGAAGAAACCAAATCTCTCGAACTGAACCCCCTTCGCCTGCAGTCCCTCGACCATCTTCTCAATCTCAGGAACCTGCCATCCCAGAATCGTAAACGGAGCCGGCGTGAACTGCGCCTTCGCAACCCGCACCTTGATTCCATTCGCATCCATCACCAGCGCGAATCCATCATCTTTCACAAAGCGCAGCCCCAGCACGCCTTCGTAAAAAGTCCTCGCTTTCGCGGTGTCCTTGGTCGGAACAAACGCCACAATGTCGATCGAACCCAGCACTGTTCGCACTCCAACGCGTCTTATTCGTCCGGCGGCAATTCGAAATCGACCAGATTCCCTCGGAAGCCCTTAGTCTTCCACGCGCCCACGGCGATTCCCACCGCCATCCAGATCGCCCCAAAAACCAGAGCTTTAGAACTCAAGCTGATCCAGAGAAAAAAACAGATAACGAAACCCAGAACCGGCGGGAGCAGATTGCCCAATTTCTTTTCCGGTTCATGCAAGTAGTAGCGGACGAATGCCGCAGCGTTCACACCCATAAAGGCGATCAGCGCGCCGAAATTAAGCAGGTTCGCTCCAAGATCGTAGCCGGTGGTTGCTCCGGCCAGCGCGGGAAGCAGAAAGGCTCCAGCCAGCGCAAGCGCGCCTACAAACAAAACGTTGTTGCGTGGCACGTGCCGCTTGGCATCGACCGCCCCAAAGAACGACTTCGGTAAAGCGTTACTGCGTCCCATGCCATAGAGCAGCCGCGCCGCACCCAACTGCGCTCCCATGCCCGAGCCAAAGTTCGCCACCACCAGCGTGAATCCGACAATGGCAAACAGCGGCGCCCATGCGCGTCCCGCCACGAAAGTAAAAGCTGTGTCCATGTTGGGATACGGTTCCGAGGCCGGCCAAATCAGCTGGGCCGCATACACCTGAAAGGCCGAGAGAATTCCGATCACCACACAAACCAGCACCGTTGCCAGCAGGATGTTTCGCCGCGGATTCTCGGCCTCTTCCGAGAGCGTCGAGATGCCATCAAAACCGATGTAGGTGAGCACCGCGACAGAAGTGCCGCCCAGCACCGCCTTCGTATTCCAGCTCGCGGGATCGTAAAAAGGCCGAGTAAAGAACGCCGCACCGTCGTGAGGATGGCCAAAAATATAACGCGCCGCCGCCACAAAGAAAATCGCAATCACCACTCCCATTCCCGCAGCCAGCGCGGTATTCACTCGAGCCGAAGTTTTTACCCCTTGTACATTCAAGGCAGTAAACATCAGCGCGAAAATAACCGCCCAAACCGCATACGACACACCAGGTGCAAACACGTGCGCCTGCTGGCTGATCCAGATAATGCAGATCATGGGATTGAGCAGATAATCCATCACCATGCTCCATCCGGTCACATAGCCAAGCGCAGGATTAATCTCCTGCCCCACGTAGGTAAACGCCGAACCCGCACTAGGATAAGCCCGCGCCATCCGTCCATAACTGATCGCGGTAAACAGCATCGCGACCATGGCGATCAGAATCGTGGTCACAACATGTCCACGCCCGCGATTACTGAGCACGCCGAACACTGACATGGGCGCGACCGGCTGAATGACGATCACGCCATAAAGAATTAAATCCCAAAGAGTAAGCGTGCGGCGCAGACGTGGGGCGGACGGTGCAACAGAGATAGCAGGTTCCATGGGTCCGCCTATTGGATTATGAGGAGGGTGAGAATGTCAATGTTAAAACGATTCCGTACTTAGCGGAGTCGCTTCACTTCCCGTAGTCGAACCAATATCCGCGCTGCTCGTTTCCTGACATGTGCCGCGTGTTGTATTCGAGAAGATAGTTCACATGCGCGTCGTCGAGCGGAAACGACTCGCCCGGGGCATAGGGATAGTCACCCATCTCGAGAAACGGCAGCGGCGCCACGAAGTTCCCTTCGGCTGCGTAGAAGTCCATGTCTTTTTCATAACCGAAGGCCGCGAAGAAATAATCGCGCACCCAGCCCTGGGGCAGCGCGGGCAATTGCGACGGATCAAAATCGAGACGTACTTCGTCGCCCGAACCGAATACGACCTGTTCATCGTCCAGCGCAGTCAGCAGCGGCAACACATCACCGTATCGAGTGTAGGTTCCCACGGGACGCGTGTAGGGCCCGGTCGCGCTAGTCTTTTCGTAAATGTATTGCACGCTTCCCGGAGGCGTGCCTTCAATCTTCAGCGGAAATCCGTGAAAGCCAAGATCAGCGCGGACAAGAGGAACGTCCGTGAGGCATACGTTGTAGCGCCGGCATCCCTTCGACAGGCTCAGGGCAGGCTCTGCCGGCTGTCCCGGGGGCGTCCCGCCCTCGGCGCCGGAAAGCCGCCCGGACGGCGGCGCTACTTGCTCCGTTCGGGTTACCAGAACGCTATCCCAGTAAATCTGCAGATTGGTCGTGATGCGAATCTTCTGCGCCCCCGGTGGCAGCTTGGCGGTTAGATCAGCAGTCATAGTCCGCGGGCCGCCGGCTGGGAAACCCATATCGTCGATGACGCGCACCCACTTGCCGTCCGCGCCTTTCGCATTTCCCACCAACGCTTCCACATACGGCGAGATCGCCTGCACCCCGGCTTGCGAAGCGGCATACATGCTGTTCGCCGAAAAATATTCGACTTCGCCGTGCAATAACAGCCAGAGCGGGCCGCCGCCGTAAGGCTCGCCCAGATCGAGCGTGAGGCTGTGCGCCTTGGCAAAGCCTTGAAACTGCGTCAAGGCAAAATCGCCGAAGTAGCGATGTGCCAGCAGATCGGGCAACACATTGTGGCCGTGCTCGTCCCACGCGCCCGCCGGCGGACGCGCATCTCCTTTTTTGCTCACAACCACCTTGAACTCCGGATACGGCGGGTTCGACGCGAAATATTCGTTAGGATACACATCAAGATCGGCGGGATGATCCACCGCCAACACGCGCACCTGATCGAGATAGACAGCTTCCTCGAGCGGCTCCATGAAGCGGAAGCTGAGCTTGCCGTCTTTTTTGCGAATCGCGTTGCGATCGATCTTGATGTACTCGACCGGCCGCGGAACGTCGCGCTGGCCGGGACCAATCCAGTGGCCGACCACGCCCGCACCCAGCATGTCAGCCACAAGTTCGTAGCGCTCGCCATTCCAGACAAACAGCGTGGGACACGAGCTGCCTCGACGATCAATCTCAGTGATGTTTTGCTGGCGGTCGCCGGCGACGTTAATTTCATCCTGCAACACGCCGGTCGGCCACAGCATGCGCACGATGTCAGCCTCTTTCGCATCACCAAGACCCACGACGATGTCGGTCGAGTTCTGCCCCAGGTATCCGTTCGATCCCGCGATCTCAAATTTCTGCCGGTTCCCGCCCGCAAACACTTCCACCTTGGTGCCGATCGCGCTCTTGTTGTCGGCCAGTCCCTTAAGCGAAAGCCGCAGCCAGTGATTCTGGTTGCCGCCTTCATTGCGCAGCAGCACGGCGGGACCGTGATTCTGCGTGATCAGCAGGTCGGTCGCGCCGTCGCCGTCGTAGTCGCCAGTGATGATGGCGCGCGGCTCTTTGAGTTGAATCTTGTCAAGCCCAACATCGGCAGTGACGTCTTTGAAACCATCAGCCCCAAGATTGCGGAACAGCCGCACCTCGCCCTTGCCCTCTTTGGTTTCGCCGACTGCGACCAGGTCGACCCAGCCGTCGTTGTCGTAGTCGAAGGCAGCTACGCCGAATGCGCGAACCCATCCGGTTTCGGGCAAGTTTACTTGCTCAAAAGACTTTCCATGATTGTTACGCCAGAGCGTAATCCCTGGGGGCCCCATCTGCGTAAAGGCGTAGTCCATCCACTCATCGTGGTCAAAATCAAGAACCGCCACACCGTTGGTGAAGCTCGGCATTGACGAGGTCAGATCGCCCCGGTCTCGGAATTTGCCTTCACGCGGGTTCTCGAAGAGCTTCGGCGTTTCTCCACCCGTAATCAAGAGATCGACGGCTCGGTCGTTATTGAAATCCGTGCCCACAGCAGCAATATTCCGAAATGAGCCGTCGAGCCCCGTTGCGTCAGTAACATTCGTGAAACTTCCGTCGCTGTTATTCCGCCATAGCACATTGGAAGATAACGTCAGGTCCGGATTCGGCCACAATGAACGACAAGGCGGACACTTTTCGTCATTTGATTCGGGCTTCTTTTTGATGCGGCTGGGCTGGGTAACGTACAGGTCCAGGTCTCCATCGTGGTCGTAATCGATGAAGGTCACGCCGAGCGACATCACGGTGTAGATGACAGCAGGCACGCCTGCCACGATGCCTCCCGGGGGCACATTTTCCCGATCCTTCTTTTGTGATGTTCCCTGAACCGTTGCTCCATTCTTGAGTCCCATATACAGTGGAAATCTGAGATCAAACGTTCCGTCCTTTTCATTGTGGAGCAGCCAAGTCCCCGACCCAAACGTATACGCCACGTCCGCGAAACCGTCATTGTCATAGTCGCCCACTGCGCAGCTCGTGCCGCGAGGCGGCCCAGCATTGGCGACCGGGACTGCCCAAGCGAAAAAGTCTTTGGTAGCGTCTTCGAATTTTCCGCCAACGTTGTGGTAGAGCGACGTGCCACCGTTTGCGCCGTCATTCATAAGAAGAAGATCTATCTTGCCGTCGTTGTCATAGTCGAAGAAGCACGCGCCGCTGCCAAGATCGTCATAGGAGTCTGCTTGCTTGAGCGACGGCTTCGAGACAATCCCTGCTTCCTTCGTCACATCCACAAAGCGCACCTTGATCTGCGCCGGCGCCTTCAACACCGCCGAGGGCGCCTCGACTGCGCGCGAGTATTGGCCCTGCTCGGCGTAGGCCAGGCTCACCGGCGCGCCAAGTTTGTTTTGCGTGATGTACTGGAATTTTTTCAGGTGCTCGCGGGCGTGGTCGATGTCGTCGGACTGCTGGTAGGCGCGCGATAGGCCGAACTCGGCCGAGGCGTGCAGCGGGTTTAGTTGCAGGGCATGCTGGAAAGCGTCGATCGCTTGCGCAAACTGTTTGGCTTGCACGTACGACGAGCCCAGAAAATACCAGGTGTCGGCATCGTTCGGGTCGATCTGGACCACGTGCCTGAAGGCATCAATCGCGGCTTGAGCTTCGCCAGTGTTCTTCGCGAGCAGACCCAGGTTGTACCATGCGTTGGGATTTTTCGGATCCTGCTTAAGCGAATCCTCCAGCACAGTCTTGGCTTCGTCGATTTTTTGAAGATTCAAAAGCGCGATGCCTTCATTCAGGCGCGCAATCATCAGTTTAGGATCGAGTGCGGCCGCTTGCTGGAAGGACTTGAGTCCTTTTTCGAAAAGCTGCTGGTTCATGTAGGCAGCGCCGAGATTATTCAGCCGCGCGGCCTCCGCGGGAGTCGTGGCCGGTTGAGTCTGCGGGGTCGCAAAAAGTCCAAACGCGGCCAGCAACATGCCGGCTAGACCTGCTGAAGTTCGGGAAGTCATTCGAGTAAAGATTTAAACACAGAGGGCACAGGGGCACACAGGGTAAAGTGTCAATTGGACTTCGATCGAAGCCCGTAGGCGCGTTGGCCAACGACACCTTTGCCTTCTTCAACGGTAACGGTCTGTCCGGCATTGACGTTGGAAAGCTTATCGACCTGGCTGCTGGGCCATTGAATCTCAACGCTGTCAGCTTTAGTTTGCGTACCCAGGCCAAACGTGAACACCAATTCGCTCTGCGAAAGATAGCTCGATCCAGAACGCAGCATTTTCGACTGTTTGTCGCTCCCTGACGTCACGCGCACGACCGCGCCGATCCCGTCGCGGTTCGACTTTGTTCCCACCAGTTTCAGCCGCAAGCTATGATTCGTCCCGCCCTCGTTATGGAATAAATAAGCCGGGCCGGCGTTGGTGGTGATGAGGACGTCGAGAAAACCGTCGTTCTCGATATCGGCGTAAGCCGCGCCTCGCGCCACTCTCGGAGCGGCGAACGCCGGCCCCATCTGCGCCGTCACCTCCTGGAACTTGCCTCCGCCCAGGTTGCGAAAAAGATGCGCCGGCTCGGCATAGCTGACTCGCTTCTGCACGCGCTCGATCGCATCCTCGATGTGGCCGTCGGCCACGAAAATGTCGGGCCAGCCATCGTTGTCATAATCGAAAAAGAAGCAGCCGAACCCAAGCGTGACCAGAGTGGCGCGGCCTACTTCGGATTGCGGGGCTTCGTCCACGAACAGACCGTTGCCTTCGTTGTGATAGAGCGAGACCATCTGATTGGCGAAGTTGCTGATGATGACGCTGGGGTGGCCGCTGCGGTCGTAGTCGGCGGCGTCCACGCCCATGCCGGCGCGGGCCACTCCATCTTCGCTGAAAGCTATACCAGAAGTAACGCCGCGCTCTTCAAACGTTCCGTCTTTCTTGTTCAGGTAGAGCTTGTTGGGCTGGGTGTCGTTGGCAATGAGAATGTCGGGCCATCCGTCGCCGTTGTAATCGAGAATGACGATGCCGAGGCTTTTCGATGTGGGATCGCCCAGGCCGGCTTTTTGCGTGGCGTCTTCAAATTTTCCGCCGCCGAGGTTGTGCCATAGCCGCACCGATGTTCCCTTGTACGATTCCGGCGTGCAATACGACTTGTGCGCGCCGTCGAGCGTGCAGTAGAGGTCGGTTTGCTCGGTCCACTGCACGTAGTTCGCGACGACAAGATCAAGTTTCCCGTCCCGGTCGTAATCCACCCACGCCGCACTGGTCGAGAATTCGTTCGGCCCCCACAAACCACCGGACTTGGTCACGTCGGTGAAAGTGCCGTTACCGTTGTTGTGGAAGAGATGGCTCTGGCCTAACGCGGTGATGAAGATGTCGTCAAAGCCATCATTGTCGTAATCGCCCACCGCTACGCCGAGTCCGAACATCGGCACAGCCAATCCAGCTTTGCGGGTTACATCCGTAAAAGTTCCGTTGCCGTTGTTGTGGTATAGCTTTGGGGTTGTCGGTCCTGCGTGAGGATGTCCGGCAAAATCTTCGCCGTTGACGAGAAGAATGTCAGGATAGCCGTCGTTGTCATAGTCAATGAAAGCGCATCCCGGACCCATGGTTTCCGGAAGCCACTTTTTCCCGAATGCGCCATTGTTGTGGGTGAAGCGGATTCCAGCTTGCGTCGTCAAATCCCGGAAGTGAACCTGTGCGTCGGCGGGGGTATGCAGAAAAATCGTTAACCACAGAGACACAGAGAAACAGAGAAATCTTGAGTAATAAGATCTTAGGTTTCCTCTGTGACTCTGTGACGGAGCCAGCCCTGAGCGAAGCCGAAGGGTGGTGAATTGATTTTTTTCTGTCTTCATCGGGCTGGGCCTCGGCCAGAGACGATCGCGGCTACCGTTTTTGGAGGCCTCGGATTCAGCGCCGGCAGCGGCACGGAAACGTGTTCATGCACGGCCTGCCTCTCGTTGTTGTCTTCGGGATGCAGCTGGCGATAAGGCCCGGTGATCGCCTGAGAAGATTCATCCGCTTTGAACCGCAGATAGCGCTCCTCGTGCTCTTTCGCGAGCTTCTCGTTGCCCAGACCATTGTAGGAAAGCATCAGATTGTAGTGCGCCTGCAGGTCCTCGGGATCGATTGCTAAAACGGATTGCAAGGTCTTCACGGCGTCTGCGTAGTTGCGCTGGAGAAAGAAAATGCGTCCTAGATCATTGAGAGCAACGCGATCGCGCGGATACTGAGCCAGAACAATACGCAGCCGTGCGGCTGCACCCTCGTAGTTGCCGTCGGCGCGTAGCACGCGGGCGTAAAAATAGTTGGCTCGCGCGAGATTCGGAGACAGAGCCAGCGC
Source organism: Candidatus Sulfotelmatobacter sp. (assembly GCA_049584615.1). Classification (GTDB taxonomy): domain Bacteria; phylum Acidobacteriota; class Terriglobia; order Terriglobales; family Acidobacteriaceae; genus Sulfotelmatobacter. Next base: position 8,015 of record JBAUYE010000422.1, read on the forward strand.
CTTCTCGAGTACAACGCGGGCGCGTTCCATATCTCCTTCCTGCACGGCGCAGCGGCCAAGATTTACCCAGCCATCAGGATTATTGGGATCGGCTTCAGTCACTTTTTGGAATGCCTCGGCCGCGCCCTTGAGATCGCCCTGCAGAAACAACCCGATTCCATAATCGTTCCAGCGCTGCCATTCGTTCTTGAGGGCGATGGTCTTCGGTTCAGGAGACGGCGCATTGTGAGCAATCACGGGCAGCGTCACTTCGTCCTCCGCAACCACGACGATAGGCAGGTTAGGAATTTTCTCCTCCTTCGCAGAGACTCCATGAATCGACTCGGTGAAGACAAAGGGACGGTCGTCGTAATCAGACGTTACTTCGCGGCCTGATTTCTCTTCGGGCTGGCCTGCGAAAGCGAACTGCGTGTTCCACCATGAGAACTTGCGGTAGCACAGGCGGGCATGCAGCGTGATCCTGTTGCCCGTGTTTTCGGGAATCAACATGCGGTAGTGCACGGTGTCAGCCGCGCCGGGCGGGATGAGCCGCACATACACAACCGAGCGCGTAGCCCAGGCGTTGCGCTTGTTGATGGGATTGCCATGGGCATCCACTTGCAATGAGCGATAAAAGTGCGCTCCCTTTTCTACGGGACCTTTGCCATCATCTTCGACCATACCGCTCCAGAAAATAATCTGGCCTTTGTCATCCGTGCCTTTCAGTTCGAGCCAGGTGTCGTAGGCATCCACCGTGCCGCCGGGGAAAAAATGTCCGACCTTCTTGGTGCGGACGACCACGTCCACGCGCACGGTGTCGCCCCGGCGGAGCACTGGCTGCACAAGGTTCAGGGGCGCGGTGACCGGAGCAACTTCTGCGCTGGCTTCGGGGGTAATCTTGGTTTCGGCTTCTTCGCCTACGGCAAAGGTTGTGGCCAGTTCCGATTGGTTCGCGGCTTTGAGCGTGGCTGGAAGCGGAGCTTGTGCGCGAGATACGGCAAAAATATCCACGGTGAGAGCGCCGTTCTTCAGAAACCCTTCGGTGAGTTTCAGCTGGGCGTCATCTTCATTCGCCGTGGGCAGTGCGGTGTTGGCGGCTGGGAACCGGTGCGAATGTACAAATCCGTTGATGTTGCCGGCATCTTTCGAGGGCTCCATGGGCATGTGACAATCGGCGCACTGCTGCGGCTTGGGCGGGTAATAGAACGAGCGCGCGCCTTGCCCGGAAACTCCACTGGCTTGCCAGTTGTCGTATTCGTTGAAACCGCGGACCCAGCGATAGTGATTCACCGGTACGTCGAGATGCACCTTGTGGCAGGTGGAGCAGAACTCAGCTGTCTGCGCGCGCATAAACGGCTTGAGGAAAACGCGGCGATGCGGTTCCGGATTCAGCCGGATCAGGAAATCGTGCAGGGCGCGGGCCACGGGATTCTTCGTGGCGGCAAGTTCGTGCAGCTTGGGATACTCCAGATAAAAATCGGCCTGACCCATGCTGCTCTTCACCTGGGCGATGGAGTGGCACATCATGCAGCCAAGACCGGCCTGCGATTCCGGGCGATGCACGATCTGCTTGATCGGCGTATCCATCAGGCCGCTGTAGAGCACAGCCGGGTCGTGGCATCCGCCGCACCATTTCGAAGGCTTGGTGCCGATCGTATCCTGCATGTACTCGATCGACTTGCGATACCACTGGTTATTGAACGAAGAAAAATGGTGTGCTGAGCTGAACCACTGGTTGTAGATGTCTTCGTGGCAGCGCTTGCAGGAGTCGGACTCCATGAAGAACTTGCTGGGAATTTTCTGCTTGCCGTAGACCTGCGCGGAGCTGGGGAAGAACGAGCCTTCGGGCCCGTCGCCTTCGCCGTTCATATTGTCGGGTGGCATGGCGGGATTCTGAATGCGGCCGCGCGCTTGCCAACTGCCCCGCAGGTAGTGCGCACCGTAGCCAACGGCGCTGATTACGACTAGGCAAATTACTGTTCGGAGGATTGCGGTCGCGGCACTTGCGCTCAACCATCCACGTCTCCCCATATTCTCAGCGATCAGCAGGGCAACTCCAGCGAGTGAGATCAAAATGTGGAGGTAGAGCCAGTTCCACTCGGCGCGCGCCGTGCCAGTCTTGATGAGAATGATTCCGAGAATTGCGCCGACCGCAACCAGCAACCACCCGGCACGAGCTAGAAAGCTTCCATCCCGTATAAGACGAATCAACAGCGGAATGAGAAGAATCGCGGCAATCACTCCGGCCAGCGCGTGCAGAAGCACCACGACCGCATAGAAGATGGTGGGTTGCGGGAAGGCATAGAGGTACGCACCGGAAATCACCAGGAACGGCAGTAGCCAGAACAAGGTCCGACCGACTGGCGCCTTCGATGACGAATTTTGTCCCATCGGAAACAGTTGGGCGGCTCGCAGTGAAGGATTCCAGTTCCCGGAGTTCTGAAATCGCGTGCGATCACGTTACTCACGCGGGCGCGCTAGGGGAATAATGCAAAAATACTATCCGAGACCGCGTGGCTTCAGGCAATCGGTGGAATCTTCCACGCGCCGCATTCCTTTTCCAGTGCGGCGGCAACGGATAACAACTGTTCCTCTTCCCACGGCTGTCCGACGATCTGCACGCCGATGGGCAGGCCATCGGACGAGTAACCTACCGGAACCACCACGGCAGGATTGCCCAACAGGTTGAAGAATTCGGTGTAGCTCCAGGCATCGAGATAGTGGACGGTTTTGCCTTCGACCTGCCAACTCCGCTCCCCGTGCCGGAATGCGGGGATTGCCGCCGCCGGACACAATAATATTTGATACTGCTCCATCTGCTTGAGAAAACACGCGCGCAGTCGATCGCGCTCGATCCAAACTTGCAGGAGAGTCTCACCGGTGAGTGCGGGTTCGGCGGTGGACCACTCCAGAAACTGTTTCAGGATGGGGCTGACGTCCGATTCCCTGCCTTTGAACATTGGCCGCAGCAGCATTCCGCCGGCGACTATGAAGAGCTGGTGCCAGAGCCGGCGTGCTTCTTCGAGTCCTTCCGGGCGAAAGGGTTCTACGTGAAATCCCGCGCTGCGCAGGCCCTCCGCCGCAGTGCGTACGGCCGTATGAGTTTCAGACGTGACTGGTGTGCGTCCGTCATCTTCGAAATAACCGACTCGCAGTCTTCTGGCCTCCGCCTCACTGGGCCAGCGCAGCGGCACAGGAGCTGCGCAGGTGTCGCCGATGTCGGGGCCCTCCATTACCTGGAAGAGAACTTTCAAATCAGCGACCGTGCGCGCCATAGGACCGACGACGCCGATCAGTGCATATGGACCCGCGGATGCAGGATAGTGGCCGGTCGCGGGAATTCTTCCCGGCGTCGGCTTCAGGCCGCAGATGCCGCTGAAGTGAGCGGGGACGCGGATGGAACCACCGCCGTCGCTGCCTACGCCCCCGGCCGACATGCCGGCGGCAATTGCTGCGGCTTCGCCGCCGCTCGAACCGCCCGGCGTGCGTTCGAGATCCCACGGATTGTTAGTGCAGCCATGGAGCAAGTTGTCGGTTTCCCATGCCATGAGCAGTTCGGGAGTGTTGGTCGCGCCCAGCACGATCGCGCCTGCGGCTCGCAAACGAGCCACCAGAGGCGCATCCTGAGCGGACACGAACCCGGCTCGCAGACGCGTGCCCGATTCACAACGCAGCCCCGCCACACCTATGGAGCTCTTGATGCTGATGGGGACTCCGTGCAGCGGGCCAAGCTTTTTCTTGCGCATCACCTCGGCCCCAGCAGCCTCAGCCGTCCGACGCGCACGTCCCGCGTCGATGTGCACAAATGCGTTTAGTCTTGGATTCAGTTTTTCGATCTGTTTCAGGTGAGCATCCACGAGTTCGATCGGAGAGATCTTCTTTTTCCGAATTTGCTCGGCCATGGAAACGGCAGCGAGGAAGTTTAGGTCGCTCATGAGCGATCTCGCATGGCGTGATCGGGGATGGTGTGATCGAAGATAGCGCGATCGAGCATCCGCTTTTCGTCGGACGTGAGCGAACGGTGTTCCCCCTTCGCGAGATCGCCCAATTGCAGCGGCCCTATGGCTACGCGGACCAGTCGTAACACTTCGACTCCCAAGGTCTCAATCATGCGGCGGATCTGGCGGTTCTTGCCTTCATCAAGCACAATTTCAAGCCAGCAGTTTTTCTGCCCTGAACGCAAAC
>JBAUYE010000423.1:0-5786 GCA_049584615.1 Candidatus Sulfotelmatobacter sp.
CGTTCGGATAAATCGGCGACAGATCGTGCGTTCCCCATGGACGCGGATCGAATGCCGGAAGCATTAAGAGTGGATAAAGATTGCCCATGAACGAATAAATCTACACACAAAAAGGCCGTTCGCGAGCGGACGGCCTCAGCCGAACCTAAACTTCCTATGACGACCGTGTCTGAATTCCGCGACTACAGTGTGGCGAAGAATTTGCGCATGCGTTCCAGTCCGCGATCGAGCTCCGCCTTCGAAGTCGCATAGGAGACGCGAATGTGGTCGCCGGTACCAAATCCTTCTCCCGGAACCGTAGCCACGTGCGCTTCTCTGAGCAACCTTCCCGCCACGTCTGACGCCGACTTCACGGTGCCGCGTCCCAGAAACGCCGAGATGTTCGGATACGCATAGAACGCGCCCTCGGGCAGCGTACAAGTCACGCCCGGAATCGAGCGCAGGCCCTTGACCACATGGTCGCGAAGTACGATGTACTCGCGCCGCATCTGCTCGACGCAATCTTGCGGTCCTTTCAGCGCAGCCACGGCCGCTTTCTGCACAATCGACGTTGGGTTCGATGTCGACTGGCTCTGCAACTTCGACATCGCACTCACCACCGCCGTGGGACCGAGGGCGTAACCCAGCCTCCAGCCGGTCATGGCATAGGTTTTTGAGAGCGAACCCAGCACCACGATGCGCTCCTTATACTGGCGCAACGATCCCACAGAAAAATTCTTACCTGTGTAATTCAGGTAGACGTAACACTCATCGGAAAGCACCCAGATTCCGCGTTCATGCGCGAGGCGCACAACCTGCGTTAGGTCCTCCGCGCTCATCACTGCTCCCGAGGGATTCGACGGCGAATTCAGAATGATCGCCTTGGTCCGGGGCGTGATCAGGCGGGCCACCATCTCAGCCGTGACCCGGAAGCCCTGCGACTCCTCTGTCTCCAGGAGCACATTGTGGCCGCCCGCATAACGCACGATGTCTTTGAATGAAACCCAGTAGGGAACCGGCAGGATCACTTCGTCGCCGTGATCGACCAGCACCTGGATTGCGTTGAATAGCGCATTCTTGCCGCCAGTCGATGCGATTACTTCTTCTCTGCGGTAATCGGAATCGAAATCCACGGCATGACGATGCACGATCTCATCGCGCAACTCGGGCGTGCCAGGCACGGCGGTGTACTTGGTGAAGTTCCCCTGGATGGCGGCAATGGCAGCATCTTTGATGTGCTGCGGCGTGGCGAAGTGCGGCTCGCCGGCGCCAAAATCGACCACGTCGATGCCCTGCGCACGCAGTTTGTCAGCCTCGGCCACGACCGCCATCGTGGCTGAGGGCTCAATGCGGTTGATCCGGTCGGTGAGTTTTAGCGCTTCGCTGGTCGCAGTGGTCATGCCTTCTTTTTCCTTTTCTTTTCCCGCTTGTCCAAGTCTCTCTTGCCCAAACCTTCTATCAGGCGCGTGTCCCGCAGCTTATACGCAGGATCAAGCTTCTCACGCAGCTTCTGCTCCACCACTTCCGGGACCAAGCCTCTCACCGGTCCGCCCGCTTGCGCCACTTCGCGTACCAGGCGCGAGCTGACGTAGGAGTACTTGTCGGCTGGCATCATGAAGACGGTCTCCAGCGTGGGTTCAAGTTTGCGGTTCATCAGCGCCATCTGCAATTCATATTCGTAGTCGCTGATGGCCCGGATGCCGCGCAAGATGCATGTCGCGTCCAACGATTTCGCGTACTCGACCATCAGCCCATCAAACGTGTCGATGCGGACATTCTTCAGATGCCCCGTGAGTTCCCTTAGCATCTCCAGTCGCTCGGCCACGCTGAACATCGGACTCTTCTCCGAGTTGCGCAAGATCGCGACCACCAGTTCCTCAAAAATCTTGGCGCCCCGCTCTATTAAATCGAGGTGCCCGTTTGTGGGCGGATCGAACGATCCGGGATAGATGGCGATTCCCTTATGCAATAGGCCTCACAGGAACAGGCGGGGCTGAATAGAGATTCTATGCGGGCGGGAGTGAGGATGGCAATTGGGGAATGAGCGTCGAAGGATTGTCATCCCTCGCGAAGCGAGGGATCTTGGTTCTTGCCCGCAGCGCAGATCGGTGGCGGCGCAAGCAAACACCAAGCTCCCTCGCTTCGCTCGGGACGACAATCCTAAGAGTTAGCGCTTCGCCGCTATTGGCACCCTCGCAGCCTCGGGAACGGCGCTCGGCATGGTTGTGACTCGTGCACCCTGCGGCGGAGTCTGGCCCGAAGCAGCGGCCGGTTGCGCCGGCGCCGGAGTTGCAATCAGCCCCAGCGCCTTGCGTACTTCCGTGTCGAGCTTGGCCATGGTGTCTTTGTTGTCTTTGAGGAACTGGCGGGCGTTTTCGCGGCCCTGCCCGATGCGCTCGCCCTTGTAACTAAACCACGACCCGGATTTTTCCAGAAGGTTGTTGTTCACCGCGATGTCGATCAGGTCGCCTTCGCGCGAAATGCCTTCGCCATACAGAATGTCGAACTCGGCTTCGCGGAACGGGGCTGCCACCTTGTTTTTCACCACCTTCACCCGCGTGCGCGAGCCGGTGACCACGTCTCCATCTTTGATGGCCCCGATCCGCCGTATGTCGATGCGCACCGAAGAGTAAAATTTGAGCGCCTTTCCTCCGGTCGTGGTTTCCGGATTGCCAAACATCACGCCGATTTTCTCCCGGATTTGATTGATAAAGATCAGACAGGTACGCGACTTCGAAACCGTCCCCGTCAGCTTGCGCAGCGCCTGCGACATCAGCCGCGCCTGCAGGCCCATGTGGCTGTCTCCCATTTCGCCGTCGAGTTCGGCCTTGGGCACCAGCGCCGCCACCGAATCAACCACCAGCACGTCGATGGCGTTCGAGCGCACCAGGGCCTCGGTGATTTCGAGCGCTTGTTCGCCGTAGTCCGGTTGCGAGACCAGTAGGTTGTCGACGTCGACGCCCAGCTTCTTGGCGTAGCCGGGATCGAGCGCGTGCTCAGCATCCACGAACGCGGCCATGCCGCCATATTTCTGCGCCTCGGCAATTACCTGCAGAGTAATCGTCGTCTTGCCCGAAGACTCTGGCCCAAACACTTCGATCACGCGCCCGCGCGGAAAGCCGCCCACGCCGAGAGCCGCGTCAAACGAGATCGCTCCGGTTGAGATCACCGAAATGGGGACGATGGCTTCTTTTGACCCCAGCCGCATGATCGACCCTTTGCCAAACTGCTTTTCAATCTGCGCAAACGCCAGCTCAATTGCCTTGCCCCGTTCATCCGCCATGGGAGTGTGGCTCCTTTAAGGTCGCAAAACTAATCTGGCCGGATTATACATACAGATCGAAGCGAATAAAAGGCGAATCTGAATAATAAACAGTGGAAATCATCCCGAAATGGGCACGAGGGTGTGTGGCGCGGGCACTCCTGCCCGCGAAATCTATCCAGGAAGGGGAACGAGGAGCGCGGCAATCCATTCGTGAATCAGAGAAAAGCGGAACTTGCCTTGCTCCATCGTCTCAATCATGAACTCATAAGCGGCCTTGCTGCTGACATCTAAATCGAATCCGTTCACAAGGAGAAACGTATGCACGGCGGCAAATCCCACGCGTTTGTTGCCGTCGACAAAGGCGTGATTGTTGACAAGCGATTCCAAAAGCGCGGCCGCTTCTTCACTGATGTCGCTATAGTAACCCGTCTGGGGACGGAAAACCGCGGCTTCCAAAGCACCCTGATCGCGCAGGCCGTGCGCGCCGCCGTATTCCTCAATCTGGTGATGGTGGATGGCGATGACTTCAGCCACCGTCAGATAGACGCGCTCGGCCATTTACTTGGCCAGCTTCTTGTACAACTCCCGATACTTTTCGTTGGACCGGCGATAGGCGGCCATCACCTCGGGCCTCACCATGCGCTGCGAAGGGACCACGTTGTGCAGGTAATGCTCCAGCGCCCGCTCCAGCACAAACCGCTGCGACTGCCCGTTCTCCTTGGCCACGGAGACGAGCTCCTCATAAAGCTTGGCATCAATTTCCGGCGCAATCTTGACGGAACGGGGCATGGGTGCCTCTTCAACAGATTCTAGCTGCAAGGACTAGCGGTATCAAGATAAATCTAGAGATTGCTACAAACGCCAAATGGAAGGGCACATAGGCTTTCCCCGCCGAATACGCCCCTGCCATTCCGATAGCGCGTTTGAGGAGATCGAACATGCGGTCGGTTCTACCTCTGCAGCAAATCCACCGGCGCCGTCACATCATGGACACGAAAATACTTAGCCAGCGCCGGATATTTCCGCGCCACGGCCTCATACATCGCATAGGCCACGTTGCGGTAGGAAACATGCCCGGCCGGCGTGGTGCGCAGCTCGGAGATGTAGACCGCCTCCGCGAAGTCCATCTTGAACAGGGCGCGCTTGCGATATGCCAGCGGAATCGCGTACTGCGAATTCTCTTCCGCCTCTGAGGCATTGCGCGCGGCAAGCTTTTCTACCGCCGCTTGCGTGCGCCGCATGGCGGCGTCGAAGCGAGAACGCATGCCGGCATCTTCCACGTCGAGCAGCATCTCGTAATCGTGCTGCGTGGTGAACCCCTGCATCACCTGGATGCAGCGGCGGTGACGGTGCATGTCACGGAAGCCGCCGGTATCCATGAGGATGTCGAAGCGGAACTGTTGCCCGGCGCGGTAGCCGCGTAGCATTTCGTCGTGCTTGCCGCGGTGGCGCAGGCCGAGGTCGATGATCTCACGCCGGAATCTCTCGCCTGAAACCTGCAGCGCCTGCCTGACTTGTCGATAGGAATGGTGACAATGCTCGTAGAGCAAAGTAGTCGCGATCTCCACTTCGAGCGGCTCTTCATCTAACAGATCGACGATCGCCTTCGAGGGCGCAACCGACTCACTCTTCATCAGTTCCCTCGCCGCCTGTCGCAGCTCGCGCCGCGTTTCCATCTCATACGGATTCGGGTCCGCATACTTCACCAGCGTAGGCGCAACCCGAACCTCGTGCAGCAATTCCTGTTCAGCCCGGGCGCCGAGGTCCGGACTCACAGCCCGAATTTCCTCCACCAATTTCTTCAACGATTCGGCATTCACGTTGTAAGCCGCCGAGGTCGCCGCCTTCTTCAACGATTCACCGAGAACTCGCACTTCCTTGTGAGTATGCGAGAGCAGGTGAGCAACCTGGGTTTCAAGAGTCCGCGCGTTCACGATCTCACCCAGCGAAGTATTGGTAGCCAGCGGCAGAAGATAGCGCGTGATGTCGAACGCCCGCGCCTTCAGCGTGCGCTCGTAAGCCTCCTGCTTCATTTCGGCCGGCCTGGGAGTAATGCTGATCAGGTGCTGCGTCATGTGCGCCGAGAGCGCCTGGTACTCGGAGAAAAGAAAATCAAGCGTCTCACGATAGAGCGTGCGGGCTTCGTCGTCGACGCCGAAATCAGGCGTGTAGTAGCCACTCTTCTTGAAGTCCTGATAGCGGGTCGAACGCTCCTGCCCGTCCCAGCGCTGCTCGTCGGCCAGTTCGATTGCGGCCAGAATCGAGAGTCTCTCGACGGCCAGCGCAATGTGCGCCAGGTCCGCAATCGAGCGGTGACCATACTGAAAATAAAAAGTGTTGAGAAACTTCTCGGCCTTCTGCGCACTGATCTCGCGCAGCGACTCCTTCATCGACAGAGCAGAGCGCGAATACTTCGCCATGGCGTAGGCCTGAATCTCCGGCTCAACGCCATAAACCGCGAAGACTTCCGTGGAAGGGGCTTCAGCAGAAGACGATTCGGGCTGCAGCTTCTCCTCAGCCCCTGGGCCTTCGCCGGCTGAAG
>JBAUYE010000424.1:0-3181 GCA_049584615.1 Candidatus Sulfotelmatobacter sp.
TTCCGGGCCGGACGATTTTGCAATCGGCGGCCGCCTTGATTTTGGCGATCAACTCCGCCGCGGTTTCGGCCATGTGCGCCGTAGCGTCCTGCGGTTTGGTGACGAAGTCGAAAGCTCCCAACCCCAAGGCTTTCAGGGTGACCGAAGCGCCTTCGGTCGAGTGGGAACTGACTACGATCACGGGCAGCGGATGCCGGCGCATGATTTCCTTCAACGTGTCGATGCCGTTCATGCCGGGCATCTGCAGGTCGAGCGTGATCACATTCGGTTTCAACTCTTCGATCTTCTTCAGGGCGAAAGTTCCGTCCATGGCGGTGCCAACAACATCGATCGCGGGGTCGGCCTCGAGCATCTGCGGGATCAGCTTCCGCATCAAGGCGGAATCATCCACCACCAGCACGCGCACTCTTTTCGTGTCGGGCATCACGCGTGGCCTCCTGCACTGCTCAGGGGCAGCCGGGCGCGGTCGGTATGGTTGAGCAAGAGTCCGCATTTGACCATGCCGGCCGCTTCGGGACGCAGACGCGCGACGTGCTCTACAACCGCAAGCAGATTCAGGATGAGCACAACCTTCCCATCTCCCAGGATGGAAGCACCGTTGACCAGGTCGGTCGCGAAGGTCTGGTCGTCCAAAGCTTTGATCACTAATTCTTCTTCGCCCTCCAAAGAGTCGACGATCAGTCCGTACTTTCTCTCGCCGACGGTGATCACCAGCACAAAGAGCTTGGTCGATTTCCGGTCGACGTCGGGCGCAGCGGGCCGTCCCAGGCGGAGCAGGGGCAGCACCTGGTTGCGCAGCTGCAGCACTTCATAGTTATCGACCTGGTGCACTTCTGATTCCATGGCTCGCGCAATCTGGCTCACCGCATTGAGCGGGATGGCATACAAGCGCTGTTCCACCCAGAACATGAGGGCCTTGATAATGGCCAGCGTGAGCGGCAGCTTCAGACGGAAGGTGGTGCCCTGGCCCACGTGAGTTTCCACGTGGATCGTGGCTTTCAGCCGCTGCAGCACGCTCTGCACCACGTCCATGCCCACGCCGCGTCCGGAAACTTCGGTGACTTCCTCCGCAGTACTGAATCCGGGGCGGAAGATGAAATCGAGAGTCTCGCCTTCGGTCAAGCGCGACGCCTCTTCCGCCGTCATCATTCCCAGTTCCAGCGCTTTGGTGCGAATTTTCTGGGCGTCGATGCCGCGGCCATCGTCGCTGATCTCGACCACCACCTGATTGCCCTGGTGATACGCATTCAGCTTGATTTTCCCCCGCGGAGACTTGCCCAGGCGCCGGCGTTCCTCCGCCGGCTCAATGCCGTGACTGACCGCGTTCCGCACCAGATGCGTCAAGGGCTCGGCGATGGCGTCGAGAATGCCTTTGTCGAGGTCCGTTTCCTGACCAGCGAGTTCCAGATCCACTTCGCGGCCGCACTGCCGCGCTACATCGCGCACGATGCGGGGGAAGCGGCGGAATAGCTGGTCGACCGGCACCATGCGAATCTTCATCACCGAGCGTTGCAGATCGTTGAGCACCCGGGCCTGGAAAGCCATGGCATCGGCAAACTTGCCGCGCAACAGCTCTTTGGGATAGCGTTTGCCAAACTCGCCGAGCGCCTGCTGCAGCATTGACTTGCCAATGATGAGTTCGCCCACCAGGTTGAGCACGTTGTCGATGCGTCCGGCTTCTACGCGCAGAATGTTTTCCACCAGAGCCTGCGACAGCCCGGGTTCCGGCGCCGGGGCTCGTTCTTCGGCAGGAGCAGGCGGGGCTGAGGCGGACGCTGAAACCTGGGGCGGCGCAGGGGGCGCTGCGGGGAGCGCCGCAGCGGAAACCTCGCCTTCCGGCGCCGTAGTGGGCGGAACGTTCTTTGAAACCTTCGGTGCGGGTGCCTCGATCAGGGTCACTGCAATGTCGCCCGCGATGGTCGGGATGTGGCACTTGGCGGCAATCTGTTCCTTCGACTGCGTGGTGGCAAAAACGAACTGCACTTGCTTGGAGGCGGCGGGCGACTTCGCATCTGGCCGCACCACGATGACTTGACCAATCCCGCTGATTGCATTTTGAATCAGTTGCCGCGCCGCGATCGGCATGGTGCAGTGGGGATCGATTTTCACGACGATGTCATACAGTCCCAATCCGGCAGCCTGGGCCTGGGCCAGAGCGCGCTTCTCGGTATCGGTCCAGTCTTTGCCTGAGGCTCGAGCGGGCTCGACGGATTTTTTCCGGCGGCGAGTCTTCTTGGCCGCCGGAGTCGCAGTCAGCTCGTTGATTCTTTGCCGCAGATTCTCAGTAGCGGGCATGGGGCTTCCGCCGTGGTAGGCCGCGATCATCTCCGCGAAAACGTCGGCGGCTGCAAAAGAGATTTCGGCGAGCGCTCCATGACAGGCGGCGCTCTCGAGCGTTAATGCATCCTCGAACAGATGGGCCAGTTCGCTTAATTCGCGCAGTCCGCAGGCCGCCGAGTCGCCCTTCAGGGTATGCACGGTGCGGCGAATCGAACGCACGATTTCCTCGTCGCCGGGATTTTTTTCCAGCTTCAGGGATTCTTCGTTCAGCGCCTGCAGCAGTTCCTGCGAAGTCTCAAAAAACAACTCGCGCAGTTCCGCTCCACGCTCATCGGGAGGATTCGTCACTCGCGCACCTCAATCCGCTGGTAAGCCGTGCCGCTGTCCTTGTGCACCATCTGGAACTTTTCGGTCAGGCCGAGCAGGCTTTCCGCGTGGCCCACGAAGAGATAGCCGCCGGGGTTCAGGCAGCGATAAAACTTTTCGATCAGCCGTTTTTGCTCCGCCTGGTCGAAGTACATCATCACGTTGCGGCAGAAGATCACGTCGTTGCGCTGCGGCAGGTACTCCGTCTTCAGATTGTGAAAGTCGAAATGAACCATTTCCTTCAGCGCCTTCTTGATGGCATATCGGTCGCCCACTTTGTCGAAGTAGCGCAGACGGAAGCTGTAGTCGACGGTTGACATCTGGTGTTCGTTGTAAGCGCCTTCCTGCCCGGTTCGCAGCACCGAGTAGCTGATGTCGCTGGCCAGGATCTCGACCCGCCAGGGTGGGGGAATCAGCGGCTTGGGCAGCGCGACCTCGACCGGCAGCGGATTGCGCAGGTAGTAGTAAGCCAGCGAGTCGGCCGCCATCATGCCCAGCGTATAGGCTTCCTGCCCGGTGGAGCAGCCCGCGCTCC
>JBAUYE010000425.1:0-2730 GCA_049584615.1 Candidatus Sulfotelmatobacter sp.
CTGGAGTTCTTTGCGTTTCGCCGCGTCGATTTTCGGATAGGCAAGGCGGAGTTCTTCCAAGGTTTCGACGATGGCTGCTGAAACCGCAAGATGCGTGAACCATTTATTGTCTGCGGGTATGACGTACCATGGGGCGTGCTTCGTCGCAGTATTGCGGATCATGTCCTCGTAGGCTTTCTGATAGTCGTCCCAATATTTACGTTCGTGAATGTCTGCGGCGGAGAACTTCCAGTTTTTCTCCGGTTCGTCAAGGCGCGCCAGGAAGCGGCGCTTCTGTTCTTTTTTTGAAAGGTGGAGAAAGAACTTGCGGATCACCGTGCCGTTACGCGCCATGTGGCGCTCGAAGCTGCGAATGTCTTCGAAGCGTTCCTCCCAGATGTTCTTCGTTATGAGCGAAGGCGGAAGCATTTCATCCTCGAGCGCCTTGGGATGCACTCGCACGACCAGCACCTCTTCGTAATAAGAGCGGTTGAAGATGCCGATGTGGCCGCGCTCCGGCAAATCTCGCGTGGTGCGCCACAGGAAGTCGTGCTGCAGTTCGGTCTGCGACGGGACCTTAAAAGAGTAAACCTGGCAGCCTTCCGGGTTCACTCCGGACATGACGTGCTTGATGGTGCCGTCTTTACCGGCTGCATCCATGGCCTGGAAGATCAGCAGTACGGCCCAATGATCCTGGGCATACAGCTTGGACTGCAAATCCTCCAGGCGCGCGGTGTCTGTCTGCAATTGTTCCTGGGCTTGATCGACCGAATGCAAATGCCTGGTGTCTGCGGGATCAAAGTCCTTCAGGCGGAAATTCTTGCCGTCGTCGATGCGGTAGGATCGGGCTAGTTTGGCAATTTTCATGGGAGATCGCTGGCAACGCTTCGTTCGTAAGTCTACGAAGGTTCGGCCTCTTCGGCAATGTCGATTCGGTCTGGAGGCGGTCAGTGAGTGTAATGGGGATAGTACGCCAACTGACCGACGCTAATGGATGATCGACGGCAAGTACAAAAATGAACGGCCACCTCGAATGGTGGCCGTTCAATCTTATCGCTCTTGCCTTGATTTAACGATCCTTCTCAGGCTTCGAGGTTTTGTTGTTGTGCTTCTCTTTGTAGATCTGCTTGCTGTTCTTATTTTGTTCCTGGTTGACCTGTTGCTTCTGTTGCTTGGTCAAGGCGCCGCCGTTGGCGGTGCGCTCGTTGTGCACCTGCTGGGCGACCGCGGCCTGGTTCTCGTTAGTCTTGGCCGCTTCGCCGGAAGTCATCTGGCCGCTGCGCAGGCCTTCGGCGGTGCGCTGCTGCTGGTTGGCTTCCCGGTCATCGACTTCGTTCGGTTTCACAGTATTCCCGTTGTGATTGTCGTCATAGATCTGTCGGCTGGCGGCATTTTGCTCGCCGTTGATCTGCTCACGCTCCGCACCGGTGAGCTTGCCACCGTTCGCTTCACGATCGTTGTGCACTTGCTGGTCTATGTTGGATTGCGTTTGCTCGGCGCGGGCCGCCTCGCCGGAAGTCATCTGGCCGCTGCGCAGGCCGTTGGCGATGCGCTGGTCCTGATTGGCTTCACGGGTGTTGGGATTATAGTTGCGCCCCACCGAGCGATCGGCCTCAGAGATGGGCTGCGATTGCGCGTGCTGCTGCGCCACCTGGTGATACGCGTTTACGTTCGCGCTCGCCATGGTCGCCGGACGTCCTTGATTCACTGACGCCAACTGCGCGCGATCCTGCGAGGCAAAGTGTTCATGCTGTACCTGGTCGGCAGTGGGCTCGAAGTGGTGCTCGTTGGCCGCCTGCATCTCCATAGCGGACGCATGCACCTGAATGCCCTCGCCACCGTTGAAGCTTACGTGGTTGACGTTGACCACGGTGTTTTCCGTCACGATGGTTCGGTTCTCGTAGACGTTGGTGACGTGCACGCTTCCGAAGTTCGCCACGGCACTGTTATAGGCGAACACTCCACCACGCCACTCGCCGCCAACGAAGCCCACGCCGCCGAAGCCGAAGCCGTAGTTCACGCCGCCGTAGAACCCAACATGCGGTCCCCAGTAGCCGCCGTGCCAGCCGTACACTCCGCCTTCATAGCCCCAGTAGCCAGGCGTCCATAAAAGACCGGCGACGGGAGGTTGCGCCCACACGCCCGGAACCCAGAAGTAGCCCGCATCTCCGTAGGACCAGTAGCCGGGAGTCCAGAGATAACCCGGCGCTGGCAGCGCAGGCTGCTCATACACCGGCAGAACGGGAGGCGCAACGTGGATGTTGATGGCGATGCCGACGCCGATTTGTGCCTGCGCGGTGGGCAGAGCAAGCATCGGCAGCATGATCAAAGCAGCTGCAAACAGATTGCGAAATTGTGAACGAAGAGACATAGTTATTTCTCCTTGTGCCGGGGCCCCAAAACGGCAATATCTCCCCGTCTGCCCGCACTCCGCGGGCGTATTCATTAAAACCCACAATCGCGATGTTTGTTGCAAACCAAAGTTCAGGCCCCCGCGGGGTCAGCAAGAGTAATGATTCCATAACAGCGTCGGCTATGGTTCTGCGCTGATTACTCTTGGAGATGTACTAAAGTCACTCAGTTTTCGCGTGGCCACATAGGCAGGCGATGGTGTAACAGACGCGGGGTCACTGGCGAGAACAGATGGGATGAGAAGGCCGGTCTCCGGACGGGATGCGGTGTACGCTCCCAAGTTATCGACGTGCTCAAGGCACAGATAAAAAGGAGACCGGCAATGAAGAAGGTTAGCAC
>JBAUYE010000426.1:0-8617 GCA_049584615.1 Candidatus Sulfotelmatobacter sp.
CCCATCTCCTCGGCAATCGAGTGATAAAGGTTCTTGAAGATTTCCAGTTCGATGGGATCGCGCCTCATGAGGCGCAGTCTACCGGAATCGTACGCCTCAATGGTCGAGAGTCGATCAACGCCCCTGAGGCTCAGAGAAAATTCTTGCGTTCTCTGCACAATTCTGTTGACACGGTGTTTACACTGCCGCAATATCTTGTGTTAAGGACGCTGCCCGTACAACGAGTTGGGTGGTGTTTAGCAAACGTGTCAGGTGTCTGACATCCTTTGCAAGGGAAAATCGTTCACGGAGGAATCTTCATGGCAACGAAGAAAAAGGCCAAAAAAAAGAAGAAACACTAACCGTCTGCGAAACGATACTTCGCACGGGCCAAGATTTAACCAGCCTCTCAGGAGAAGCACCTCTTGAGAGGCGTTTTGTTTGGAGCAGTTAGCGGGTAGCAATTGGCAATTACCGTTTAGCCTCGGACTTCCGCTCCTGAGTCCGGCCTCTAACCGGGCAAAGTGCTGATCGCCGGGCTCCATTTGCCGATGCTCAGTCTCCAAAATTCTCCGTATAAGGATTCCTCCGGGTGTGTCACAATTGTCAACCACAGGCTTCAAAGGCAGGCTGGGCGCGAGCGCGAAAAACATGAATGCCAGGAAGAAGAGCGCGGGCAAGGGCAGGACAGATGAGATCTTCATCCCAGACAAACTCTATTTCCGTATCGGAGAAGTGGCCACCCTGTGCCGGTTGCCCGCTTACGTTTTGCGATTCTGGGAAAGCGAGTTCCCGCAACTCAAGCCCGTGAAAAGCAGCACCGGCCAGCGCATGTACCGCAGACGGGATGTGGAAAGCGTCCTGCGCATCAAGCAACTGCTTTACGAACAGGGCTTCACCATCGTAGGCGCGCGCCAGCAACTGCGTTCCGAAGCGAAAACTGATAAAGGCCAGGCCGCCATTCCATTCCCCGCGCAATCTTCCGCTGAAATGCAGCGCATCCGCCAGGGGCTCCGCGAGATCCTGAATCTACTCTCCACCCGGCGCACGGGATAGCAAGTTTCAGGTCTCAGGTGTTAGGTCTCAGGTTCCTAGGACCCAAGCCCCCCACGGCCGGTTGCTGTATTTCACGCCACGCACTCGGAGGTTGGCTTCTTGATCTTTCCGGCGTTCACGGCGTCCAGGCGGATGCGGCTGACGCGTGAAGTCTCTTGCACCAGATCGTCCGTGGCGCGAGCGTCATCGCCCGCCATCACCGAGCCTGCGGCCAGAGCAAAACGAAGCGCGTCAGCCTGATCGTCGAAATACAGAATCACTTGCCCAGACATAAGATTCTCCCGGTGTGAACCTCTCTCAATGGCAGCTTGAAAAGAACTCGATGAGAGCGGCGCTGCGGCCCGCGTGATCCAGGGCACAGCTTTCTATGATTGTCGGGGAAAGGCACTAGGGATCAAAGTATTCTTCTTGGTTCGCGAAGATTCATTAGGACATGCTGTCAGGGCGATGATTGAAAGGCGGAAGTTGAATGGTCGGGACGGGCAGATTTGAACTGCCGACCCCTCGCACCCCAAGCGAGTGCTCTACCAGGCTGAGCCACGTCCCGACTAGGAAGGAACCCGCTGTTTCGCATCTACAGCGGATGGGGTTACCAGAGAAGTTTATCACCAGCGACGCAATTTCCGCCTGAATTGATTGTCACCTCCGCTTGCGTTTCGCTTTACGGGCAGAGATTCTGGGCGCGGGCCGGCGCTGGGCTTCTTCCAGGACGGCGAACTGGATTTTCTTTTCCACCGGGTCAATGCGGTCGACCAGAACGCGAATCCTTTGCCCCAGGCTGTAAGTCTTGCGCGAACGCTGGCCGATGATCTGCCGCGTGTTCTCGTGGTAGGTGTAGAAATCATCGGTAAGCGTGTTCAGCGGGACCAGGCCTTCCACAAACAAATCAGTAAGCTCGACGAAGAATCCGAACTTGGTGACGCTGGTGATCAATCCGGCGAAATCCTCGCCG
This sequence comes from Candidatus Sulfotelmatobacter sp., assembly GCA_049584615.1. Taxonomy (GTDB): domain Bacteria; phylum Acidobacteriota; class Terriglobia; order Terriglobales; family Acidobacteriaceae; genus Sulfotelmatobacter. The sequence continues at coordinate 1,988 of JBAUYE010000426.1, forward strand.
ATGCGATCCTGCATGAACTTGACCTTTTTCCACTCCATCAGCTCGCGCTCAGCATCGTCGGCGCGGCGCTCGGATTGGCTCGACTCTTCGGCGATCTCGTGCAACTCTTCAACTTTGATGGGCCCACCGAGCGGTTCGTGCGTTTCGAGGTGCACGCCGTGGTCGCGGCGTTTCGACCAGGGCGTAGCGCCGGCGCTTGCCCTGAGCACGGTTGAAGGGTCTCGCCGGCCCGACGTCGTCGCCGAATCCGAGTGGTGCTCATCCTGTAAATGAGCCGGCGGGACGCCGGCGCCACTGTTAAGCGCAGGTGAAACTCCTACTGGTACATCCCCCTCCCGCTTTTCCGCCGATTCGCGTAACACTTCTTTCAAGATGCGGTGGACGATCAAGTCGGGATAGCGGCGAATCGGCGACGTGAAGTGCGTGTAGCTGGTTGCCGCCAGCGCAAAGTGGCCCAGGTTTTCTTCCGAATAGCGTGCCTGCTTGAGCGACCGCAGCATTAGATAGCTGAGAATGCGCTCCTCCGGTTTACCGGCGATCTTGGCGGCCAATTTCTGGTACATACGCGGAGTGATGTGCACATCTTTTGGTATTTCAATCTGGCGCACTTGCTTGCCGGCGCCGTGCGCAGAGCGTCGGTCGGTCTTGAGCTGCACGCGGTGAATGGGCAACGAGCCCGCTCCAAGCGAATATCCGAACGTCGCGGCAATCACTTCGAAGTCGAAGACCCGCTTGGCGTCCGGCTTTTCATGAATTCGGTATAAAGACGCGATGCGTTTCGATTCCAGATACTGGGCCACGCACTCGTTCGCCGAGAGCATAAACTCCTCGATCAGACGGTGAGCGATGTTGCGCTCCGAGCGCGTGATGCTTTTCATCAGTCCAAATTCGTCGAATTCGATGACCGGCTCGGGTAAGTCGAAGTCAATCGATCCGCGGCGCTGGCGCTTTCGGTTGAGAATCATCGCCAGGTCGCGCATGAGTTCGAACGTGGGAGCTAGCGATGCGTAACGCCCCCGTGCCGCGGCGTCGCCTTCGATCACGGCGTTCACTGCGGTGTAAGTCATGCGCTCGGTCGACCGGATCACGCCTTCGCACAGCTCATAACCAACGATTTCGCCGCGGGAATCAATCCGCATCACGCAGGACAGCACCAGCCGCTCGACCTGTGGACGCAGGCTGCAGATGTCGGTCGAGAGCTCAAGCGGCAGCATGGGCACGGCGCGGTCGGGAAAATAGACGCTGGTACCGCGCAGCCGCGCTTCCTGGTCGAGTGCCGACTCCGGCGTGACGTATTGCGCGACATCCGCAATATGGACCTGCAACTCGAAATTCCCGTCGGCGAGATGGCGCACGGTGACAGCATCGTCGAAGTCGCGCGCGGTCTCCCCGTCGATGGTGACGATGGGCAGGTTGCGAAAGTCACGGCGATCGCGAAGTTCCGTCGCCGGGATGACGGCTGGGATGTCTTGCGCCTCCTCCAACGCAGCCGCGGGAAAATGATGCGGCAAATGAAACTTGCGGATGGTGATTTCAACGTCGACCCCGAAGTCGTCTTGCCGGCCCAGAATCTCAACCACGCGGCCACGCGGATTTTGGGTGGGCGTGGGCCAGTCCGTGATTTCAACGTCAACTACCACGCCTTCCAGGTCATCCCATTCCGAGCGGCGAGCGGCCTCGTCGCCCAGCACGCGGTCGACAGATTTTCGTAGCTCCGGCGTCCCGCCGGCTTTCGCAGGAGCCGCCGAGGGCGCCGGCGCAACAACTTCGGGATACTCCATGCCCGCCGGAATCACGATGTCCTGTGTGATCTTGCTGTCGATCGGCTTTACAAAGTTATGGTGGTTGCCATAGTGAAAAATCCCTACCACCGTGGGATGTGCCCGCACCACCGGCCGCACGATGCGGCCTTCAGCGCGACCATCCGGACGAACCGCCATGATGTCGACCAGCACGCGATCGCCGTGCATGGCGTTTCCGACGGCGTGAGGCGCGATGAAAATATCCCCAGCCAGCCGCGACTTAAGCGACGCGCTCAGCGAGCTTGGGTCGGGGATGACGAAGCCGAAGCCGTCGCGGTGCATGCTAAGGCGTCCGACAACCAGATTCTTATCGGCCGCGGGTTGGGGCAGGGCGTAGCGGTCAGAATTGAGCTGAACCAGTTCGCCGGCGGCGACCAGCTTCTGAAGATGCGTGCCGAGTTCTCCGCGGGCATCTCCATGCAGGCCGAGTTCGCGCACCAGTTGCTTGAATCCCGCGGCGCGCTTGGGCTGCCGGGCAATGTGTTTCAGGATGGTCGAGTCGGAAAGCATGCGGGAGTTGTCAGCTCGCTTTCAGGATAACCGAAGGACTCGAGGCAGTGTAGCGGACTCCTGCCGAGCGTTCACTCCTACCACGTGTCTCCGCCGCCGCGAGGCGGCCAGGCACCAAGCGCGCGCCGGATCATCGCGATCTGGCCGGTGTGATAGCTGTTGTGCGCCACCATCTGCCATAGCACAGCCTCAAGCGTTCCTGCCAGCTTCGTGTCGCCGTCGTGCACAGTTTCAATCTGGTGCTGCATTTCTTCAGGAGAAGATTTCGCCAGTGCGGCGAAATCACCGAGCAGACCGGCAAAGCGTTTCCGCTGCCGATCCCAATCTTCCGCATCGGCCGGTGACGGCGCAGGCGGAAAGCTCTCCGAGGAATGCTCCGGATACTCTGGCCGCTCGCTGCGAATGCGGCGCACTTCATAGTCCATCCAGTAATTCATGTGGAAGACAAGTTGTCCGATGGAGTGCGGAAAGCCGGCGACTGTGCGCCCAGCCAATTCAGCGGAAACATCCTCTACGCACGCCACAGGGTCAGCGTGCGAGCCCTTGCCGTGCAGCAGTTCAGTCAGCGCGCGTGAGGACATGGGAGTCGAGTCAACGACTCGCAGCAAAGTATTTCTCTTCCAGAATCCTGCGGTGATGCAACTCATGTCCCGCGATAATGTAAGCCAGAGCCCGCACGCTCACTTCGTTCTTGTTGGCGAGACCGCGCCGCACCCACGCCACTTCGTCGAGATTGCGCAACAGCGATATCGTTGCGCGGCGCACCGCGATGAACTCTTCGACCAGATCGCCCACCGGACGCTGCGCGAAACCACCGTTGCGAACATAATCGTCCTGCTCAAAGCCTTCCAGCGGCGTGGCGTCGGCCCGCGCGATGCGCAGGGCGCGATAGGCGAAGATGCGCTCGGTGTCGCAAACATGGCCAAGAACTTCTTTGGCGCTCCATTTCTCCGGCGCATAGCGGAAGTTGCCCTCTTTCTCATCGCGGCAGGAGAGCAGCAGCATCATTTCGCGACGCTGCTGGTCAAGGGTACTGAGAATGTCGTCGCTCTCTACCAGCGAAATATAACGCTCGTAGTAGGGCGCGTATTCGCCCGCCTGCGGCCGGGCAACGGTAAAGGCTGAAGGGGTGATGACGGCTGGTTCCAACATGGCTTTGCTCCTGCGAGGCTGGCTTGCACTTTCGACAAATCTTCGATGCAACAGCATACTCCCAGAGCCTGTGGAACTGAAATCCATGCGATTTATTTTCGGCAATCGTTACACGGCAGCTGGGTAGAAAGGGATGGGAGTCAGGCGACCCCGCGACCAACTTGGGAAGGTTCTAATTACGTACCAAGGTAGGAAACCCTGTTGAAAATAAAGGCTTTTCCACAGCGCTCATTTTGAGACAGCGGAGTACAATTCGGTTTGGTCACGCAAGTGCGGCGCGAGACCTCTAATCCCAACCAGGAAAGGAACTTTTCATCCATGTGGAAGCCGACGAATCAGCCTCAGACCCCAGGACGGCCAGCCGAGCCCGAGCGTCCAACTACGTCTACCCCGAACGCCCCTGCCATGATGGCGAGTGAGCCCGCCGTTGGCCCGCGTCCGGTCGCTACCACCACCACCGCGGACCAGGCAACCATCGGCAAGTCGCTCGTGATCAAGGGCGAGGTGACAGGATCGGAATCCCTCTATATTGATGGCCGCGTGGAAGGCTCGATCAACCTTTCCGGCAATCGCGTAACCGTCGGCCGCAACGGCGTGGTCGCGGCCAACATCAATGCCCGCGAAATCGTCGTGTTGGGCAAGGTCCGCGGCAACCTGACCGCTAGCGACCGCGTGGACATCCGGAGCGACGGCTCGCTTACCGGCGACGTAGTAGCAGCGCGCATCTCCATTGAAGACGGCGCCTACTTCAAGGGCGGCATCGATATTCGCAAGGGCGGCCAGCCCACGCAGAAGGCCAACGGCGAGGATAAGAGCGTTGCCATAGCCGAGCCCGCAGCAGTCGGCGCGCGCGCGTAGGTTTGCTGTATCGGTTCGCGAGTTTCGAGTTTGCCAGTTTGCGAGTTTAGATAAAGATCAGCGGCGGAGTTCGCGGAACACGCGAATATCCGCCGGTTTGTTTTTCTATCCGCCTCACGGCTGCGTTCCCGATCCCAAGATCTCCTTGCTCTGACCCTCCGCCACCGCGGGATACGCCGTAGCTTTCCGTCGGCGCAGGTCGTTGGGCAGTTGCGACTTCAGCAGCCAAAGTCCTACAGCGGCCGCCGCCGCCCAGGTGACGGAAATCAAACTTAACTGCAGCAGGTCAGCGATGCGGCTGCCGTGAGGGGATATGAATGGGATCGCGCTTTTTGCCACTTCAAGACTGATGCCTCCGGCGACCACCGCGGTCGACGCAGACTTCCCCAACTCACCCCAGCGCAGCGTTCTCAGCGAAACCAGTTTTCTGTAATTCAGCAGCAAGGCGAGCGCCAGCAGGTTCGCTCCAATGCCAATATCGGAGGCCCAGGCCAGCCCGACGACTCCATAGCGATGGAAGAGCAGCGAATACACCGGCAACGAAGCGCTCGTGATCACCGTCACCGCGGCCATGGGAGTCAGCGTGTCGCCAGAAGCATAGAAGGCGCGGGCGTAAAGTCCCTGTGCAGACCAGAGCGCCAACGAAAGCGAGAACCAGAAAAAATAGACCGCCGTGGTTTGCGTATCAGAGACCAAAAACCTTCCGCGGCGGTAGACCAGATCGATCAGCGGAAAGGCTGCGGCCATCATCCATCCCGTAGCCAGAAACGATGCGGCGGCGACGCGGTAGACGGAATCGTTCACCGTCGTAGCGAATTCCTGCAAGCGCTTCTCATTGAACAGGCGCGCAAAAAATGGCAGCGAGGCCTGTCCCGTGGCCTGCCCCAACACGGCAATGGGCACCGCAAACAGACGCTTGGCGTAGTTGAGCCGTGCGATGTCTCCAATGCCGCTCGAGGCGTAGTGGCGCAAAATCCAATCGTCCGCCGTGACCAGCGAAACGCCAAGCATGAGCGGGATGGAAAGCTTTACCCACTCGCGAAACGCAGGATTGGTGACGTCGAACGAAGGACGATAGCCAGTCCCAATGCGCGCCGCTCCGATCACACTGGCCAGAAACGGACCAACAATGCTCCCCACGAGCGCGCCATATGCCAGCGAGGCGATCCCGAAATGGCGTGCGCCGATGACCCCGCCAACGATGATGAATATGTTGTAGAGCAGCGGCCCGAAGGCAGGGAAAAGAAACAAGCGGTGCGAGAGCAGCACGGCCGAGACGACGCCACCAACGTAAAAGAAGATTTGCGCCGGCAGCAGAATGCGGGTCAAGTGGACGGTCAGATCCACCTGCGCGGGCGAGAAACCATGAAACATCCAGCGCACGAATTGCGGCGTGAAGATTTCCGTAAGAATGGTGCCGGCAATCAGCACCGTAGTCATCACCGTGATGACGATAGAGAAAGTTTTCTGCGCGTCGGCATCGCGCTTCTCCGCGAGAAACCGCGTATAGATGGAAATAAATGTAATCGAAGCCGCGCCCCCGGCCACAATGTAGTTGAGCCAGTCCGGCAGGGTGAAGGCTGCGACGTAAGCGTCGGTCTGCGGCCCCGCGCCAAAAGCGTAGGCAATATAGGCCTCGCGGACGTAGCCGATCACCCGCGACAGCATCACGGCCGACATCAGCAGCAGCGTCGCCGAAAAAGCCGTGTGCTGGTGCGAGGGGCGGAAGAACCGTAGAAGTCTGTTCATGGGCCGCAGATGTGTGCCGGTATTGTCATTCCGAACAAGCGCAGGACGCGAATTTCCTTCAAAGCCTACCAGAGGGTCGCATCCGGCGACCGAGTTTATCGTCCGAATCACACCGCGATGGTTCCTTTATTGACACTGGAGCGGACAGTATCGATCTTTCGGAGAAAAGGCCGCTCCAGCAAGCGCATCCAGCAGATGACCTCCCACTCTAACGATCTGTGGATGAAAGACTTCCCGGTTGATCTCGAGTTGAGCCGCATTTGATCGCCGGTGCATTGCCGCCGCATGCCGTCCGCGTTCAAAGTGAGTCCGGACCTAAGACCCAAGACCAGCCCGGAGGCAGACATGGCGACCCGATTCTCAGCCAGCCCCGGTTCTCAAACCATGACTGAATTTTGTGAACAAGTGAACCCGCGCGTGCTTCTGGAAATGAGACGGGCGCGACCATTCCCGGAAATGCAGCGAGTGCAGGAAAGCTGGGTAGCGGCGCATGAAAAACGCGCTCTTCTATGGCTGGCCGCACGCACGCCGCAATGGATCGGCCCCGACCATCTGACTG
>JBAUYE010000427.1:0-17408 GCA_049584615.1 Candidatus Sulfotelmatobacter sp.
TTCCCGAGGATTGGATTACACGATGCGAAGACTGCAATGTTCTCTCTTTCTGACTAGTTTTCTTGCGGGCATTTTCTTTCTTGCCACGGCTGCTTCGAGCTTTGCTTTCGACCGCCAGCCCAACTCCGACTATCGTGCCCGGCGCGTAGCCCTCGCCAAGAAGGTGGGAGGCGTGGTGGTTCTGTTTTCGGCCACGGAGAAAGATGGTCCGAACGATCTTTACGGATTCCGGCAGGACGAGAACTTTTTCTATCTCTCGGGATCGATTGAGCCAGGCGTGGCTCTGCTGATTGCGCCGGCGGCCGACGCGCAAGGCGATAAGCCGGCGCGCCCTTACACCGAGATTCTTTTTCTGCCTCCGCGCAATCTGACCCAGGAGAAGTGGACCGGTCCGAAGCTCGGGGCGGAGAACCCGGAAGCGCCAAGCATTACGGGGTTCGATCATGTGGAAGATATGGGGCAACTTCCCGATGACGTTGCCCGCTACGCAACCGGCGCCCACCCTGTGCTCTACACCGATGTCGATCCGGACGAGGAGACTTCCACTTCGTACAAGCCGTTGCAGTTCATGAAGCGGGTCAACGCGTATCTGACGTTTCAGGACGTGAAGCCGATGATCTGGTCGCTGCGCACCACCAAGGATGCGGGAGAAGTCGCGCTGATTCACAAAGCCGTGGATGCATCAGTGGCGGCGCACTTCGCGGCGTTTAAGGCGGTGAAGCCGAACGTAAACGAGCGCGAGATTTCTGCGCTGATGCAGTACGAGTGGGGAAAGCGCGGCTGCGAGCGCGTGGCATATGCGCCGATCGTAGGGTCTGGTTATTATTCGACGGTGCTGCACTATTCGGATGACGACAACGTAATGAAATCCGGGGACGTGGTGGTGATCGACGCGGCAGGCGAGTACTCGATGTATGCCGCCGACATCACGCGCACGCTTCCCATCAATGGACACTTCACGGCTCGGCAGCGCGAGATCTATGACATCGTTCTGGGAGCGCAACAGGCCGCTATGGCTGCTTTCCAGTCGGGCAAGTCGCACATTGGCCGCAACGGCGCCGATTCGCTTTACCAGGTTGCGTTCGATTACATCAACACTCATGGCAAGGATCTGCATGGGCAGCCGCTGGGACAATATTTCATCCACGGCCTGGGCCACTACATTGGACTCAACGTTCATGATCCTGACGATTACACCGTTCCGCTTGGTCCGGGCATGGCCTTTACCATAGAACCGGGAATCTATATTCCCGAGGAGAATCTCGGGGTGCGCATCGAGGACGACTTCTTGGTCGATCAGGATGGGAAGCTGATCAAGCTGAGCGGGGCGTTGCCCTCGGGGGCGGATGAGGTGGAGAAGTTGATGGCAGAGAAGTGAAAAAAGGCATTGAGTAATTGGGTAATTTGGTAATTGCGCAATTTGAAATCTAACGCTCCGGTCTTAAATTCCCCAATTACCCGATTACCAAATTACCCAATTCCTACGAGATGTATTCCCGGATGTACTCGTCCTGGGTGTGCGCTAATTGTTGAAGATCGCCGTCGAAAATAACTTTGCCATCGCGCAGGATCAGAAAGGTTAACGGAACGTTGCAATGCTGGCCCGGCGGCAGGGGCACGATGTGGTTGGTTTGCTTGTCGAACTCGTGCGTGGCCATGGTGAAAGCATCCTGCAGGCGATGCGTGACCAGCAGGGCGCTGGTTTTGTAGACGTCGCGCTGCTTCACGATCAGTTCGATAATGGTGTTCGAGGTCACGGGATCGAGGCCGCCGGTGGGCGAGTCGTAGAGCAGAAGTTCCGGGCGCGTTATCAGAGCGCGGGCGATGGCCACGCGGCGCCGCATGCCTCCAGAGAGTTCGGCGGGATCGAGATCGAGCGTTTTCTCGAGCTCCACGAAGCGTAAGACCTCGCGCACTTTGCGATCGATTTCGTCGTCATAGACGCCATGCTCTTCGGTGAGCCGGTACGCGACATTTTCCTTCACACTGAGGGAATCGAACAGAGCGCTTTCCTGGAAGACCATTCCAATCCTGTCGCGAAGCGCGAACAGCTGTTTCTCCTGCATCTGGGTCACGTCTTCTCCCAGCACGAAAATGTTGCCGGAGTCTGGCCGGATCAGCCCCAGCGCTAGCTTCAGTATCAGGCTCTTACCCGAGCCGGCTACACCGAACAGAGCTTTGGTTTCTCCCCGGGCCAGGCGGAAGGAAACTCCGCGCAGAACTTTGTTATCGCCGAAGGCCAAGGCCACGTCTTCAAACACAATGGCCGGCGCAGCACTGTCTTTTGTGCTCGTGATGGTGTGATCGAGGGGCAAGGTCGGCGCGGACATAAGACTGTTCAACGACAGGCTAGTTCAGCGACTAGTTAAACGATAATACGGCCATCAGGAATCGAGTGAGGAATAAATCTCCCGCGAGTATGAGAACCGACGCGGCGACCACGGCTTGGGTGGTGGCGCGGCCCACGCCCTGAGTTCCGCCGCGCGCGTTCATGCCATAGAAGCAGCCTATGGTGGCGATGATGAAGCCGAACATGACCGGCTTGATGAGGCCCATGAACACATCCTGAAAAACCAGCGACTGCCAGGCGTTGTACCAGTACTGGCGGGCATCGAGACGGAGCAGGACCTTGGCGATGAATAAGCCTCCAGTCAGGCCCACGATATCGGAAATGATGGTTAGAAAAAACATCATGAAAATCGTGGCCGTCATGCGGGGCGTGACCAGCTTCTTCATGGGATCGGTGCCCAAAGCGCGCATGGCGTCGATTTGTTCGGTCACTACCATTGAGCCCAATTCGCTGGCCATGCCGGAGGAATTCCGCCCGGCCACCATCAGGCTGGTGAGCACGGGTCCGAGCTCGCGCACCATGGAAGTGGAAACCAGTTGTCCGACCAGGGTGATAGAGCCGAAACGCTCGAGGGTGTTGGAGGCTTGCAGGGCCAGCACCGCTCCGGTGAAGAAGCCGGTGAGCACGACGATGGGCAGGGATCCCACGCCGATCGCGTCAGCCTGCAGCATCATGTCGGAAAAGTACAGCGGTTTGCGGAAAAGATTGGCGACGGCCTGACCGCAGAACAGAACGTAATCCTGAACCGTGTTGACTCTATCCTTGACGATTTCGGTGGGCGAGATTAGTTCCATGCGGCTCGGAGCGCGGAGGTTGAGTTGCAGCGCTTTCACGAAACTATAGCAGAAAGGAAGCGAGCCAAACGCGCCCTTCGGTCGCTATCGCTCTCTTAGGGCAGGCTCCGAGGAAGCGCGGGTCGCCCAGATCCCCTTCGACTTCCCCCTCGGCCTCGCTCGGGGCTTCGGCAAAACAGGGCAGGCTCTCGCTGCGCAAAAAGCGCTTGCTCGGGATGAAAAACAGCTTTTTATCCCCTGGTCTTTTTCTTGATTTCGATGTTCAGGCGGCGGATTTTCTGATTCAGGGTGGAGAGCGGGACTTTGAAGTGTTCGGCGGCTTCGGTTTGGTTCCAGTTGCACTTTTCCAGCATGTCGGTGATGACGCGACGCTCCACTTCTTCCACAATTTCAAACAGCGACGCGTCCATGGGCGGATCCTGCAGGGCGAAAGCCGATCCGCGGCCCAGCAGATTGTCGGGAAGCAGATCGAGGGTGACTTCAGGTCCGGACGACAGTACTACAGCGCGCTCGATTACATTTTCCAGTTCGCGCACGTTGCCCGGCCAGGAATAGGACATCAGGGGCCGCAACGCCTCCGGCGTAATGCTGCGTACCGGGCGGTCATTTTCCTCGGCATACTTCTTGAGGAAGAAATCGACGAGGAGCGGAATGTCTTCTTTGCGTTGGCGCAGAGGAGGAAGGTCGATGGTGATTACGTTCAGGCGGTAGAACAAATCCTCGCGGAAGCGGCCTTCGCGCACTGATTGGCGCAGATCAATGTTGGTGGCGGCGATGATGCGCACATCGACCTGGACCTCCTGCACTCCGCCCAGGTGCATGAAGCGGCGATCTTGCAGGACGCGGAGAATCTTGGCCTGGGTATCGAGGCCCATGGTGGCGATTTCGTCGAGGAAGAGCGTGCCGCGGTCGGCCATTTCGAACAGGCCCTTCTTGGAGGCGATGGCGCTGGTGAAGGCACCTTTCACGTGGCCGAAGAGCGTGGACTCGAGCAAGTCGGTTGGCATGGAACCGGTATTCACGGGGACGAAAGGCCGGTCGTGGCGCGGTGAGTTCAGATGCAGGGCTTTGGCAATGACTTCCTTGCCAGTTCCGCTCTCGCCTTGCAAGAGTACAGTCGAGCGGCTGTTGGCCACCTGGGCGACGAGGTCGAAGATCTTCAGCATCACTTCGCTCTTGCCCACGATGTTTTCGAAGTTGTAGCGCTGCTTTAGGGCGCGCTTGAGTTGGATGTTTTCTTCTTCGGCGCGGCGCCAGCCCACGGCGGCGCGCACGTCGGCGAGGAGCTTCTCGTTGTCCCAGGGCTTCTTGATAAAGTTGGCGGCGCCGGACTGCATGGCGCGGACTGCATTCTCAACCGTGCTGTAGGCGGTGATCATGATGACGGGCAGCCGGGGTTCGTGGGCATGGATTTCCGCCAGAATGTCCATGCCGTCGCGACCGGGCAGGGCGAGATCGAGCAGGATGAGGTCGAATGGCTGTTCGCCGATGCGCTGCAGTCCGGCTTCACCGGTGTCTGCGGTTTCGACGGCGAAGCCTTCCATCTCGAGCAGAGTTTGCAAGGACTCGCGAATCTCGGCTTCATCGTCGATGATGAGGACGGCGCCGGCGAGGCCCGGCGTTCCGTTTACCAGCGTGCGCGAGATCACGGCGGCGTCAGACATATTCGGCCTTGGAGGGGACAGCCTTCCGGCTCAGAGGGAAATCGAGGGTGAAGGTGGTTCCTTGCCCGGGATGGCTCTCCACACGAATCTTGCCGGCATGTTCCTGGATGATGCCGTAGGTGACGGAAAGGCCGAGACCGGTGCCGCGGGGCTGGCCTTCGCGCGGCGCAGTCTTGGTGGTAAAGAAAGGATCGTAAATGCGCTGAATGTGCTCAGGGGCAATGCCGCTCCCGGTATCGGACACGCAGACGCTGACGCTCTCACCATTGAGCGTGGCCACGCGTAGCGTGCCGCCGCCCGGCATGGCGTCTTTCGCGTTCAGAAACAAGTTCAGGAACACTTGCTGCAATCTTCCCGCATTGCCTTGAATGGCGGGCAACCTGGGCTCAGGCGTGTTGTGCACTTCGACCTTGGCCACCTTGAACTGGTGTTCGAGCAGAGCGAGCGTGTCGGCGATTACTTTATTAACATCCACATCGCCGATCTCGCTGCCGCTGGTGCGCGAGAAATTCAGCAGGTTGTTGACGATCTCGGAGGCGCGGAAGGTTTGCCGCGTGATTTTCTCGAGCAGGCCGGCCTTCTGCGCATCGCCTTGCAGTTGCTTGCTCAGCATCTGGGTGTAGGAGGAGATCACGGCCAGGGGCGTGTTGACTTCGTGCGCCACGCCTGCCGCCAGCAGGCCGATCGAAGAAAGCTTGTCGGCCTGGGAGAGCTGGGTTTCGAGATCGACGCGTTCGGTGATGTCGTCCATGATCACAAGCCGGCCGATGACCTGGAATGCGCGGGTTACGAGCGGCGCGATGGCTACGTTGACGGTGCGGACTTCGCCGGCCGGAGTCTTGAGGCGGAACTTGTACAGGTTGCGAATGCCTGCGTCCTGCCGCATGCGATCGAACTCTTCGACGAACTCGGGCGGGAAAATGGCTTTCAGCGGCTGGGTCAGGGTCTGCCAGCGCGGGACTGCGTACATCACTTCCATCTGGGCGTTCCAGCTCTCGATGCGGTCTTCCATGTCGAGCGCCATCACGCCCACGTTGATGGATTCGACAATGTTTTCGTTGAAGTCTTTCAGGCGCTCGTACTCGGCCACCTTTTGCTGCAGCGAGGCGTAGAGCTGTCCGTTTTGAATCGCGATGCCGAGGTAGCCGCCCAGGGTTTCGAGCAACTCCATGTCTTCGCTGGAGAGGAAGTCGCCCTTCGTGGTCTTACCCAGGCCGAGCACGGCGATGGTCTTCTGCTGAGCGTGGCAGGGAATGTAGTAGTTCAGGTCGAGCCGGGCGATGGCTTGCTGCGCTTCCGGAGTTTCGCGGGGAACCTGGTGCGTGTTCTCGAAGAAAAGGTGTCCCGCGGGTTCCGGCCGGGGCGCGCTTAGGAATGCGAGGTCGATGTGGTGCGGCATCGCGAGACCGAAAGACTTGGCTGGGACAAAGCTCCCCGTGGTTTCGCTGGCCAGAAAAATCGCCATACGGTCGACCGCAAGAGTGCGGGATAACCGGTCGATCAGCGAAGACAGCAGGGTATTCAGGTTGGTTTCTGAACTCAGTTCGCGGCCGAACTCGAGCAGGGTACGACGATAGTCATAGCGGGTGCGATAGAAGAACTGGTCGATGCGGTCCTGAATCCACTTGCGAACCGGATCGAAGAGCAGGGCGGTGACAACGACCGCGAGGATCAGACCTACCGGTCCGGAGTTGGGCCGCCAGTTGTGGACGAGCAGGGCTACGGCCGTTACCAGACCGAAATACAATCCGAGAACGATGGCGGCGGCGAGGGTGTAGACCACGCCGCGCTTGAAGATGAGGTCGACATCCATCAGGCGGTAGCGGAAGATGGCATAGCCGAAAGTGAGCGGCAACAGAGCCAGCGACAGCGCCGAGACCTTCATGGCCGCGCCGGGTAGCGAACCCATCAGATACGGAATGACATAGAACAGGGTGTAGGGAACGATGGCAAGGACGGTGCCGCGCGTGACCCACTTCAACTGCTGCCGCAGAATTGTGGTGCTGGCGTGCTGGTAGCTGTACCAGAGCACGACGGCGGCGGCCAGAAAGAACAACGATCCGTAGGACATTTCCATGCGATCGAGGTTCCAGCGCAGCCGCTCGCTGGCCTGCAGCCACTGCATGGCGGCGATGTGTGCGGCCAGCAGCAATGCTCCCGGAAGATAGACCAGCGCCAGAAGCCAGGGATGCTTGCGCACGGTCTCGCGCTTTTCCGGGAAGGTGAGAACGAAGTGGAGAAACAGGGCTGGCTGCAAAACTCCGGCAGCGATATTGCCCCAATAAATGATCCAGTCGAAATCGTTCAGCTTGCCGGTGTACTTGAAAGAATAGGCAATGAAAGAGACGACGCAGAAGATGTAGAAATGCGTAGACCCGGGAGCGGTCCAGCGGCGCAGCAGGACGTAAAGGCCGATGCCGAGATAGATCAGCGCAATCAGCCGCAGCCAGTTGTTGAGAGAGCGCTCTGCGGGAACCAGAATGACGCTGGAATCCAGTGGGACCGATTGCCGGAGCAGGGAATAGTCGGCTTTCGACCAGATGCCGGAGCGGTAGAGCTGGCGCTCCAGTCCCGACATGTTCTGGACTTCCTGTCCGTCGATGGAGACCATCTGGTCGCCGGGTTTGATGCCGCTTCTTGCGCCTGGACCGTTGGGATCGACCCGGTCGGCGGTAAGATGTCCGCTTTGTTCTACCCACCAGACGCCGTCATCGGGAACCAGGAACTTCCACTCGGAGTTGAGATTGAAGCCAGCGAAGACGACCGCAGCTACGGTCAGCAGGAATAGCAGGACAGCAACGGAGCGGACTTGGCTCTCCCGGTTCATGGCTTTCGGCGGCGACCCCCCGGTGGGGTGGCTGGTGGGCCGCAGAGCAACCCCCGGCGACTCAATGCCTGGCTGAGGGTCAATGAGCAACTTCGCTGCCATGTCGTTTCCCATCCCGAAACTGCTAAGTGCCCTATCTAAAGCAACTTCCAAGATTATAGATGGGTTTTCAGAAACCGCGTATGCTTTTCTGGAGGTTTGTGTGGAATCTTGTATCTGAATGGGATGGAGATAGTTAGGCCGAGGATTCGCTGCGAACTGCCTATCGGGCTGCGGGTGCCGTGGAGATGGAGATCCTTCGGCCCGCAAAGAGCGCGGGCCTCAGGATGACAATGGCTTCTTATAGCCCTTCTTACAGCTTAATAGTGTGCGCGCAGGGCCTTACGACGGCCAAGCCGCGGGCTGCGCGGTTCCCGGTCCCAGGCTGACGCGGATTACGTTGAGCAATTCGTCGTTGTCAGCGGGCTTCTGGAAAAATGCCGCGGCTCCAGCCTTCAGGGCTTTTTCCTCGTTGTTCTGAGGATCGCGGGCGCTCAGCACGATAACGGGAATACCAGCGAGGGCGTCGCTGTTTTGCAAGCGGTCGAGGACGACGAAGCCATCGCCGACCGGCAGGCCGAGGTCGAGAATAATCAGCGCCGGCCGCTCTTTCTGGGCAGCGGCGATGGCGGCGTAGCCGTCGGACGTAGTGGTCACTTCGTAGTTGTTAGCCCGCAGCCGCAGCCGCAGGGCACGCAATAGGTCAGGATCATCATCAACCAGTAGAATCTTCGGTCTTGGCATTGGAGTTCTCCTTTTTTGTGGGCGTATCAATGGGAAGCTTTGGCACCTTTCTTGGCGCCTGGGTGGTTTCGTTCGATTCTCGTCATGATCATCTGGGTTACGCGGTCGGCCACGCTTTGAACCTGCTCCTCCAAGCCTGCGCCCGGACTGGGGGACGGAAGCTCAATGGGAAGCGCGCTGACCGTCAGAGTGCATTTGGTTTTGAGGTTGCCCAAACGCTCCATTTGCTCGCGAATGCGCATGGTCATGGCCCCGGAACCCTGCAAGTCGGTCGAAGCCACGACAAACAAAGTCTCGCTCGTGGCCGACGTTGCCATGGGCGGCAGGACCAGGTCTTTGTCGAGATACACACAGTGCCGCAGGATTTCCAGACACTGGCGCCAGGTATCTTTCCAGTTGCCTCGCAGAGGAGTTAGGAGCGGAGCCAGATCGATGCGCACCAGCACGAAGGCCGGACGCAAACGGTCTTCATGCGTGATGACCGGGGCCAACAGTTTGGCCAGGGAGTAAACCGGCAGAGTGAAGGTGAAGGTGCTGCCCTGTCCCAGTTCGCTTGAAACCCAGATGCGTCCCTGATGCAGGCGCACGATTTCGCGGCAGATGAATAATCCGAGTCCTAACCCGGAGCGGCTGTTGTCGATCGAATCCGGATCCTGGTAGAGGCGTTCAAAGATAAGAGCCTTGGCTTCGGGACCAATGCCGCGGCCGGTGTCGCTCACCGAAAGGTAGACGGAGCCCGGGTCTGCTTCCACCATGCAGGCCTTGATCACGACGGACCCCTCCGGCGCGGTGAACTTGATGGCATTGTCCACCAGGTTGATGAGGACTTCGAGCACGCGGTCGGGATCGGCGTGCACCAGCGGAAGCCTTTGATCCAGTCCGATTTCTAGTCCAATCCTTTTCTCCTCGGCGGTGGGCCGAAGCATCGCGGCCGCCTGTTGAACAAGTTCGCGCAGTGAAATGCAACGTAGTTCGACCCGCATTTTGCCGCTTTCGGCGCGAGTGGCTTCGAGCAGGTCGCGGATCATCGCGTGCAACTGATTCACGCTTCTCAGAACTGTCTTCAAGTGGTCGGATTGTTCAGGAACGACGGGGCCCGCCAGGCCGTCCAAAATCAAGGTCACGTACTGATGAATGCAGGTCAGGGGAGTGCGCAACTCGTGCGAAACGTGCGACAAGAACTGATTCTTGAATTCCAGTTGCTGCTTTTGAGCGATATCGAGGGCGCGCAGCAAACCTTGCCGTTCCACGGCGTAGCGGATGGCGCGCTCCAGCTGCTTGCTGGAGATGTTGCCTTTGATCAGATAGTCCTGCACGCCTTGATGAACGGCTTTGATGGCCAGCGCTTCATCGTCCTGGCCGGAAAGCACAACCACCGGCACGTTGGGCGCGTGCTCCATGACGCGACGAAAGGTTTCGGCTCCGTGGCTGTCGGGCAGGTTCAGGTCCAGGAGCACGACTGCGGGGGTTTGCTTGGTTAGTGCAGCCAGGCCATCGGACAGCCGGTTGACACAACTCACGGTGACCGGAGATTTACCTTCGACCAGGCGCAACCGAACCAGGTCCGCGTCTCCGGGGTTGTCTTCAATCAGCAATACGTTCGTGGTTTGGTGATCCATCATTCTCCTTGTGGCGGCAACACCGCGGAGCCGAACCAGAATTCTTCGATCGACTTCACGGCGGAAAAAAATTCAGTCAGGTTTCCCGGCTTGCGGACGTAGCAATTCGCGCCCATTTCGTAGCCGCGCACGATATCCTTGCGCAACTCCGAGGTGCTGAAGATCACGACCGGAATCCGGCGCAGATCGGGGCCGGCCTTCATGGCGGCCAATACCGACAGGCCATCCCGCTTGGGCAGATTCAGGTCGAGAAGGACCAGGTCGGGCCGGATGGCGTTGGCATACTTTTCCCGGCGGTGTAGATAAGCCAGCGCTTCGGCACCGTCCCTCACGTTGCTGATCTGGGCGGGATGCTTGCTTCCTGCCAGCGCCTCGGTAACCAGAGCCACGTCGCCCGGGTTGTCATCGACCACCAGGAGCTCAAACGTTGGTTTCACGATTGCGCTCCTTTGCCTTCTTCATGGCCGTAGCATGGGAGGGTGAACTTGAAGGTGGAACCCGATCCGTCCTGCGATTCCACCCAAATCTTCCCGCCATTGTGCTCGACAATCTTCTTGCAGATAGCCAGGCCGATGCCATTGCCGGGATTCGCCGCGCCCATGCAGGCGCTGAAAGACAACAAAAACGTTTTCCGCGTACTCCGGTGCAATTCCGATTCCGTTATCGCTCACACTGAATTGCCATTGCTGGCCGGCTTGTTCTGCCTGCACCGAAATCAACGGCGGTTCTTTGCCGCGGAACTTGATGGCGTTCCCGATCAGGTTCTGGAAGACCTGCGCCACCTGGGTGCGGTCGGCCCACACCGCCGGAAGCTCCCCATGGCGGACGACCGCGGCACTCTCCTCAATCGCCGCAGCCAGAGCTTGCAGGACGTCTTTCATCACCGCATTGCAATCGACCCTTTCGGGAGCTTCCTTCCCGCCGACGCGCGAAAACGACAGCAGGTCGTGAATGAGCACCTGCATGCGCTGCGCTCCGTCGCTGGCGTAGGCGATGAACTTGTCGGCATTCTCGTCGAGTTTGCCGCGATAGCGTTCGGCCAGCAGCTGGGTGTAGGCCGTGACCATGCGCAGCGGCTCCTGCAGGTCATGCGACGCCACGTAGGCGAACTGCTCCAGGTCGGCATTGGAGCGGGCCAGTTCATCCACTTTGCGGGCCAAGTCTTCTTCCGCCTGGCGGCGCCAGGTGCGCTCGCTCTTTTCCCGCAAGGCCCGGCGGACGACCTCGGGCAGGCGCGCCAGACCGTCTTTCAGCACGTATTCCGTCGCGCCCTGCTTGATGCATTCGACGGCGTTGACGTCGCCCAGTGCGCCTGAAACCAGAATCATCGGAATATCCAGACCTTCGCGGCGCAACACGGCCAGGGCTTCCATACCCTTCCAGTTGGGCAGGTTGTAATCGGCCAGCACAACCTCTGGAGGGTTAGCGCGAAGTGCACTGGTGAAGGCGGCTTCGTCCTGCACCACGTCGGCGACGACATCGAAACCGTCTCTATTCAGAGCACGCACGACCAGCGTCGCATCGAGCGGGTTATCTTCCACCACCAGGGCGCGCAGCCTGGTCTCGCTCCCGACGGAGCCTTGCTTCTCGAGTTTGGTGCCGGTGCTACTCATTTCGGCTGACCAGGCGAATGTGAGTCTCCATTGCTAACCGGAGGCTGGTTGGTGACCAGCCAATACAGTCCTAATAACGTCACCAGTTTTCGGAAATCGTCGAAATCGACCGGCTTCTGATCGGCGCGCTCCGGTGGGATGAGCATCAGCATGGGTTGGCCCACGGCTTCCGATGCCGGGTAGCCGAAGACCATCTCAGCGCCGCGATTCCAGGAGGTGATCATCCCGTCCAGACTTTTGCTGATAATGGCGTCATCGGAGGAATCAACAACCGCGGCCAAGAGGCTGGCGATCCCTATTTTGTCGAGGCGAGATGCGGAAAGACGCTTCACGAGCCCGATGACTCCTTGCCACATTGCTTTCGCGAAGAGGAATGGAACGAGGGGAGAGCGATGCCGCTTGCGATGCAGCCTCTTCAAAGAGGTTATCGGCGATGCTGGCGCTATCTTTAGTCTGGAAGCGGGTCGGTGCCGAACTTCCCGGCCGGATCAGGATGAAGATAAGGATTCTCTCACCGGCGAGAGAGATTAGGCAGTTCTTAGCCGGCCTTGCGTTCGTCCTCTGGAGCTTCGGGGGAAATGTCTTCTTCGTCCCACTCAAACGAGAGTGCGCGCGCCGTGGTTTCGATGGGCTCGAGTTCCGGAATGTCGTCGGCCACCGACGTGCCCAGTTCGGCGAACTTGCGCGCCGAAACCAGCACACGGCTTTCGAGCGAGCCGACAGCTTTGTTATAGGACTCGACCGCGCGGTCGAGACCCGTGCCCACCTGTGTGATGTGTCCGGCGAGCAGGCGCAGGCGATCGTGCAATTCTTTGCCGAGCGCGCTGATCTGCTGCGCGTTGCGCGCCAGTTTTTCCTGATTCCATCCGTAGTTGACCGCCTTCAGCAGCGCGATCAGAGTGGTCGGCGATGCCGGAATCACACGGCTTAGCACTCCCTGCTCAATCAGGCTGGAATCCTGCTCGAGCGCGGCGCTGAAAAAGGTTTCGCCAGGAAGGAACATCACCACGAATTCCGGCGTGGGATCAAACTGTTCCCAATAATTTTTGCCGGCGAGAGTCTTCATGTGGTCGCGAACCTGCCGGGCATGATTGGCCAGGCAGGCGCGCCGGGCTTCTTCGTCATTGGTTTCGAAAGCGTCGAGGAAAGCTTGCAGAGGAGTCTTGGCGTCGACCACAACGTTCTTGCCGCCGGGGAGCTTGACGACCAGATCAGGACGCAGCCTGCCCGTTTCTGTGGTCACCGACTCCTGCTCGGTGAAATCGCAATAGGAGAGCATGCCGGCGATCTCGACTACGCGGCGCAGCTGAATCTCGCCCCAGCGTCCGCGGACGTTGGGAGTGCGCAGCGCCTGCACCAGATTACCGGTCTGCGATTGCAACTCTTTTTGGGTGGTGATCAGCGACTGCACCTGGGCGCGCAGTTCGCCGTAAGCGTCGCCGCGGGCGACTTCCATCTGCTGGATCTGCGCATCCACTTTATTGAGTGAATCGCGCACGGGAGCGACCAGGTCGGCCACAGCTTTCTGACGACTGTCGAGGTCGCTGCGGGCTTCGGTCTGGAAGCGTTTCAACGTTTCCTGTGCGATCTGTAGGAACAAAGAATTGTTGCTCTTTAACGCGTCCCCGGCGAGGGCCTTGAAAGTATTTTGCAGGTCTGCGGCTGCACGCTCCCCAGCCTTGGTGAGGAACTCGATCTTTTCATTGCTGGTCTTGCGTTCCGATGCGAGATCGGATTCGAGCCTGGCCTTGCCGGCGACCAGGTCGGTGTGGGCCTGCTGAAGCCTTGCCAGATCAGCCTTTCCGGCCGTTAATTCCTTTTCCATCAAGGGCAAACGCGCCGTGAGCGCAGCGGTTCGCGAGCGCACCACCAGCCATGCGAGCACGCTGCCAAACAAGAGGCCAATGACTCCAACAATCACAAGTTCCATAGCGAAAGTAACTTCTCAGGCTGGCTCCCAGCCTCTAGCCTAGCACTAGCGGCAAATTTTGAACCTGAAGTCAGATCCCCCCGGGTCGAGTTGAGTGGGCCGAGCAATGCCAAGAGCCTGTAGAGGGATCGACCGAGTGATCGATAAAAGATTTGCGATGGCGGTTCTGCTGCTGGTTGCCGCCTCGGTGCCGCCGTCTCGAGTGATGGCTGCTCCCGGAGAAAATGGTGGCCCTGCCGGGCAGTCCGCGCCGGGCGCGACTTTAACGCCAGCTGCCGCAACCGCTCCCGATATTCCTCTCGGCGACTACGACTCCCAAGCTGAACGACAGCTTCTGGACCTGGCGAATCAGGCGAGAGCGCAAGCCGGCGCACCGCGTCTGACGCTCGATGCCGGCCTTTGCCAGGCGGCACGGACACACGCGGAGGCTATGTTTGCGGCGCGGCAACTTTCACATCAGTTTGAAGGCGAGCCCTCCCTTCCGCAACGCCTGGCGACCGCGACCCGTACGCAGCTCGATCAGGAAGGCGAAAACGTCGCGCTCGACTTCGACGCCGCAAGCGGGCACAAACATCTGATGCTGTCGCCGCCGCATCGCGCCAACCTGCTCAACGCGGCTTATAACGTGATCGGGCTGGGCGTGGTTCGCAACGGAGACCGGCTCTACATCGTGCAGGATTTCGGCCACGCCCTCCCCAATTATTCTTCGACGGAAGTGAAGGAGCGGATTGCGGCGGTGGTGACGCAAACGCGGCGCCAGGCCAACCAGCCTGATCTTGCGCGCAGCAATTTGCCGAATGCGGATGCTGCGGCCTGTTCCATGGCGCAGGCCGACAAGCTCGGCGGCTCCGCCGTTCGTCAGCTCGCGCAGCGCTATACGGTGATGACCTACACCGGCCTGCATCCGGAGACGCTGCCCGCGAATGCCAGTCACGTGCTCGCTGGCCGCAGCCTGCGCAGTTTCTCCGTGGGCGCGTGCTACGCGCGCACCGAGACGTACCCCACAGGCGTGTATTGGGTGGTGGTGGCGCTCGAGTGATCGGAGCCGCGATCCCGGATTCCAACTTTCTCTCGTTCGTCATGTGCTAACCTTGCCGTGCTCCCGTCAGCGGTTCCGCGCATGGAATCCTCGGCCCAAGTCCGTTTACCTCAGGTTGCCCCGAACGACATCCGCATCGGTACCGCGGGCTGGTCCTATAAAGACTGGGACGGCGTTTTCTATCCTTCGGGCATGTCGCGGCGCAGGCAGCATCCGCTCGAGTATCTGGCGCGCTTCTTCGATACCACCGAGATCAACACATCCTTCTACGGACCGTTGAAGCCGGAGTGGGCGAAACTCTGGTGCCGCAAGGTCGCGGCCGTGAATAAGAATTTTCTCTTTACAGCGAAGCTCTACCGTGCGTTCACGCACTCACCCATTGCGGTGATGGAGCCCACTTCTGCCGCGACCATCCGCCCTACGGACGAAGACGAAGCCCGCACCCGCGAAGGTTTGGACGCCATTGCCGGCGAGGGGCGTCTAGGCGCGCTGCTCATTCAGTTTCCCGTGTCGTTCAAGAATACTTCTCTCAACCGCGAGTATCTCGACCGGCTGCTGCGCCAGTTCATCGAGTATCCGCGGGTGGTGGAGGTGCGGCACTCCAGTTGGAACGACGCCGAAACTCTGGCGGCCTTCACGCAAAAGAATGTCGGCTTCTGCAACATCGACCAGCCTTTGCTGGGACGATCGCTCGCGCCCACGGAACACGTGACTGGCGCGATCGGGTACGTCCGCCTGCACGGCCGCAACTATGAGCATTGGTTCGCCGATCATGGGTCCGATTCCGATAATCGCAACGACCGCTACAACTACCTCTACACCGAGCACGAACTTGCGGGCTGGAAGCAGAGAATCGAGAGCGTCGCCGAACGGGCGCAGGCGACCTACGTGATTACCAATAACCACTTCGAGAGCAAAGCTGGAGTGAATGCGCTGGAGTTGAAAGCGATGATCAGTGGGAAGCGGGTGCTGTCGCCGCCTTCGCTGATTCAGAAGTATCCTGAGTTGAGAAGGATCGCCGATGCTGCGGAGGATTCCGGAGAGGACTTGCGCCCGAGGTTGCCGCTGGGAGCTTAAAAACGCATGGCTACGTGCCCACCCTGGCGTGATCGGACATGCGCTGCTTGTTGTGACGGAGCGCGACGTTCATGAACACATTGCCCATGGCAGTTTCAAAGCAGATCATCAGCGCTTCGACATCTTCGCTGGTCTTGTCGCCTTCCTCGCTGGTAAGCAGCAAGGGCGGATGCACGCGGAAGTGAAAGCCCTGGTCGTTGAGGGCACAGACGGCGTTGCCGACGACCTGGTTGGCGAGTTCGAAGATAGTCTCTTTGATCAGCCCGTCGGATTCGGGCAATTCCGCGCCTGCATAGTGGCTAGCAACGCGCACCGCGGTTTGCGGCTCGAGGTCAAGAATGATGCGGCCCTCGATGTCGCCCGAGAGCGCCACCATGCCAGCTACGCCTTTCCGGCGATAGCCTTCCTCTTCCATCGCCAGGTGGCCCACTTTGGTGGTGCCCGAAAGGCCCTGCGACAGAACGGCGTCAGCCGCGTTGATGAAAGGCTGAATGAGATCCATCTTCATGCGATTAGGCTCCAGCGCCGGCAGCTACTGCGCCGTCTTCTCCCAGCACGTACTTGATGACTTCGTACAGCACTTCGGGCTTCACCGGCTTCTGCACGAAATGGCGCGCCCCTCGCTGTAATGCGGCCACAATGTTTTCCTGATAGCCGACCGAAGACACCATGACGACGCGAGCTTCGGGATGCGCCTGCACGATCTTCTCGGCAGCCTCGATGCCCTCCATCTGCGGCATGGTGATGTCCATCAGTACGATGTCGGGATGCGTGCGCTCGAATTCGCTGATGGCAGTCAACCCGTCACCGGCCTCGGCCGCCACCTGCCCGCCAAAACTTTCAATCATGCGGGCCAGATTCTTGCGCGCGAACACGGAATCGTCCACGATCAGGTAACGGACCGGTTGGCCGTCCTTGCTGCGTTTTACTGGTGCAAACTGCTCCATAACAACCTCCCTGTAACATTCCATCACGGCGGTTGCCCGCCGACTAGATAACTCAGGTCTATGACCTGGGTCAGAAAATTCGTTCTAGCGCCCGGCGCGAAATGCTTTTCCCGCCCCGCCGCCTTCTCCGTGGCCTTCATTGCGGCCACAAAGAGCCTGTAAAGTGGACGAAAGCACGTCCAGAGCCACCACCCGCGTGGCATAGCCACGTTCGATGCCGGCTTTGGGCATACCAAAGACCACACAAGATTCTTCGCTCTGTGCGATCGTCATGCCGCCGGCTTGCTTCACCGCGCCCAGGCCCTCGGCGCCATCATCGCCCATGCCGGTCATCAGTGCGGCGATGGCTTGCGGGCCGAATTCCTGCGCCACGCTTTGGAACAAAACATCTACGCTGGGGCGGTGCCCGTTGACGCGCGGTTCGTCGCTGAGCACCACAATGTCTCCCATGGTGAGGCGTTTTACTTTCATGTGCCGGCTTCCGGGGCAGACCAGCACGCGCCCGGCCTGCAGCACGTCACCGGATTGAGCTTCCTTCACGCGCAGCGAACATAACTCGTCGAGGCGGCGGGCAAACATTTCAGTAAAGCCGTTGGGCATGTGTTGCACGATGACGATCGATCCCGGAAAATCCGGAGGCAGCTGCGCCAGCAGGAATTCAAGAGCCTGCGGCCCACCGGTGGAAATTCCAATGGCCACCAATTTGGTGGGCGGAGGCGCGGACTTGCCGAACGAGATCTTTTCCGGAGGCGCGGCGGCCCGGAA
>JBAUYE010000428.1:0-9263 GCA_049584615.1 Candidatus Sulfotelmatobacter sp.
GTTCTTTCTCCAGACAATGGCGCACGATTTGCAAGACTGATTCGTGGACGCGCACCTGTTCCAGGTCGATCTCGGGAGGGTTTTCCAGGAGCACCGCAGTCATGGTGTCGACCTCGGTCTCACCGCGTAAGGCCCGGCGACCGGCCAACATTTCGTACAGCATGGCTCCGACGCTGAAGATGTCGCTGCGGTGGTCTACTGGCTTGCTCCGCAGTTGCTCGGGCGACATGTAGGCGACCGTGCCGATAACCGCGCCACTTCTGGTTACCGTCGTCATTTCCTCGACCGAGCGTTCGGAATCTTCCGGCGAGGATTGCAGCTTTGCCACGCCGAAATCGAGAATCTTTACCCGGCCATCGGTGGTCACGAACAGGTTTTCTGGCTTCAAGTCGCGATGAACAATGCGGCGATCGTGCGCTGCGATCAGCCCCTGCACAATTTGCAGAGCGTAGTCCATGGCGAGGCGGACCGGCAATGCTCCTTCCGCCAGCCGTTTGCGCAGGGTGTGTTGCCTTCCAGCAATTCGCAGACGATGTAAGGAGTGCCATCGTTGAAGCCAACGTCATAAATGGCAACGATGTTGGGATGATTCAACGCGGCTGCCGCGCGGGCTTCCAGTTCGAAACGGCGGAGATGATCAGGATTGTCGCTGGAGGCGGGGCGGATCAATTTCAGAGCGACATCGCGGCCCAGCCTTTCATCTCGCGCCCGAAAAACCTCGCCCATGGCTCCGGAGCCAATTTTCTCGAGGACTCGGTAGTGACCTATGACCTGGCCAGTCATACGCTAAGGCAGCCTTGCTGGCATGTTAGGGGTGTGCGTCCCTTGCCGTCAATCACCCGATCAGGCCACCGGACCTGCCCGATGGGGGTCACTCGGGCCGGGGCGTTTTCAACGGAGAGCCACGACTGGCGGAATCACGACGTGCTATAATTTCGTTTCGCCTGCATAATTCCGAGGCAGCCTGTGATCTTTCTACGGGCGAATCCCGCGTCAATTGACATCATTAGCTACGAGGTCTAGCCATGTCCGGCCATTCAAAATGGGCCACAATCAAGCACAAGAAGGGCGCGCTGGACGCCAAGCGCGGCAAGATCTTTACCCGTCTCATCAAGGAAATCAGCATTGCTGCGAAGAACGGCGGCGGTGATCCCGATTCGAATCCGCGACTGCGCGGCGCTATCGTCGCCGCCAAGGCCGAGAATATGCCTGCGGATAACATCAAGCGGGCCATTCAGAGGGGCACGGGAGAATTGCCTGGAGCTACTTACGAGGAGTTTTCTCTCGAAGGCTACGGTCCGGGTGGCGTCGCGATCCTGCTCGACATTAATACTGACAATCGCAACCGCACCGTCAGCGAAATCCGCCATTGCTTCGGCAAGAACGGCGGCAACATGGCGGAAGCCGGCGCCGTGTCTTGGATGTTCCACAAGAAGGGCGACATTATTATTCCCAAGAGCGCCGCGAAAGAGGACGACCTGATGAACATCGTTCTCGAAGCTGGCGGCGAGGATCTCAACGACGATGGCGAGAATTGGGAAATCCTGACCGAGCCCTCCGCTTTCGAGACGGTGCTCGAAGCCGTGAAGAAGGCTGGAATCGAGCCGGCGTCGTCGAGCGTCGCAATGATTCCTCAGAACTACATCAAGCTTGAGGGTCAGGCTGCCAACACGATGATCCGGCTTATGGAAGCCTTGGAAGATCAGGATGACGTGCAGAACGTGCACTCCAACTTCGATATTGACCAGAAGTTGCTGGAAGAAGTGGCTGGCTAACGGCGCATTTGAGGATTTGTCTGAGAGCCGCTCCTTTGTGGGCGGCTCTTTTCCTTGGCTTTTTTTTGAAAGAAACTGAAGCCGAAAAGTTTTCAACACAAGCGTGGAAAATTCTGTGGAAAAGTACGACGGTATCTCTGTAAGTTACTCAGCGGGAGATGGTTCAGCATTTTGCACTGGAGCGAGTGCTGGCACTTTCGTGGTGCTGAAAACACCTCAACTGAGGACCAACCCACGTTGCCTCGCCAATTCTCTGATCCCGTGCCAACCTTGAAACTTAGACTCGACAAACTTCTGGTCGACCGCGGGCTGGCTGCCTCACGGGAACGCGCCCAGGCGCTCATTCTCGCGGGGAAGGTGTTGGTCAGCGACCAGAAGGTCGACAAAGCTGGCGCGCAAGTCTTGGCCGACGCCGCAGTGCGGCTACTCGGTGAAGATCTGAAGTACGTGAGCCGCGGCGGACTCAAGCTTGAGCGCGCCCTCGAGCACTGGCATATCGATGTCACCGGAAAAGTGTGCCTGGATGTCGGCGCTTCCACCGGCGGATTCACTGATTGCCTGCTGCAGCATGGCGCGGGCCGCGTGATCGCCGTGGATACTGGCTACGGGCAAATGGATTTCAAACTCCGCCAGGATCCGCGCGTGCGACTCCTGGAAAAGACGAATGCTCGTTACCTGACCGCGGACATGGTCGGTGAGAAGGTGGACCTCATCGCCATCGATGTGGCGTTTATTTCCGCGACACTGGTTCTTCCTTCTGTAGTAAACGCCGGCTTTCCGCAGTCTCACGATGAGCGCCACGGCCGCCAGGTAATCGTCCTGGTGAAACCTCAATTCGAGGCGGGAAGGGAATTCGTGAGTAAGGGAGGGATTGTGCGCGATGAAGCGGCTCAGTTGAC
The DNA here is from genome assembly GCA_049584615.1 of Candidatus Sulfotelmatobacter sp. Classification (GTDB taxonomy): domain Bacteria; phylum Acidobacteriota; class Terriglobia; order Terriglobales; family Acidobacteriaceae; genus Sulfotelmatobacter. Next base: position 2,675 of record JBAUYE010000428.1, read on the forward strand.
GTCAGTGGAGAAGGTGCGGAGAACCTTGCTGGACCTGGCTTGCCTGAGTACCGACGTGATAGATTCACCCATCCTGGGCGCGGAAGGGAACCGTGAATTCCTTCTCCAAGCTGTTTTCTAGCGGCTGCATTTCCCCGCGCTCTTGGTGGTTAAGGTTTTCGGCTCGAATTCTGTACAATCTTTCTTTCACTCATCCACATGGCAAGCTCGTCCTCATCTTCAAAAAAGAAAGTTGCGGCTATCATCTCGCGTCCGGCGCGGCCCGAGGTTGCGCGCATCTTTCCTGAGCTGCTGAAATGGATGCATGCTCACAAGTACCACGTCATCGTCGATCCGGAAACCTCTAAGTATTCGAAGGGGCATGAGGAGGTGCCGCGCTCGCAAATGTCGTCGAGGCGTTTGGATCTCGTAGTGGTGCTCGGCGGCGACGGCACTCTGCTCTCCGCGGTTCGAGCCACGGCTGCAAGCGATGCTCCGCTGCTCGGAGTGAACCTGGGTTCGCTTGGGTTCCTCACCGACGTTCCGCTGTCGTCTCTCTTTTCCATGCTCGATTCGATCGCGCAGGGACGCGCCGCCGTGGAACAGCGTTGCCTGATACAGTGCGATTTGATGCGGGGCGAAGAGATTCTCGGAAGCTATAAGGCTTTCAACGACGTCGTGGTTAACAAGACGGCCCTGGCTCGCCTCAACCACTACGACCTTTTTGTGGACAAAGCATTCGTCTCGAGTTACCGGGCCGATGGAATGATCGTGGCCACGCCTACGGGTTCGACGGCGTACTCTCTTTCAGCCGGCGGTCCTGTAATGATGGCGACGGTCAATGCTTTTGTGATTACTCCTGTGGCGCCGCATTCGCTGACGCACCGTCCGCTGGTGGTGCCCGATTCGGCTGTGGTTGAAATTCTGCTGCGCAGCGACGAGGAAGTGGCTTACCTCAGCATGGACGGCCAGCCCGGCCTCGATCTGCGGGATGGAGACCGGGTCCGCTGCCGGCGTTCCGATCACAAAGTAAGGCTGTTCCGCACCGACGCGGATTTCTTCCACGTGCTGCGCACGAAACTCAAGTGGGGAGAGAGATAAAGGGGGAAAGATAAGTCCGTTCGCCGGAGCGGCTGCTCTGCCTACAGCTCCGCGGAATACAGTTCTCGAACTTTTTCTCGCCGCCGGATCACTTTGACTGACTTGCCGCTAACCAGCACTTCCGCAGGCCGCGTCCGCGTATTGTAGTTCGACGCCAGCACGATGCCGTAGGCTCCAGCGTCAAGAATCGCCAGCAAGTCACCCTCTTCGACGCGAGACAACTCCCGATCGCGCGCGAAGAAGTCGCCGGACTCGCACACTGGACCTACCACATCGACAATCTCTTTCTTTGTCGACAACTGCTGGGATTGCACTATCGGGAGGATCTCGTGGTACGCACCGTACAACGCAGGCCGGATCAGGTCGTTCATGGCCGCATCCACCACCAGGAAGCGCTTGCCATCGTTCTCTTTTCTGTAGAGGATGGAGGTGAGCAGCACGCCGGCTGGCCCCACAATCGACCGTCCGGGTTCCAGCAGCAAGTGCACATTCAGACCGCGTAAGGGCTTGGTCACGGCGCGCGCGTACTGTGCAACATAATCGGCGAAAATATCTTCGGCGAACTGTGAATCCGGTCCCTGATAGGTGATCCCGAGCCCACCCCCGGTGTCGACGTAGTCGATGTTGTGCCCGTCGGCGCGCAGCTCGCGGACCAGGTCGGCAACCCGCTCTCCGGCTTCGGCGAAGGGAGCGACATCGGTGATTTGGGAGCCGATGTGAACGCTGACGCCCGCGACTTTGAGATAGGGAGCCGTGGCGGCCTTGGCGTAGAGAGCGCGCGCACTGGCGATTGGGACTCCGAATTTGTGTTTGTGTAAACCGGTCGAGATGTAGGGATGGGTATCGGCAGCCACATCCGGATTCACGCGAAGAGCGACCCGCGCAATTTTGCGAAACCGCGCAGCACACTCTGCCAGAGCAAAGAGTTCGGATTCGCTTTCTACATTGAAGAGCAGAATTCCGGCTTTCAACGCCGCCGCCATCTCGTCGCGGGATTTTCCCACGCCGGAGAACACGACCTTTTTCGGCGCGCGACGGTCGGCGGCCAGCACGCGCTCGAGTTCTCCGCCTGAAACCACGTCGAAGGCGCATCCCTGCCGTGCCAGAAGGCGCAGAATGCTGATATTGGAATTTGCCTTGACGGAATAGCAGATGGTATGGGGAACGTCGCGAAACGCTTTCTCAAAGGCCGCTAGTCGCTCGCGTATCGTGGTTGCGGAATAAACGTAGAGCGGCGTTCCGTAGCGCTCTGCCAGTTCAGTCAACGGAACGCGGTCGCAGAACAATTCAAAGTCCCCTGCATCACGCGACGACCGCTTGCGGCGCTCGCGAAAAACAAATCCCGGCGGCCGCTCGAAGTAATCGTGGAGAGGTCTCGTGACTTCGCTGCGCCGGGTCATTTTCGCTTGGAAGAACTCTGTGCGGCGCCGTCCTTGACCTTGATCGCGACTACGGTCTGGTCATCGAAGGTCTCGACCCCGGCAGAATGTTCGGCCGCAGCCTGGAAGAGACGATCTACCACGCAGTCCGCCGATTGGCCGCCGCATTCCGCGATGATCTTCTCCACCCGTCCACGGCCGAACATCTCACCGCTGCGATCGCGTGCGTCCAGAATGCCGTCACTGAAGAATACGAACATGTCTCCAGGCTTCATTTTGAATCGAAACTCGTCATATTCCGCTTCGTCGAAAAGGCCTAGCGGCAAACCGGTGGCTTCGATCACATGGTTCTTTCCATCGTGCACGTAAACCGGACGGGGCAAGCCCGAGTTGGCCACCAGAAGTGTGCGATTCTCGTCGTCCCAAACTGCGTAGATCAGAGACACAAATTGGGCTTCGATGCGCCGCTCGGCGAGAGATAAATTGACTGCCGAAAGCATCTCGGCGGGGCCTGGTTCAATCGGAGCATGGGAACGCACGATTCCGCTTACCAGTGCTGCGTAAATAGCCGCAGGCGCTCCCTTCCCGCTGACATCGCCGATCGCGATCCCCAGGCGTGAAAGAGAATAAGGAATGAAGTCGTAGAGATCTCCGCCGATGGCTCGTGCCGGAATAAACTTCGCCGCCAGTTCCAGGTGAGCCAGCTTTGGCAAAGTCTGGGGAAGCAGGCGCATTTGCAGTTCGCGCGCCAGCGCCAAGTCCCGCTCCAGGCGCCGTTCTTGCCGGGCGATCTCCTCATACAGGCGGGCATTCTCTATAGCAATCGCCACCTGCGCCGCCAGGGTCATCAGGGTGCGCCGGTGGTCGTCGTTAAAAAATCCGCGCCGCGTGTGCTCCAGATCGAGGACTCCGATTACCTTGTCTTTGTAAACCAGGGGCACAACTAATTCCGACCGCGTTTCCGGGTTGCCCTCGATATAGCGGGGATCTTTGCTCACGTCGGGCACCAGAATCGCCTGCTTCGTCTCCGCCGCTTGTCCGACTAGCCCGCGCCCCAGCGGAATTTCCTGCTTCACGTGGACATTCTCATTAAAACGCATAGAGAAACGATGCTGCAGTTTCTCGCCGGAAGAATCGAGCAAGAGGATGCTGAACATCTGAAAATCGATCAAGCGCTGCAAGAGCTCGGCGATCCGGCCGAGTAGTTCGTCCAGGTTCAAGATCGAAGTCAGCTCGCGCGCAATCTCGTTCAGCAGCACGAGAATTCGCGCCTGCCTGGTGGTGCGAGTGTAGAGTTGCGCGTTTTCGATGCCCGCCGCCATCCGAGACGCAATCAGACTCAACAACCGGCTGTGCTCTTCGGTGAAATAGCCGGGATCGCGCGCCTCCAGGTCGATCACCCCGATCACCCGGTTCTTGGTGGTGAGAGGAACCGCCAATTCCGAGCGCACGTTGGGCAGGGCAGCGACGTACCTGGGATCCTGCGTTACATCATTGATGAGAATCGTCTGCCGCAGTTGGGCCGCCTGTCCAGTGACGCCTACGCCAACCTTGATTCGCGCGCGCTCGGCGAACTCTGGAGGGTAGCCCACCTGAAAGCGAAAGCGCAGCTCCTGGGTTTTCTCGTTCAAAAGGAGAATCGCGAAGATTTCATAATCGATGACTTTGCGCACAACCTCGGCGACCCGGCGCAAGGTCGTATCCAGGTCGAGCGAGGTCGACATGACATCGGATACCTCGAGCAACAGAGGATCCACCGGCACATGCTTTTCGTGCTTGCTCAGAACAGAACCCATTGTTTTTCTATGATAGCAGCCGTGCTTTTAGTACCTGGTACCCAGTACCTAGTACCTAGCAAAACGCAGCGCACTCAAAATGCTGCACTCTGGGTACTGGGTACTAGGTACTGCTTTTACTCCCGTGGCACGATGCAGACGTCGGCCAGGTTGCGATAGCGTTCGGCATAGTCGAGGCCGTAGCCGACGACGAACTCGTCAGGAATCGTGAAGCCTACATAGTCGCCCTGCAGAGGCAATTTGCGCCGCGAGGGCTTGTCGAGAAGCGCCGCAATTTTCAGCGATCGAGGCTGATGCGCCAGCAGCAGCTTTTTCAGAACCGTCAGCGTCAACCCCGTATCCAAAATGTCTTCCACGACGATCACGTTCTTATCTTTCATGGACTGATCGACGTCCTTCGTCAGCTTCACTTCGCCGGTGGAATCCCATCCGCTCTTGAGTTCCTGCGTGGGGCTGGGGCGATTTCCGTAACTGGAGACTCCGATGAAGTCGAAGGTTGCTTCCAACTTTATCTGCCGTGCGAGGTCTGCGAGAAAAATCGCCGAGCCTTTCAATACGCCCACCAGGATCACGGGTTGACCGACGAAGTCACGCGTGATCTCGGCGCCCATCTCGGCGACTCGTTTCGCAATCGCTTCGTGGGAAATCAGCACTTTGAGTCCTGTCATGGCGTTTCATATTAAACTAAAGCCGCTGCCCGTGTTGGGCGGAGTCTCGCGAAGCAAAAGCAGACGGAGTTCTCATTTATGAATCTCAAAGGCATTCAACTTACATGGCTGGGCCACGCGACCTTTCGCTTCGTAACGCCCGGCGGCCAGACCGTCATTATCGATCCATGGATTATGAACAACCCGATGTGTCCGGCGTCTGAGAAAAGTGTGAAGAAGGTCGACATTCTTTTGTGCACTCACGGCCATTTCGATCACATTGGAGACGCTCTCGAAGTGATCAAGCAGCACAACCCACAGGTCGTCGGCATTCCTGAATTGTGCGGATGGCTGGAGAAAAAAGGCGCCAAGAAAATCGCCATGATGAACAAGGGTGGCACGCAGAAGGTCGGGGATATCAAAGTCACCATGGTGCACGCCGATCACTCTTGCGGCATCCAGGACGGCGACCAGATCATTTACGGCGGCGAAGCCTGCGGTTATGTGGTCGAGTTCGAAAACGGCGTTAAGATCTACCACGCCGGCGACACCAATGTGTTCGGAGACATGGCCATCATCCGCGAACTCTATGCGCCTGAAATCGTTTTGCTGCCGATCGGCGACCACTTCACCATGGGGCCGCGCGAGGCCGCTTACGCCTGCAATCTGCTCAAGCCGAAGACCGTTATTCCAATGCATTTCGGAACCTTCCCGGTGTTGACCGGAACTCCGGCCGAGCTGCAAAAGCTGGTGCCTGGGGTCGAAGTCGTCGCCATGAAGCCCGGTGTGACTGTCGGTAAGTGAATCCTGGGACTGAACCACCAATTCCGAGGGAGAAACGTGGCCGAGAATAAGCTGAAGAAAGAGAAGAAGCCGAGTTGGCGACACTATAACTTCACTACTGCCGGTCCGGTCGACGACTATTTGTACTCGCTGCTGCCCAAGCGCGATGAAGTGCTGGCGGAGATGGAAGGCTACGCCGCCGATCACAACATCCCTATCGTTGGGCCCGCTGTGGCACGCGTGTTGCAACAACTCGCTCTGATGACCAACGCCGGCACGGTTTTTGAACTGGGTTCGGCGATTGGATACTCGACCATCTGGTGGGCGCGGGCGGTTGGGGAAAAAGGCCGCGTCATCTATACGGACGGCGATCCGAAAAATGCCGAGCGCGCTCGCTGTTACTTCGATCGAGCCGGCGTCTCCAACCGCATCACGCTTTATACGGGTGATGCGCTCGAATTCTTATCCGAGCAGAAGCAGCAGTACGACGTCATCTTCAACGATGTCGACAAAGAAGACTACCCGCGCGTGCTGCGCCTGGTATCGCCACGCCTGCGCAAGGGCGGCCTGTTTATCACGGACAATGTTCTTTGGAGTGGGCGGGTCGCGGAAAAGAATGCGAGAGACCCGCAGACCAAGGCTATCCTCGAGTTCAATCGGTTGCTTTACAGTTCCGAGGAATTCTATACGACGATTCTGCCGATTCGCGACGGGCTGGCGGTTTCGTTGAAGAAGTAGGAAACACGATGTAACGAAAGCGCTTGTCATCCCGAGCGCAGCGAGGGGATGAATTCACGTTTGAAGTGCAACAGCGCGTGCAAAGAATACCTCATTGGGGGTTTTGAAGCCGAGGCACTTTCTGGGGGTGTTGTTGTAGCGTTCCAGAAAGTCAGCCAGGCAGTGA
>JBAUYE010000429.1:0-21986 GCA_049584615.1 Candidatus Sulfotelmatobacter sp.
TAGGCCGCGAGTGTGGTTTCTATTCTTACCCTCTATATTCTAGTATGACATTTTGCACAGGGTAAAACCGTCACATTTGCCAACTTTATATTTCCTTTCCCTTCAACAACCTGGCTCAATTTCCCGCCTTTTTGCCCCTTGACAAGAATTTTGGGCCATTTTGTATAACTAGTGGCTAATTTAGCCCGAAATAAGGCTCCAGTCGCGGCGCGGAGCCTGCCCTGAGCGAAGCCGTACGGGACACTCCCGGTTTGCCCGTGACTCGGGAAAGATCATTGTGCCCACCAAACATAATGAAGGCATTGTCGACTTAACGTGGGCTCCCTTGTTGAGATTACTCTGGTAATTAGCGGTTCGAATGGTGATCTCGCTAAAGTCAAGGTCGGGGTAAAGGTATGAAGCGAGTTCTGATTGTAATTCTTGCAATAACGACCCTAGCGGCGGCTCGGGATAAAAAACCAAAAGCTCTGCCGGGACCGTATATATTCCTCAGCAAGGCTCCCGCTCAAACTGTAAAGTCTCTAATCGTCCACGCGAATCTAAACGAAGGATATGTCCTCGACTCCGACAACCAGTTGCAATTTCGCTTCTCGAAGCCAGCGCAGATGCCTATCGTCAGTGCGCTCTTCGTTGCTTCAAGTGCGTGTAATGGCATGACCACAAAAAAAGTCTGGTCATACACGCTGACAGAACTCAATGGCATTACAAAGGTGACTGTGGAGCCTGTCTGGGAGTATCCGGACGATTACTGCAAGACGCAAACTCAGGAGTTGATATGGAGTCAGCGAGATGAGATTGCAGCATTTCAAGCAATGCTAGACAAAGCTCCCACCTCGAGTACGCAGAAGCCGACTGTGAGTCCTGCTTCAGCCTCCCCAGCAGTCGCGCCTGCCACTCAAGAGTCGGTCGCAAATCAGCAATAGACCACGAAGCGCCGCACGGCCAGTCTCAAATTGCGGAAGGACAAACCCAGCCCTGCTCAGACTTCGTTTGCGCCCCCGCCCCTCCTGTGCTAACGTCCCATTGTTTTATTAAGATTCCGACAATCCTGCACCCCCAGGGAGACGCGCATGTTCGGCATCGCCTTTCTCATAATCCTCGTCGTCATCGCCGTGGTGCTCGTCGGCATGTACAACAGCCTGGTGCAGCTGCGGGTGCGCTGCGATTCGGCGTGGTCTGATATTGATGTGCAGCTCAAGCGGAGACACGACCTTATCCCGAACCTGGTCGAGACCGTCAAAGGCTACGCGGCGCACGAGAAAGGTACGTTCGAAAACATCGCTAAGTTCCGCTCGCAGGCCATGCAGGCCACCACGCCCGAAGGCAAAGCCGTGGCCGAGAATCAGCTCACGGGAGCACTGAAGAGCCTGTTTGCCGTGGCCGAGAATTATCCGGAGTTGAAAGCGTCGGAACAATTCATGAAGCTGCAGGGATCATTGAGCCAGACGGAAGATTCCATTCAGAACGCGCGCAGTTACTACAACCAGGTGGTGCGCGACCTCAACACCACGATCCAGTCATTTCCCAATAGCATTCTGGCGAACATGTTCGGCTTCCAGGCGCGCCAGTTCTTCGAGACCGCCGAAGCCGATCGGGAGCCGGTCGCGGTGAAGTTCTGATCTTAGCCCCAGTGATTGATCCGAACAGCAATCAGGAAGGCGAAAATCTGGTGCGCCCGGAGAGACTCGAACTCCCAACCCTCTGCTCCGAAGGCAGATGCTCTATCCAGTTGAGCTACGGGCGCCCGGAATACGTGACATTTTACTCCATCTCGAAACTCAGGTAGGTCAGGCCGTCGGAGCGTTCGACTTGCAGGACTACGGGGTCGCCGGTCTTCAGGGTGAGGAGGGCGGCGCGGAGCGCGTCCATGGAGGTGATGGGAGTGGTGTTGAGGGCGTGGATGACGTCGCCGGTTTGGAGGCCGGTATCGGGCAGGATCAAGTCGGCGGCGCGGCCGAGGACGACTACGCCGGAGGGAATGCGCAGTGCGCCAACCTTGCTGCGCAGGTCGTCGGTTAGATCGGTGGCTAGAATGCCGAGGCGGGAGATCAGATTTTTTTCGGGATCGGCGGCGTCGAAGAGTTGATCCATTTCATCGCGATGCTCGATGGCCGGCACGTAGAGAGTTATCTTCTGGTCGCCGCGCAGGATTTCGAGCTTCAACACCTGATCGAGGCGGTGCAGATAGAGGGCGGAAGAAAGCTGAGGAAGAGTTTCGATACGGCGATCGTCGGCGGCGAGGACGATATCCTGAATCCGAAGGCCGGCAGTAGCGGCGGGGCCGCCGGGCTTGACATCGGCGATGATGACTCCCCAGTGCTGGCTGAGTTTGAGGCCGTCGGCGAGGGTGGGCGTGATTTCCTGAGCTACGGCGCCGATCTCTGTGCGATGCACGTGGCCGTATTTGCGCAGGCTGCGGTAGACGAAATCGACGATGCGGGCAGGAATGGCGAAGCCCAGGCCCTCGCTGCCTCCACCTTCGGAGAGAATGAAAGTGTTGATGCCGAGGACGGCTCCGTTCATGTCGACGAGCGGTCCGCCGCTGTTGCCGGGGTTGATGGGAGCGTCGGTCTGGATGTAGGTGATGGGCTTATCGGGATCGGCCTGGCGCGCTACGGCGCTGACCACGCCCATGGTGACGGAGTTTTGCAGGCCTTCAGGACTGCCGATGGCGAATACCAGTTGACCTACGCGGGGACGCTGCTGCGCTAGCAGGACCAGCGTTGGGAGATCTTTTTCGTCGATCTTGAGGAGGGCGAGATCGGTTTCTTTGTGCACGCCAATGAGGCGGGCTTCGAGGATGTGACGCCTGCCCAAGGCCAGGGAGTGGGTGGTGTCGATGGGCAGGGGCAAGGCGACGCGGATGCGCAGCGCGCCTTCGACTACGTGGGCGTTGGTCATGATGTAACCGTTGGGATCGACGATGACGCCAGAGCCGACCGCGTGCTGGCGAACGATGAGAGCGGTCTCGGAGCGGCTTTCTTCGTGCAGCGGGCCGTAGCCGGTTACGAGAATCTGGACTACCGCGGGGGAAACTTTTGCAGCGAGGTTCTCCAGGGCATCGTTGAATTGAGCCAGGGTCTGGGATGCTGCGGAGGCGGAGGCGTCTGGGGTTGGCTTCGACGTTTCGCCCGCAACCTTCGTGGCAGGGGTTGGGTTGGCGGGTTGCTGCGCCAGGAGGCACGTGGCTGAGGCGAGAACCAGGGCTGCCGTTTTGCAGAAGAAATGGCGCGGGCGATGCAGCGCGTGGGCGCGGGAGAAAGATGGGCGAGGCATGAGTGATCTCCGGGATGAAACACTTCTATAGACGTTACCATGCGGGGTTGGGTTGCGGGGTAGAGGTCCGTGAAAAGGAGCTTATCGGAAGAGGCTTACCTGCGTCGCCGGTTTACGCAACTTGCAGCGGTTTGCTGTCCTCTGAACGGGCTTCCTTGGGGATGGGGATGCTTACAACCACAGACGTGCCGGAACCATTCGATTCGATTTTCATTTCTCCGTGGAATTGGCGTATACGCTCTTGGATTCCCCTGATGCCAACGCCGGAGCGGTGGGACCGAATTTCCGACAAGCGCTCTGGCGATATGCCCTTGCCATGATCCCGCACCTCGATTTGGATACTTTCCCCTTCGCGAGCCAGCCGGATGAGGGCGGTCTCGCTGCCGGAGTGCCGGTGGATATTTGTCAAGCATTCCTGCACCAGCCGGAAGATGGCAAGCTCGATATCGCTCGGCAGTCTTGCAACATTGGCGGCAACCTGCAGCGCGATAGCGACGTGACTGCGTTCTGCCAGCCCCTCTACGTAAAACTTAAGCGCGGACGCGATGCCGCATTCGTCCAGTAACGGCGGATGCAGAAGATAAGAGGTTGTTCGAATTTCGCGGTGTAGCTGTTGAACCACTTCTTCGATCTCTTTTCCTTCTTTAGCCAGCTCTGGAGCAATAACCTCCGCCCGTTCAACCAACTGTGCAAGACTCAATCCAAGTACGGTCAGCGTCTGACCGGCACTGTCATGCAATTCGCGAGCGATACGCCGTCGTTCTTCATCCTGCGCCTGCATCAGGCGCGTCATGTCATCGGCAATCCGAACCTTCTCTGCCGCCTCTTTCTGGTCGTGGATGTCGAGGCAACCGCCAACATATCCTTCGAATGTTCCATCGGGGGCGTAGCGCGGCACTGCTCGATCCAGTATCCAGCGATATTGCCCGGTGTGATGTCGGATCCGGTACTCCATCTCAAAAGGACGACGGGCATCGAAGTTGCTGACGTAGATTTGCAGGCAGCGGTCGAAATCCTCTGGATGGACGTTCTCCGCCCAGCCATTGCCTGACTCTTGTTCGAGAGTGCGCCCGACGAAATCCAACCATCCTTTATTGAAGTAGTAGCAAAGCCTGTCCGTGCCCGACATCCAGACCATGATGGGCGAACCATCCGTGATCACGCGAAAGCGTTGTTCGCTTTCCCGCAATGCTTGCTCAGCCTGCTTTTGCGCTGTAATGTCCCGCGCTACTTTCGAGGCTCCAATTACACGCCCCGATGAATCTCTCACCGGAGAAATGGTCAGTGAGACATCGAGGAGGCTGCCATCCTTCCGCCTGCGGACGGTGTGGAAATGGTCAATGCGTTCCCCTCGCCGGAGGCGGGCGATAATGTTTGACTCTTCAGCGTAGCGTTCTGGTGGAATTACCAGAGTGATATGTTGCCCGATGGCTTCTTCAGCGGCGTACCCAAATATGCGTTCTGCACTCTTATTCCAACTCGTGATGATGCCATCGAGGTTCTTGCTGATGATGGCATCATCGGAGGAGGCTACGATGGCAGCCAACAGACCCGTTATTTCTTCGGCTTGCTTTGGCTCGCTCATATCCTGGCGACGACCTAACTACCCTTAGGTTGTTGTCGAATACTGGGTGAGTGCGTCAGACTGCTTTTGAATGCTAGCCGATTCCGCCCAGAGATGCATCCGGTAAACACTGTAGGCGATGGCCGGTCGCGAGGGACGCTGCGTCCACAGGTGACTGACTGGGTGGGCTGGGACATCGACCCGCCGAAGCAAGGTCAAAGGGGCGGACGAGGGCGTCCGCCCTACACGAACCCCTAAGGGGAATCTAGGTTCTACCCTTAACCAACTCGTAATCAGGCTTTTATCCGGGTTGCATCCGTGATATAACCTGCCCTGAGCAACAAAAGTGGCTGATCCGCCTGCCAGTGGCGTATTCTGGTGGGGTTGGCTGGGCTTGGCGAGGGGTGTAGCGATTGAGCCACGAAATAGGAGGCACTGTGTCCGAAGCACGGACCGGAAAACGGTTTCCGCTGGAATTACCGATCAAGATTCACGATGAACATGCCAGCGGCGACACTAAAGGGCTTACAGGAAATCTGAGCGCGGCGGGAGTTTACATTCGCGCCGACGCGTCGCTGGAGATCGGTTCGCCGGTGGAGTTTGAGATCACTCTTCCCCCTGACGTGACCGGGGGGCAGGAGAATGTGGTGATCCAGTGCAAGGGGCGCGTGGTGCGCGCCGACCCGACCGGAACCAGCGAAGAGGGCCGCGGTGTGGCCTGCGTGATCGATTCGTATGAGTTCGTCAGGAACTCGTAGAGGAATTGCTGATTGATGATTGTTGATTGCTGATTGCTGATTGAAAACCCGCTTAATCATCAATCAGTAATCGCAGTTGTGGTACAGGTGAACTTTTTGGAGCGCAGATAACATGCTCAAACTGATTCTGGCCGATAACCAGGCAATCTTCCGCGCCGGCATTGCCAAGGTGCTTGCGGTGGAAGACGAGATGCGGATTGTGGCGCAAGCCCAGACGCAAGAGCAGATGTTCATGGCTCTGGACAAATTCCGTGCTGCGGTGCTGGTCGTGGCTGCGGGCTTTCACAACGACTTCGCCGCGATCGTTCAGTCGGCGAACCGGGCCAAGACCCGGGTGGTGGTGCTGGCCGACACCGGCGAGAGTGCGCAGCGGCACATGACGAACGGCGCGCATGGCGTGGTCTATCGCAATGTAACCAGCGCGGCGCTCGTGGATTGTGTGCGCAAGGTGGCGCGCGGCGAGACCTGGGTGCAGGACGTTGCGGTGCCAAGCGAGCTCACCGAAAACGATATGGTCGGGTTGCGGGTGCGCGACCGCCTGACGGCGAAAGAGCTTCGCATCGTGGCGCTGATCGTGCAGGGCTACAAGAACAAAGAGATTGCCACGCAGCTGGGGACGACGGAGCAAGTCATCAAGAATTATCTGCGGAATGTGTATGACAAGATTGGCGTGTCGGACCGGCTGGAGCTGGCGCTATTCACGATTCATCACCGGATTTTGAATGAGGCGGCTGCCGCTACTACGGCGGGGCCGGCGCCACAGCCTCCGGCTGGGGTTATGCCTTAACGAGATTGAATTTCATTCGACAAGGCCGCCTTTGCAGGCGGCTTTTTTGTTTCCGGGTCGGCACAGAGTGGTCTCCCTCAGCGGCTAAAGCCAGAGTCTTTTCACAGTCCCAACGGCACGACTGAAGTCGTGCCCTTCCCGATCTGTTCTCTTCCTTGAATCAGGGCTCCCCATGGGGCAGTTTGAGAACTGCGCTTTGAGCGCATCGTTCGGATTGGGGATGCATCTATTGCTCATGGAATTTCGAACGTTGGGACGCTCTGGATTGAAGGTACCCGCTTTGAGTTTTGGGACGGGAACGTTTGGCGGGTCGACCGAATTTTTTCGCGCCTGGGGCGCTAGCGACGTGGCTGAGGCGGCCCGGCTTGTCGACATTTGCCTCGAAGCGGGCGTCAACCTTTTCGATACTGCGGACGTTTATTCGGACGGGCTCTCCGAAACAATTCTGGGGAAGGCGATTGCCGGGCGGCGCGGCGATGTATTGATCTCGACCAAGGCAACTTTCCGCATGGGGCCGGGCCCGAACGATCTGGGGTCGTCGCGCTATCACCTGATCAAGGCTTGTGAGGCCAGCTTGCGGCGGTTGGGCACGGATTACATCGACATCTATCATCTGCACGGATTTGATGCGCTGACTCCGGTCGAGGAAGTACTGAGCACGCTCAATCAACTGGTGGTGAGCGGGAAGGTTCGATACATTGCGTGCTCGAATTTTTCCGGGTGGCATTTGATGAAGTCGCTTGATGCTGCGGATAAGTTTGGCTGGGCGCGCTACTCGGGCCATCAGGTTTATTACTCGCTGACTGGCCGGGAGTATGAATGGGAGCTGATGCCGCTGGCTCTGGACCAGGGAGTGGGGGCGCTGGTGTGGAGTCCGCTGGGCTGGGGACGGTTGACGGGGAAGATCAGGCGCGGGCAGCCGTTGCCGGCGGAGAGCCGGCTGCATAAGACCGGCGATCTCGGTCCGCAGGTTTCGGACGAGCATCTGTACAAAGTGGTGGATGCGCTGGATGCGGTTGCCGCGGAGACGGGGAAGAGCGTGCCGCAGGTGGCGCTGAATTGGCTGCTGCAGCGGCCTTCGATTTCGACGGTAATTTTTGGGGCACGGAATGAAGAGCAGTTGCGGCAGAACCTGGGGGCTGCGGGATGGAATTTGTCTGCCGCGCAGGTTGCGAAGTTGGATAGGGCTAGCGATGTGACGCCGGTTTATCCGTATTGGCATCAGCGACAGTTTTTGGAGAGGAATCCGGCGCCGATTGCCCTACCGGGGACGAAATAGGACAGCCCGGCACTGACTGAACGTCATTCCGAGTGAAGCGAGGGATCTCGGTTCTTGCCGGCACCACCAGCAGTGACGACCCCGGCGAACACCAAGATCCCTCGCTCCGCTCGGGATGACAAGGCATAAGGGCCATGCAGCGATGAGCGGCGTGGCAGCGATGAGCTTCCTAGCCGACCTTCTCCGCGATTGATTTCGCCTGGGTGAAAAGATACAGGTAATCCGGGCCGCCGGATTTTGAGTCGGTGCCCGACATGTTGAAACCGCCGAAGGGATGGGCGCCGACCATGGCTCCGGTGCATTTGCGGTTTATGTAGAGATTGCCGACGTAGAAGTCGCTTTTGGCTCGGTCGATCTTGTCGCGCGACTTGGTATAGATGGCGCCGGTCAGGCCGAACTCGGTGTCGTTGGCAATTTCAAGAGCGTTCTCGAAGCCGCGGGCTTTGATTACGGCGAGCACCGGGCCGAAGATTTCTTCCTGCTCCAGTTTTGATTTGGCCGGGATGTCGGCGATCACGGTGGGCTGGATGAAGTAGCCTTCGCCGGCTTCGGTGGCGCGATTGCCTCCGGTTAAGACTCGTCCGTCTTTCTTGCCTTGTTCGATGTAGGCGAGGATGGTCTTCATCGAGCCTTCGTTGATCACCGCGCCCATGTTGGCGTTTTCGGCGGGATCGCCGACGGTGATTTTTTCTACGCGGGTTTTGAGTTGCTCGAGGAATTTGTCGTAGATGCGCTCGTCGACTATGGCGCGGGAGCAGGCCGAGCACTTCTGGCCCTGGAAGCCGAATGCGGCCTGGGCCATGCCTTCGACGGCGGAGTCGATGTCGGCGTCGGCGTCGACGATGATGGCGTCTTTGCCGCCCATCTCTAAGATGGTGCGTTTGATCCAAAGCTGGCCGGGGGATTGCGTGGCGGCGGTTTTGTTGATGTAGAGGCCGACTTCGCGGGAGCCGGTGAAGGCTATGTAACGCGTTTTGGGATGCGCAACGACGGCATCGCCGAAGCTGGCTCCGGCGCCGGGGCAGAAATTCACTACGCCTTCGGGCATGCCGGCTTCTTCAAGTAGCTCAACGAACTTGGCGGCGATGGTAGGAGAGTCACTCGAGGGTTTCAGGATTACGGTATTGCCGCTGACGATGGAGGCGACCACCAAGCCGGCCATGATGGCGCAGGGGAAATTCCACGGCGGGATCACCGCGCCTACGCCTAGCGGGATGTAGGTGAGCGAATCTCGCTCGCCGGGCATCTGCACCGGCGGTTCGGCTTTGGCGAAGCGCAGGGCTTCGCGGGCGTAGAACTCGCAGAAGTCGATGGCCTCGGAGATGTCGGCATCGGCTTCGGCCCAGTTCTTGCTGACTTCGAAAACGAGCCAGGCCATGTGGTCCATTTTGCGTTCGCGCAGCAGATCGGCGGTGCGGAACAGCAGGGCGGAGCGCTCTTCGATGGGAGTGTGCTTCCAGGAATCGAACGCTTTCAGCGCGGCGGCCATGGCCGGCTCTACGTGTTCTTTGCCTGCCTTCTGATGGATTCCCACTATCTGCGACGGCCTCGAGGGGTTCAGGGACTTGATCTTGTCTGTCGTCTTGACGCGCTGGCCGCCGATGATCAGGTCATACTCGCGGCCGAGCTGGCCGCGGACTCGCTCGATGGCGACGCGCATTTTGCGGGCGTTGTCTTCTTTCGTGAAATCGAAAAAGGGCTCGTTGATGAAGGGGCCTTGATGAGTGGATGTGCGCGGCGGCCGGGTGGGGAGTTCCAAGGTTGCCATGGGAATCCTTTCGAAATCGCGGATGGCGAATAAACATTTTACACCCGCGGGTGGCGGTTAGGTTTCCGGCATTAGCCGCGAAGCAACGCAAGCATGCGCCCCGCTGGCTTCAGGAAACCCTGCGCGAGAGGAGTTGCGGGGCTGCGCGTTGCATTTCGGACCTCCCGTATGTGGTGATAGACTCAAGCGTTTTCATTAGAGCAATGTTATGGAAATGAAACGTGTAGGGGTGATTGGCGCGGGGACGATGGGCAGCGGCATTGCGCAGATATTTGCTCGCGCCGGTTATTCGGTCGTTTTGTGCGATGTGGAGCAGCGGTTTCTGAATCGCGGGCTCGAGACCATCATCAGGAATCTCGACCGCGAGGTGACGAAGGACAAGATTTCCGCAGAGGACAAAGAATCGACCCTGCGGCGAATTGATCCTGTGACCGACCGCGCCAAGCTGGCCGAGTGCGATTTCATTGTGGAAGCGGCTACCGAGAAGATTGAGATAAAGACGGAGATTTTTCGCGATCTGGACCGGGTGGCGCGGCCGGATGTGATTCTGGCTTCGAATACTTCTTCGATTTCTATTACTAAACTCGCCGCGTTGACCAAGCGTCCCGAAAAAGTCATCGGGATGCACTTCTTTAATCCGGTGCCGGTGATGAAGCTGGTGGAGGTGATTCGCGGACTGGCTACCTCGGCGGAAACTTTTGCGGCGGTGCGGGAGTTGGCGGTGAAGCTGGAGAAGACGCCGGTTGAGGTGAACGACGCGCCGGGATTTGTTTCGAACCGCGTGCTGATGCCTTTGCTGAATGAGGCTATGTATGCGGTGATGGAGGGCGTGGCTACGGCGGAGGCTGTGGATGAGGTGTTCAGGCTGGGGATGGCGCATCCCATGGGGCCGCTGGCGCTGGCTGATTTTATTGGGCTGGACGTTTGCCTCGACATCATGCGCGTGCTGCAGGATGGGTTGGGCGATCCTAAGTACCGGCCTTGTCCGCTGCTGATCAAGATGGTGGATGCAGGGTGGTTGGGGAGGAAGAGTGGGCGGGGGTTTTATCGGTATTAGAGTCCCCGGGGCTAAAGCCCGTTTTCATCGTGCGCTCTTCCACGTCACTGCACGCGTTCACGCCTTTTCCATGAGAACCCCCGGACAGAATGACGACTGAGCCGATTTCGCCGCGAGCTGAGAGCGATGCGCCGTTTTATCTTCTGGCCGCGCTGGCTGGGGTGGGCACGGGGTGGGCGGATGTGATGATCGACGACTTGCTTTTTACCGCGCTGCTGGTGCTGATGGCGTGCATGCTGCTGGGGTTGCTGCGGCCGCGCTGGCCCTGGCGGTGGGTGGTTGTGGTGGGGATGTTTATTCCTCTTGCGGAGCTTGCAGCCTACATGATTCTCGCCGTGAAGCCGACGCGGGCGCAGGTGTATGGATCATTTCTGGCGGCGCTGCCGGGGGTTGCCGGGGCTTATGGCGGATCGCTGATGCGGGGGGTTATTGATAATTTGCGGCAGGGAAAGTGAAAGGGCAGTGGCCGGTGGCCAGTGATCAGAAGAACCCTGGAACCGGAACTGGCCACTGATCTCTGGACACTGGCCACTGCCCTTAGGTACCGGATGATCAAGAAGTTACTCCCGAATCCACAGGATGGGCGCGTATGCTGCGGGGATGGGTGTGACGGTTTCGATGCTGGCCAGCGGGAGCCGGGGGAATTGTGCGTTTGTGGCCAGCGCGCGCACCCGGATTCTGGTCGACGCCGGCATTTCCTGCCGCGAGACTTTCAAGCGCATGAAGTCGCTGGGGGAAGATCCGCAGTCGCTTTCGGCGATCCTGATTACCCACGAACATTCCGATCACATCTACGGCTTAGCAACTTTGGCGAAGAAGCTGCGCATCCCGATATTCATGACGGGGGCAACACACACGGCTTGGGCGCGGGCTATGCGTGACGAAAAGGGCGATCGGCCGCAACTGGAGCGGCTGGAACGCTTTGAATCGGGCCATCGCTTTCAGATTGGCGATATTGAAGTGAAGCCTTTCACCATTCCGCACGACGCCGCCGATCCGGTGGGGTTCACGTTTCGCGTGGAAGGCACAAAAGTGAGCGTAGCCACCGATCTGGGTTACCTTCCAGTTAACGTGCGGGATCACCTGCGCGGGTCGGACATCCTGGTGATGGAATCGAATCATGATGTGGAGATGCTGCGCGGCGGGTCTTATCCGTGGTCGGTAAAACAGCGGGTCGCGAGCAACGTGGGGCACCTGTCGAACGAGAGGCTCGCGGATTTCCTGGCTAACGACTATGATAACAGTGCAGCCTTTGTGGTGCTGGCGCATCTATCTGAGCAGAACAATCATCCGGAAATAGCGCGGCGAGAGGCGGAGAAGGCGCTGGCCGGGCGCGGTGGGTTGTTTCAGAACCGTCTCTTTCAGAACCAGGTGCTGGTGGCGATGCAGGGTGAGGTTTTGCCGCCGATCCGGATGTAGAAGGACCGGAGAGTGGGCAGTTCGATGAGGAAGCGAGCAAAACGCGCCCTTCGGTCGCTTGCGCTCTCTCAGGGCAGGCTCCGTGGATTCGTGCAGCTCGCCCGGATTCCTCATGGCGCAAAGAACGCTTGTTCGGAATGACAACGTAGTCCCTTATGAGTCAGCAGTGCATTGATCCGATTGTCGGGAAGATTCTGGCGGGCTGGCGCTACGACATTTCCGGCCTGGCGCCGGAGATGGGGAGCGACTACGAAAGCCATTTTGCCCAGTGCGAACACTGCCGCGGACGGCAGCGCATGCACCGCACCATTGACGTCGGGTTGATCGCGCTGGCCTCGATTTCGGGCGGGGTTTTTCTGCTGACCTTTGGCGTGATTCGCCACTTTGTTCCGCGGCATTCCTTCTGGCTCGAGATTGCTGCGCTGGCCGGCTTTGCCTTGTCAGCGTTGATCTGGCTGGTGGTGGCGGTGGCTACGCCCGCGCCTGTGACTGTGCTGGACGCGGCGAAGGAAGGCGCGCGGCGGGTGCACGACCGCCTGCCGCAGGAGATTCGGGAACGCCTGCCGGAAGAGCTTCGGGTAAAGATTACGGGGACATAATTTGTGGCCCAGCTTTTCTCACGAATCAGTTTCCCCCAGAGCGTTGCAGTGGCGTTGTTAATTGCGGTCATTGCGGCGGCTGCAGGAACGATCTGCGTGTTGCCCGCTTCGGCTATGCCTTTGCATACCGGATGCCATCCTTCTCGAGCCCCAGCCAGCTCGCATCCCACTGACTATCGTTGTTGCACTGGCCGTCATCCGTCTGCTCTACTGACTAGCATTTTTTCGCCGCGGCCTGCGCTGCTGATGCTGGCGGACGACGTACTCGCTGTTTCTGCGGTTCCGAACTACGGCAACGTATCTTCAGCTGCCCTTGCAGGTTCCACCAGTCCGCCTAGCCGCTCCATTCTCAGGATCTGATCCACAAAGCTCTCCATTCTCCATCGACACGTGCGGACCCGCGTGTGTCGATTTCACACAGCTTTCTTTGGAGAACGAGGTTCTTATGGATAGGGCTTTCTGGGGTTCAATCCTCGCCTGCTCGGTTGCAGCGGTGACACTATTATGCGCGGCTTCGGGGCAGGACACATCCATAAGCGGCATGCAGATGAGCGGGATGGACATGAAGGAGCATGCTGCTGCGCAGTTGCCTTCGCCGCACGATGGGTCGGGGACCGCATGGGAACCGGCTTCAGTGCCGGCGCACGAGTGGATGCTGATGCGCGGAGGATGGGAACTGATGGCGCATGGCGTCATCTTCACCGACTACAACCAGCAAGGCGGCCCGCGGGGCGAGGGGAAGGCTGAGTCGGTAAATTGGGGGATGGCGATGGAGCAGCACCGCCTGGGCCGGGGAACAATTCTATTGCGGCAGATGTTTTCGGCGGAATCGCTGACTTCGCCGCATCCTGGATTCCCCGAACTGTTTCAGACGGGGGAGACTTATCACGGCGAGCCGCTGGTTGACCACCAGCATCCGCACAATGTGTTTGCGGAACTTGCGGCGCTGTATACGCTGCCGCTGTCGGAAAAAATCTCGTGGGAGCTATATGGAGGGCCGTCGGCGGAGCCGGCGCTGGGGCCGGTCACCTACATTCACCGGACGTCGGCTTCGGAACTGCCGCTGGCGCCGCTCAGCCATCATTTACAAGATTCGACACATACCAGCTTCGGCGTGGTGACGACCGGGCTGGTGATCGACCGAATCAAGCTGGAGGGTTCGGCCTTCAACGGTCACGAGCCGAACGAAGAACGCTGGAGCATCCAGCCGGCTGCTCTCGATTCCTGGTCGGTGCGGGGCAGTATTGCTCCCGATCGAAACTGGACGGCGCAATACAGCATTGGGCATCTCGACCATCCGGAAGCGCTGGAGCCCTGGAGCCAGTGGCGGCAGACGGCTTCTGTGGAATACAACCATCCGCTGGTATCGGGCAATTGGGCAACGTCGCTGGTGTGGGGACGCGTGCACGAGATCGGCACGGGAATCATCCTCAATGGTTACCTGCTGGAATCCACGCTGAACTTTCTGCGCCGCGACTATCTGTTTACGCGCATGGAACTGGTGGACAAGAATGAATTGTTTCCGCCAGCGGAGCAACCCTCCTATCGCATCGGCGCCTATACTTTCGGCGGCACGCGCGATCTGGTGCAGAACCGCGCCTACCAACTGGGGTTGGGTGCGGATGTGACGGTTTATTCGAAGCCGGCGGTGCTGGATGCGGCGTATGGTAATTTTCCTGTGTCGTTCCAGATCTTTTTGCGGGTGCGTCCGGGGAGGCGCGCTGACGGGCATCTTCACTAGTCAGCTTTTACTGCTTACGCGGTTCGCCCGAAAGACGCGGGCCTCGAGAAACGTTTTCGCTCGTGATGCGACCGCCGTGAAACAAGTCGTGGAAGTATCATGTTCCTGAGGTGATGACATGTCGATCAATGAGCCGGAAGAATTGACCGGGATGCGGGCAGCGGGCGCTGTGGTTTGCCTCATGCTCGAGGCGATGAAGAGCGCAGTGCGGCCCGGGATCACGACGGCGGAGCTGGATGAAGTGGGCGCGGGCGTAATGCGGCAGCACGGAGCGCGGTCGGCGCCGGCGTTGGTCTACGGATTTCCTGGGGTGAACTGCATCAGCCTAAATGAGGAAGCGGTCCATGGAATTCCTGGCCGACGCAAGCTGCTAGAGGGCGACCTGGTCAAGCTGGATGTCACCGTCGAAAAAGATGGATTCATGGCCGACGCCGCAGTCACGGTTCCGGTGGGCGAGGTGACGGAGGAATGCCAGCGCCTGGTGGCATGCGCGGAGCGGGCGTTTGCCAAGGCTATGCTGGTGGCGCGGGCGGGATTTCGGGTTTGCGAGATTGGGCGGATAATCGAGCGCGAGGTGAGGCGGAGCGGGTTCTCGGTGATTCGCGATCTGGGTGGGCACGGCATTGGACGGACGATTCATGAAGAACCTAGAGTGCCGAACTTTGCTGATCCGGAAGCGAATCAGGTTCTCACTGATGGGTTGGTGATTACGGTTGAGCCGATCATTGCCGCGGGCTCGGGCAGGGCGTTCGTGGCGCAGGATAAGTGGACGGTGGTCACGGCGGATCACCGGCCATCGGCGCATTACGAACATACGCTGGTGATCACGAAGGGTGCGCCGATGCTGCTGACGGCAAACTGAGACCGCCGCGCAGCGGGTGAATGCGCTTGGGGCAGCCTTCACGCTCCGCACAAAAGTGCCATTTACCGAGATTTTCCCCAATTTTAAGCTGTGGTTGAACAACCCTTGGGGAAGTGCGATCTGTTCAGTCCCCGGCAAGAAGGGAAGGGGGTATTATGCCTTCGCAACCTCGCCCCGAGATTCCTGCCAACTTCCGATGTGAGTTCGACCGTGCGAACAAGATCATGCTGATCCGGTTCAAGGGCCGGGTCACCAACGAATTGCTGGAAGTGTCCTACCGGACCGCACAAAGATACGCAACCCTGATGGACGCGAGCGCCAGCATCATGGACTGCTCGCTGGTTACGGAATTTGACGTGTCGGCGGACCTTATCCGCCAACTGGCAAAGCAGGAGCCCGTCCTGTCAGACCCCACCAGGCCACGCTTTATTGTCGCCTCCAAGGCGCTTGTTTTTGGCCTGGCTCGCATGTTTCAGATCATGGGAGAGCATTCCCGTCCGCTATTGAAGGTGGTACGCACCATGGACGAGGCTTTAGCGGCACTCGGAGTTAAATCGCCGCACTTCGAGCCTTTAGAGTGAGGGCTGGCCTCGCTTGGCTCTACGCCTTGATGTGGCAGCTGGCCAGGCCGCGCTTTTCCAGATACTGCTGATGGTAGTCCTCGGCGGGATAGAACGTGACTGCCGGGACGATCTGGGTGACGATTGGCTTTGAAAAGCGGTGAGCCTTTTCGAGCGCTTCTTTTGAGGCTTGCGCTGCCGCTTGTTGTTCCGGCGTGTGGTAGAAGATGGCGGAGCGGTATTGCGTGCCCCAGTCCGGGCCTTGGCGGTTGAGTTGCGTGGGATCGTGGTTCTCCCAGAAGACTTTGAGCAGGTCGGTGTAGCGAACCTGGGCGGGATCGAATTCTACTTCTACCGCTTCGGCGTGGCCGGTGCGATCGGTGCAGACTTCTTTATAGTTGGGATTGTCGGTGTTTCCGCCGGTGTAGCCTACGCGGGTTGACAGCACTCCGGGCATCTGCCGGAAGGTGGCTTCCACTCCCCAGAAACATCCTGCTGCGAATGTGGCTTTTTCCATTTCTAAGATTGCTCCTTGTGGCGCCTCTATTAGATGACGAATGCGTCAGAAAGTCACGCGCTGTGAGGTCCGGTGGCGGCAGTCCTGCCAGGGAAGCGAGCCAAACGCGCGATTAATGCGTCGCAAAAAGCGCGACGCTTCGCGCGGCTCGCCCAGATCCTTCATTCGCGCAAAAAACGCGCTCTCTCAGGATGACAATCAAATTGAGACATTACCAAAGTGCTGATGACCCTATCGGGTAATTGACGTTTATTAGAAATTCATTATAAAGTGCGGCAAGGCTGTCGCAGTCGGTGTCCCAGGAGAAATTCGTTGATCTTCACGTCCAGCCGCGCCCGGGGTGTGCAGAAACTTGCCACTTTTCTGCTATTGGCGCTGGCCACTGCGCCTGCGGCGTTGGCCGCTTCAGGCTTTACTGCTCCGCGCCGCGTCGACTTCAGCCCAGGTGACCAATGGGAGCCCGCGATGGCTACGGACGCCCACGGTCACATCTACATTCTCTTTCCTCAGTATGGCCCGGTGGCGCAATGTCCAGCGTGCACGGCGCCAACGATGGTCCTGCTGGTCAGCAATGACAACGGCACATCCTGGGAGGCGCCGCGCTCCCTGCTGGCCTCGTCGTCTGGACAATTCGACGCGCAGATCAAGGTCGATCCCAATGACGGGCAGACCCTTTATGCATCGTGGATGCAAGGCAGACACGTTATCATCGTAGCGCGGTCGCAGGATTTTGGCCGCTCCTGGTCTTTTGCCGTCGCCGAACAATCTCCGGAAACCAGCATCGATAAGCCAGTGCTGGCGGTTCGCGGCCCTAATGTCTATGTGAGTTTTAACCACGATCAGACGCTGGTGGTGGCTGCGTCGCATGATTACGCGCAGACCTTCTCCGCCACCGTTCTGAATCCCGGCGCTGAGCCGGGCTGGTCCCTGGCTGCGGGCGCGGTTGTAGATCCCACCGGCAACGTCTATTTTTCCTGGACAGCTTACCCGCGAACGGATCTTCTCACGCGGCCAGTGGAGGTATTTGTAAGCCGATCGGCGGACGGCGGCCGGACCTGGAGTACGACGACGATGGACATTTCCAGCGCGGCGCCGGGTTGCTCGTCGCAGTTCTGTTCGGGTGGCTTTCTAGCTTCCCAGATGGCTCTGGCTTCTGATGACGCCGGGGTCATCTATGCCTTGTGGAACTCGGGCTCGGCCGCGGGCGGGCCGGAGCGCATTTACTTCTCCTCTTCCACAAACCAGGGGGAAAACTGGTCCGCAAAAGCTGACGTTACAAACGCCGTGGCTGGCGTAGAGCACTGCTTCCCGGCCATTAGCGCCGGCACGGCGGGCGACGTGCGCATCGCCTGGATGGACACAAGAGAAGTGGACGCGCAAAACCATCCTCTCTGGAACACCTACTATCGAGCTTCCACCAACGGGGGAGCAACCTGGTCGCCGGAATCGCAACTCTCTGGCCCCGTACGCGGATACGACTACATCCTGCCCAACGGTTTTCTGTTCCCATTTGGCAACCTCTTTTCCATCGCCATCGATAGCCTCGGGAACACACATGTAGTGTGGGGTGAGGGCCGGAATTACCAATCTCCGGGGTCGATTTGGTACGTGCGCGGGCGGTAGCCAACCTCAGTTCCCAGTTCTCAGTTCTCAGCCAAACCAGGGCTTCATCCGACAGCTTAGGGACTGAACTATTCCAGGATCATGCCACCGGTTAGGTCTGCCAGGCGGGTGATGTGGCGATCCTGGCACCAGCGCTGCAGTTCGTCCACAATCTTCTCTGTGGCGCAGGGATCCCAATAGCTGGCGGTGCCGATTTGGACGGCAGTTGCACCGGCGAGCATGAACTCGGCGACGTCCGCCGCAGTTGAGATGCCTCCCATGCCGATCACTGGAATATTCACGGCGTGGGCCGCGTCGTAGACCATGCGCAGGGCGATGGGCTTGATGGCCGGGCCGGAGAGTCCGGCGGTGACGTTGGCGATGCGGGGCTTGCGGGTGTCGGCGTCGATGGCCATGGCGACAAAAGTATTGATCAGCGAGATGGCGTCGGCGCCGGCTTCCTGGGCGATGTGCGCCATCTGCGCAATGCTGGTCACGTTGGGAGAAAGTTTCACGATCAGAGGCCGGCGAGCGGCGCGTTTTGCCGTGGTCACGACTTCGTCGAGGGAGCGGGGATCGCTGCCGAACTGCAGGCCGCCGGAAGTGGTGTTGGGGCAGGAGACGTTGAGTTCGTAGGCAGCTATGCCTTCGCCGTCGTTGAGGATTTCGATGGTTCGTTCGTAGTCCTCGCGGGTGTAACCGAAGACGTTGGCGAACACAACGATGTTTTTGAGCTGGCGCAGCTTGGGCAGCTTCTCTTCGAGAAACGCACCCGCACCGATGTTCTGCAAGCCGATGGCGTTGAGCATGCCGGCCGCGGTTTCCCAGAGGCGCGGCGGGGGGTTGCCGATCATCGGTTCGCGGGAAAGACCTTTGACGACGAATCCACCTAGTTTGTCGAGGTGGACGACATCCTCGAACTCGACGCCGTAACCGAAAGTGCCGCTGGCCGCGATGATTGGGTTCTTCAGCTGGATGCCGGCGAAGCTCACGCTGAGATCCAGGGAAGACTTGCCGCCGTTTTCCAGGGACGGAGTCATTGCGGCGGCCTCTCGCCAGGAGATCCCACGGAATTTTCTGACTGATGCGGCGCGGCAAGCGCTTCGGTGAGCACGCGGCCTACAGCGTGAGTGGGAGCGTTGATGCCGAGCAGCGACGCCAATGTCGTGGCCAGATCAATCGGTTCGGCGTGCGTGCGATAGGTTCCCGGGCGGAAGGGTAGTCCATAGAAAGCCAGCGGGACGTGCGTGTCGTAGGTGTACGGCGACGCGTGGTCCGTACCCTTCAAGGTGCCGACCGTGTAAATTTCTGGAACTCCCATCACATACCAAGCGCCTTCTGGCGAGTAGCTATGGAGGAACTTTCTGCCGAGAGCGGTATCGGGGACTTCGCCTGCCGCCAGTTGTGACTTGGTGAAGTAATCGCGGAGGCCGGCCTGCTTCATGGCTTCGCCGACGGCGGTTTCGGCGTCGCGCTCTTTAACACGAGCGTTGGCGAAGGCGTCCTGGTCGAGCCAGGCTACCGGGTAATCGAACTTTATGTAGGAGGCGGTGCGTGAGAACTTCGCGGTTAGCGCGCTGTTGATCTGGGCTTCGAGTTTACGGGCGTCCAGGTTGGCGGCGGGAATCCGGAGCTTTTTCGCGGCATCGGGCAAGGCGGAGACGCCGTGGTCGGCTGAAAGTGCGATCCACAAGTCCGCGAGGCCGACTTGATGGCCCAGGAAGTTGAAGAAGTCGGCAAGTTCACGATCGAGCGCGAGGGCCATGGCGGCCATCTCCGTGGAGTCGGGGCCGACCTGGTGGCCGAGAATGTCGTTCGGAGAAAGACTGATGGCCAGCAGGTCGGTGGCCTGCCCGGCACCGAGGCTTTCGTAGACGACTAACTCTTTGGCAAATTCCAGTTCGTACTCGTTGGCGAAGGGCGTGGAGCCGACGACCTCGTAGAAACCAGCGTCGGACCCGTCTTTTCCCTTGCGATGCGCGGTTGAGCGTAAGACGTCTCCGTTCGCGCTCTTCCAATCGCGATCCCAATACTTTGCGGCACGATTGGCGGCGTTGAAGTCCTGCGCCCACTTTGGCAAGTCGTTGCGATAGTAGGTGGAGGTAATCCAGGCGCCGCTCTTGGGATCGATCCAGTAGGCGGCATCGGCAGAGAAGCCGCCGGGCAGGACGGCTGCGCGGTCTTTCAAGGAAACACTAAAGACTCGTGCTTTGCCTTGAGTCGCTAACTTGAGTTCGTCACCGAGGGTATCCGCGAGCATGTTGTGAGGCGAGGCGCCGATTTTGTCTTTAGCTTTATCCGTAACTTGATCTGGGGCGAGGCCGACGAGTTTGGTATTGTCATCCTCGACCGACGTGACCATTTTCTTTTTCTTCGGATCCCACCACTCGTTCGCTACAATGCCGTGGCCGTTGCTGTAGGCGCCGGTGAACAGCGTGGCGTGGCCGGGAGCGGTGCGAGTGTTGGCATAGTCGTAGTTGCAGTCGGTGAAGTTCGCGCCGTGGTCGAGCAGCAGGCGGAATCCTCCTTCGCCAAACTGAGTGCGGTAGCGCTCCGGATAGTCGCCGCGGAACTGGTCGATGATGATCACGACGACCAGTTTGGGATGGGCGTTGTAGGCGGATGCAGAGGCGGCGGGGGTAGAAGCGAGGATGAGAACGATTACGGCTAACGGCAGAAAACGGCGGCACGCGGTAGTGGCGCGGGGGGAGAATCTCATCGCGAAGGTAGTTTACACAGGGGAAGGCGTGGGCGAAAGGTGGGGAGGGTGGGTGAGCTGCGCTCGACGGACCCTTCGCAACTCGGGGCAGGCAGCCGAGAACCTGCCCTGAGCGAAGTCGAAGGGGCGGCTGTCCCCACATGAACCCTCTTCTCACCCGCGTGCATTCCCCGCCCGGTTTCCGATAAAGTAGTTGTTCCCATGCTTGATCTCAGCTTTGTTCGCGAGAATCTGCCCCGGGTGGAGGAGATGCTGCGCGAGCGCGGCGCCGATCCGGCTGCCGTGCTCAGGGATTTCCGCGACGTAGACACGGAGCGCCGGAAGGCCATCACTGAAGCTGAGACCATGAAGGCGCGGCGGAATAAGGCGTCTGAGGACATCAACAAACTTAAGAAGAGCGGACAGGATGCCACTGCCGCGATCGCCGAAACGAAACACCTGCGCGAGCAGATTCAGGCGCGGGAGAAGACAGCCTCCGACCTCGATGCCCGCTTGCGGGACATTCTTGCCGGAATTCCCAACATGCCGGATGCGAGCGTGCCGGTCGGCCACAGCGCGGACGAGAATGTGGAGGTTCGCCGCTGGGGCGCACCACCGAAATTCGACTTCGCTCCCAAACCGCACTGGGACCTGGGGGCGGAACTTGGCGTGCTTGATTTGGAACGCGCGGTGAAGCTTACGGGCGCGCGCTTTGCGGTTTACTGGGATCTGGGAGCGAAGCTCGAGCGCGCTCTGGCGAACTTCATGCTCGATCTGCACACGCGCGAGCATGGATATACCGAAGTTCTGCCGCCTTATCTGGTTAATTCTGAGTCGATGTATGGTACGGGGCAGTTGCCCAAGTTTGCCGCCGATCTTTTTGGTGTGCCCACTGGTCGCTGGGAAAAGGATCCTGGTCATCCACCTGCTAAAGGAGAGCTGGTCTTACTTGACGGCTTTGATCGCGCTTGTACAGTGCAATCGGTCGACGTCGAGCGGCGTACTGCAGAGATTCTGCCGACAATTCCAATGGATGGCGATCAGGAGAAAGTTGTGCCGTGGTCGGATCTATCTTACGAGCGCAAGTTTTGGCTGATTCCGACGGCCGAGGTTCCAGTTACGAATCTTTATCGTGACGAAGTTCTCGACGCTGCGCGATTGCCGATTTCACTCACCGCTTACACGCCGTGCTTCCGCAGCGAGGCGGGTTCGTACGGCAAAGACGTGCGCGGAATCATCCGTCAGCATCAGTTTCAGAAGGTGGAACTGGTGAAATTCTCCCGGCCGGAGAATTCGTACGAAGAGCACGAGAAGCTCACGCGGGATGCCGAGACCGTCCTGCAAAAGCTCGGACTGCACTATCGCGTGGTAAATTTGTGCACCGGAGACATGGGGCCATCTTCGGCGAAGACTTATGACATTGAAGTCTGGCTGCCGGGGCAGCAATTGTTTCGCGAGATTTCGTCGTGCTCGAATTTTGAAGCGTACCAGGCGCGGCG
>JBAUYE010000430.1:0-1602 GCA_049584615.1 Candidatus Sulfotelmatobacter sp.
CTCGATGACCTCGAAGTCGCCCTCGGCAGTTGGTTCCCCGGCGCGAGCCAGCGCGATGCTGCCCTGCTTGCCGGAAGTATCGATGGCGAGAAGAAGCATAAAGAATTTGTTGCTCTATCTGTGAATATCCGTGGCCGACTTAGTCGCTAACCTTCGACCAATTCCAATAAGACTCCGCCCGCGCTCGAAGGATGCACGAAGACATATTTATGCCCGCCGGCGCCGGTCTTGATCTCCTCTGAGACCAGGCGCACACCGTCTTTCTTCAGCCGCGCAACCGCCGCCGGCAAGTCCGGAACGCGGAGACAAACATGATGCAGGCCTTCGCCACGCTTGGCGATGAACTTCGCGATCGTCGAACTCTCTGACGTCGGTTCCAGCAGCTCCAGTCGACTCTCGCCTACCGGTACCATCACCAGCCGCACCTGCTCCTGCTCCACCGTTTCTTCCGGAGAGACGCTCAGGCCCAGCATCTCATAGATCGACTTGGCCGCCGCGAGCGACTTTACTGCGATACCGAGATGATCGATTTGCGCCATCTTCAATTTACGCAATCACTGTTTTACCCAATCAACGTTTCACTACGCCGGCAGCGATCTCCTCCACCAGGGAATATGGGTCGCGCTTGTGCTCGGCCACTTCCGCGGCCAGCCGGGCCAAGTTGCCATCGCCGAACTGCGTCTGGGCTCTTTCGAGCATGAGGTCGCGCAACATCTCGACCAACCGTTCCTGCCAGTTCTCGACGCTCTTGTTCAGCGCCAGATTTTCTTTCTTCAGATAAGCCTCATAGTCCGCAATTGCGCCTGCCAGTTCCTCGATTCCCAGTCCCTGACTGGCAACGGTCTTGACGATCGGCGGGGTCCAGCCATCGTGGCGCATGGCCAGAGATTGCAGGGAGCGGATTTCGCGCTCCACGTTTTCGGCGCCGTCGCGGTCGCTCTTGTTGATGACGAAGATGTCGGCAATCTCCATGATGCCGGCCTTGATCGTTTGCACATCATCGCCCATGCCGGGCACCAGGATCAAAATCGTGAGGTCGGCTAGGCGCACGATGTCCACTTCATCCTGGCCGACGCCCACGGTTTCAATCATGATGAGGTCGCGACCGGAAGCGTCGAGCACCGTGGTGACATCGGCCGTGGTGCGCGCCAGGCCGCCGAGTGAGCCGCGGGTCGCCATGCTGCGAATATAAATGCCGGGGTCAGAAAAATGCTCCTGCATGCGGATGCGGTCGCCGAGAATTGCGCCGCCGGTGTAAGGACTGGTCGGGTCCACGGCGATAATGCCAACGCTGCGATTGTGTTTACGATAGAAGCGGGCCAGCTGATCGACCAGCGTGCTCTTCCCCGCTCCCGGCGGCCCCGTCAGCCCCAGGACGCGCGCCTTCCCGCTGTGCTGGAACAGCGCTTTCAGCAGTTCGGACCATCCCGGGGCGCGATTCTCCACGGTCGAAATGGCGCGAGCCAGCGCGCGCACGTCGCCGGAGCGAAGTTGCTCAATCCATGTCTGGATGGGTTGGTTCAAGCGATCAGTGTAAAGCAGAGGACAAAGAAGAAGAAATCTGCCGTAGATTCCAGGAGTGTCAGTTTCCGAGTTGGGGAC
>JBAUYE010000431.1:0-4831 GCA_049584615.1 Candidatus Sulfotelmatobacter sp.
GCAAAGGCCATATCCGTGCCTGTGCCTGTGTCAATCCCTGCGGCGCCTGAGCGCGCGATCGAACCAAAGCTCGTTGCCGAGGATGCGATTGCCCCGCAGATCGTCCACGAAATCGGATCTTCGTCGAGTCGTCATCCAGCGCTGGTGTTAGTGCTGGTGATGATTTCATCTCTGCTGATCGGTGGCATTTGGTGGAAGGTGAAGAATGCGCAACTTGGCGACGTAGTAGTGAAACCTGAACCGAAGATCACCAAACCAGCGGCCGTGAAGCAGCCAGCAACTCCCGACACGACGTCATCGGCGAATCCATCTGCAGCCAATCCATCCGACACCAGCGATGCGCAAGCAAATTCCGCGGCCGCGGCGGATGAGGATACAGCCGCAGAACCCTCGAGCGGAAACGTCACCCCGCAGGAACTGGCCAAGCTGCCGCGCATCACCGGCATTCGCCATTGGTCTTCGGCGGATTCCAGCACAGTGGTGCTCGACCTTGAAGATCAGGTGCAGTACGAAGCCCATCGCCTGACCGGTCCCGACCGCATCTACTTCGATTTGCACGACACCGCGCTGGCTCCGGGATTTGCCGGGAAGACCATCGAGATTGGCGACGCGCTGCTGGCGCGGGTTCGCGTTGCCCAGCCGGTAGCGGGTTTGACCCGCGTGGTGCTCGAAACCAGGGGCGACTCGAACTATTCCGTCAGCCTTGAGCCGAATCCCTATCGCCTGATCGTGCAGGTGCGAAAGCTAGGCGCGGACAGCAAGGCTCAGGTAAATCTCTTTCCGGGCGCGGGCGCCGAGAAGAAGTTAGCGATCGTTGTCCCTCCTCCCACGCGTGAAGATTTGCAACTGCGTGCGCGCGTGCCTAAAATGCGCATCGTTGTCGATGCGGGCCACGGCGGCTGGGATTTGGGAACCGTCGGCCGTCAGGGCTTGCTCGAAAAAGATCTGGTGCTCGAAATCGCCCAACGCCTGGGCAAGCTGCTCGAAAGCCGCCTGGGCGCGGAGGTGATTCTCACTCGCATCGACGACAATTACATTCCACTCGACGAACGCGCCGGCATCGCCAATCAGGCGCAAGCCGATCTGTTTATTTCCGTTCACGCCAACTATAGCGACCTGCCATCGGCATGCGGTGTGGAGACTTATTACACCAGCTTGTTTGTGTCCCCCAACGCAAAGGATCTTGAGACTCGCCAAGGCACTCCCGGCAATAAGAATCCTGTGAGCGCGTCGCTTTCTCCAGTGGAACTGCATGACAAGATCGAACAGTCACGCCGTCTTGCGGCCAGCGTGCAACGCTCGCTTTACGGAACTTTGTCCGTGCAGAATCCCGGGCTGCGCGACCGCGGCGTGAAAGAGGCCTCGTACGTGGTTCTTACCGAGACCGCGATGCCGGGAATCTTGGCGGAAGTTTCCTTTGTCAGCAGTCCCACCGACGAGCAAAAGCTGCGCAGCGATGGATATCGCGAGCAGATTGCCGAAGCGCTGTATAAAGGCATTGCGCGGTATGCCGCTGCGTCGCGGGGCGTGAAAGTCGCTAGCGCGGGTAAATAGTACCGAGTATGGTTGTGCACAGCTCTCGGTGCAACGATTCGTGCCGTCCCTACCGGACTTGGTTCCCTATTATTGAGCTTACCCCGGACTTACGTCCGGAGCTATCGTATGCCGCCCCTACGGGGCTGGGGTGGGGTGGTGCGGGCTGCGTCTTTTCCTTCAGGGGTGCGGTTGTTCATTTTCAGCGCGGTATCAAGGGAGCGGCGCCACGTCGGGCTAGCGTTGGTGGGCTTCGTACCGGTTGAAGCGCCGGCCTCGGCTATGGCCGCGTCCTGAGAGGAGTTGGAATTCTTCGATCCACTTCTCGGGGTCATTCGAGCGACGAGAGCCGTCGCGGAA
This sequence comes from Candidatus Sulfotelmatobacter sp., assembly GCA_049584615.1. Taxonomy (GTDB): domain Bacteria; phylum Acidobacteriota; class Terriglobia; order Terriglobales; family Acidobacteriaceae; genus Sulfotelmatobacter. The sequence goes on from JBAUYE010000431.1 coordinate 1,894, forward strand.
TAACCCGGCAAGGCTACGAATAAACTGCCTCGCGATTGACCGGAAATCCTTCACTTCTGCAGTATACGCTGCGGGTATAGGCGCATTCTTACCGGGCTTCGCCCGGTGGACAGCCGAGGGCGGCTGTCCCCACATGGGCGGTGAATCGATTGCCGGCGGGACGCCGGCGTTACTGTCCGCCGTACTTTTGCAGCCACTTCAATTCTTCGCGCACTTTGATTTTTCCGTGCCAGGGATTCTTGGCCAGGCTGTGGCCTTCGCCGGGAAAGATCAGCAGGGCGTTTGGAATGCCCAGCGAATAGAGCGCGTGCTCGAGCAGATGATCTTCTAGCACGGCTACGCGGATGTCGTCGGCGCCGGCTACCATGTGCGTGGGCGTGCGGACTTTGTCAATTTGGAAGAGGGCGGCTTCGTCGTGATAGCGCTGCTGGGCCTCCCAGGGACGTCCGCCGAGGAAATAGGCGTCATCGATGGTGGTGTCGTCGTTGCCCCAGTTGGCGACATGCTCGACTGCGCCTGCGCCGGTGACTGCGGCTTTGAAGCGCGTGGTTTGCGTGATCAGCCAGTTGGTCATGTATCCACCGTAGCTGTAGCCGCCGACGGTGAGATGATCGGGATCGGCGATGCCATCTTTTACCAGAGCGTCGACGCCTTCGAGAATGTCTTTGCCGGGACGCGAGACGATTACGGGAACGATCTGTTCGAGGAACTTGTCGCCGTATCCAGTCGACCCGCGGTAGTTGGGCTCGAATACTAGCCAGCCGTTGGTGGCGGCGAGGGCTCCCCACTTGTACCAGTCGGCTTCGAAGTAGTCGCCGTCGGCTTCTGCAGGACCGCCGTGGATGAAGGTGAACATGGGCAGATTCTTCGCTTCGAATTTGCCTGGAGGATAGATCAGCATGCCCGCGATGGTGGTGCCGTCGTCGGCCTTCCAGCGATAGGGCTTGCCTTGGGGAAGGTCACGCTCGGTGAATAGTTTGTTGAAGGACGTGATGGGACGCGCATGGTCTAGTTTGTCGGTGCTTTCCGCGATATAGACTTCGGTCGGCTTCTGCAGGGACGAATACACCAAGGCAATGCGGGGAGAGTGAGTGGTTGTGGAGATGGTTTCGTAGGTGCCTGGCCATCCGCTGAGTTTGTGCAAAGAGTGAGTGGGCTGGGTGACGGAGTAGACGGCAGCCTCGGTTCCGATGCGAGCGGAGGCTAGTGCGGAGTCGGCGGCTACCGCGTAGTGCTCGATTGGACCGATGAAGTCTTTGTTCCACTGCTCGATGGCACTGGTGTCGCTGTCCACCCAGTAGAGATGCGGTTGGAGATCGCGGTAAGGGCCAGTTGGGTCATTTTCGCTGGTGAAGAAAACGTGGCGATTGTCGTTGGCCCAGCGCAGACTGCCTTCGAGGGCCTGGTTGTGGGTTAGTTGGCGTGGTTGTGCTAAGGCCGGTTTGTTTTCGCTGTCGGCAGTTGCCGGCGAGGACGCCGGCGCTACGAGAACGTAGATCTCTACGTCTTCGGCCTTCTCCGCGCGCTGGTTGATGGAGTTGGTGACGAAGGCTAGTTTGCTGCCGTCGGGAGAAGTTATCAGGTCTTCGACACGCAGCGGGGAGGTTGCAATCGGGCTTGCGCCAGGATTGAGGTCGGATTCCTTCTCGGTGTCGGATTCTTCTTTCGTGCCTTTGGCGGCGTTGTGGGCTAGAGCAGTCGCTACGTCGAGGGCGAAGATGGTGTCGCCGCGTTCGGCGGTGCGATATTGCACGACATCTTTCCATTGTTTTTTGTAATCGTCTTTTTGGGTCTTGGTCCATGGGTTGCGCGTGGCGAAATAGATTGTGCGTGAATCGGCGGACCAGGAGAACGTATGGACTTCTTCCTCACCTTGAGTCAGGGCAATTGCCTCGCCTCCGGCGGGAGAGATGAGGTAGAGCTGGCTTACTTCTTTGTCGCTGTCTTTATCGTTATCGTTATCGTTGTCGTCGGAGTCGGAATCCTTTTCGGAAGAGGTTTTGCGTTCGGAGAGGAAGGCTATCCAGTGGCCGTCGGGCGACCACTTGGGCTCGGAGTCGTGACCGGATTGGGTGAGCTGGATCAGCGTTGATCTGCTTGGCGATGCGTCTTTCGCGTCGTCGCGGTAGAGCCACAAGTCGTGGCGGAAGATCTTCTGGTCCCAGTCGGCGCGCTCGGTGGCGATGACGACGGAATTACCGTCGGGAGAGATGGCTACGCTGTTGTAGCTTACGGAGTTGAAGAATTCGTCGAGAGTCAGCTTCGGCTTGCTGTCGGCAAAAGCTAACGAGGTAAACGCGAGAAGTGCGGGCAACCACAAGAGATGTTTTGAGATTTTCATAAACAATGGTGGGAAGTAGGTTTATACAACGGAGGGTTTGCCGGAAGCAACCTGCAGGATTGACTCGGGGTCAGAAGCGAGGCTGCATGCAGACTCGCGCGGAGGTTGGACTTTACTGTGCAGGCTCGGAGTTCTTGAGCGCTTCGTCGAGAGGCTGGCCGGGGTGGGAAGCGGCTTGCACGACGCGCCAGCCGTCGTCGTAGCGGCGAAAGCCGACGGTGGAACGGTGGGCGTCGGGGGAGTAGAAGACTGCGCCGACTTCGTTCAAGGGAATCCAGCGCCAGGTAAATTCGATGTCCGCGATGTTGCCCTGCCTGGCGATGCCGGTGATGGCCAGCAGTTCGCGGCGCGCGGCGGCTATGGTGATGAATTGGTTTTCAGAATCGCCGGGAGCGATCAGACTTTGAAACGTATCGACGCCGGAGGGTGTGAGCATGACGTCCCAGCACGGCGGCGGGGCCAGGGCGGGGGGGCATGGGACGTTGGTGGCGGAGATCCAGCCGTGATGCTGGAGCGCGAGGTAGTCGGGAGAGAGGTAATCCTTGTTGGCGACTACGCCGAGGCGTAGCTGAAATTGCTGTTGGATGCGAAAAGTGT
>JBAUYE010000432.1:0-15579 GCA_049584615.1 Candidatus Sulfotelmatobacter sp.
GGCCGTTATCGGGCAGCACAAAATACTGTCCGCGCTTCGACTTGGCGACGACCGCCTTGCGCGTGCTGCCCACGGTGGGGTCGATCACGACCACAAAGACCGTTCCCGCGGGAAAATAAGGCGTAGCGCCATAAAGAAAGCGCGCGCCATCGAGAATGGAAAATGGCGTCACCTGATGCGTAAGGTCGACGATGCGAACGTCCGGCATGATGGAATACATCACACCCCGGCAGAGCGCGACGGAATCGTCGACCAGGCCGAAGTCGGTCATGAAGACGATCGTCTGCGGATACTTGCTGGTCTGCGCGCCGGCCAGCGGAGAAGAAATAATCATTAACGTCAGAAGGGCGAGGATGAGTCCCGACATCTTGGGCCTACGATTCTCGTTACGACCATTCTCCCTACCATCATTCGCGTGCTTGGATGCGGCAATCATGCGGCAATCTCCTGCTTCGTTTGAAATTTACGATTCGCAAGAATACTCGGGGAAGCCTTCAGGCAGCAAATCAAGCCGGTTCGGCCCACTCGCGTCTATAATGTGCTTTCAATTCCACAGTACCATTGCAAGGAGGTCTTAATGTCGCCAGTCATCCCCGAGAAATACCGCGATCTGTTTCAGAAGCGAGCCTTCGCCAACCTGGGCACGCTGATGCCCGATGGGCGCCCGCAAGTGACGCCGGTGTGGTGCGACTTCGACGGCGAGCACGTCATTTTCAATTCCGCCAAGGGACGCCAGAAAGATAAAAACGTTCGCCGCGATCCACGCGTAGCCATGACTCTGATGGATCCGGAGAATCCCTATCGCTATCTCGAAATTCGCGGCCGCGTGGTTGAGATCACCGAAGACGGAGCCAGCGCCAACATCGACAAACTGGCCAAGAAATATCTCGGCGTCGACAAATATCCCTACGGCCGGCCCGGCGAAGTGCGCGTGATCTATAAGGTAAAGCCCGAGCACACAACGGTGATGGGCTAGGCGTGGCGTAGCGCCGGCGTCCCGCCGGCTGTCCTGCGCGGCGAATGCCGCGGCTGAGGAGATCTTAGATTCGCACCTACAACCTCTGCCTGCTGGGTTTCGGCAACGTAAACCGCACCCTCGTGCAATTGCTGCGAGATCGCGAGCACGAGCTTCGCGAGCGCTACGGAATTTCTTTCCGCATCACCGGAATCGCAACCCGCCATGCAGGGTGGACCGCCGACCCGAAGGGTCTCGATCCGGAGGCCTGTGTGGAGCGGGCACTCTTGCCCGCTGACGGGTGGGAAGCTGATCGAAAACCGGCCAACGTCCGCGACTGGCTGAAAGCCGCCCGGGCCGATGTCCTCTTTGAAGCAACCGCGCTCAACGTTGAAACCGGACAGCCCGCCATCGATCACATCCGCGCCGCACTCGAGCACGGAGCCCACGCCATCACTGCCAACAAAGGACCGATCGTCCACGCCTACCGCGAACTCCACGACCTGGCCGCCGCGCAAGCCAAGCGCTTCCTGTTCGAATCCACGGTGATGGATGGGGTTCCGATCTTTTCTTTGTTTGAAGAATTGCCCGTCATCCATCTGCAAGGATTTCATGGCATTCTGAATTCCACGACGAATGTGATCCTCAGCGAAATGGAAAACGGCCTCAGCCTTGACGACTCGCTGAAGAAGGCGCAAGCGCTAGGCGTAGCCGAAACCGACGTCACCCACGACATCGACGGCTGGGACGCCGCCGTAAAAACCGCAGCGCTGATCACCGTGCTGATGGATGTGCCGGTGCGCCTGGAAGATATCCATCACGAAGGCATTCGCGAACTGACCACCAATGCCGTTCGCAACGGCCGGCGCGATGGCTGGCCGTTCAAGCTCGTATGCCGGGCGCAGCGCGTAGGGGACGGCGTAAAGGCGAGCGTCGCCCCTGAAAAAGTATTAAGCACCAGCCCGATGGGAAAGATTTCGGGTACATCGTCCTACATCTATTTCGAAACCGACATCTTCCCCGGCCTCGCCATCACCGAAGAAAATCCCGGCCTGTACGCGACGGCGTACGGAATGCTGGCGGACTTTGTGCGGGCCGTGGGATGGAATGAGACTCCCGGTTTGGATCCGATCCCGCATGACGGAGTACGGACATGAGTTGGATCGCCCGCCTCTTTCTCCGCGCTAAGTCGTGGGAAATAGCCCTGCTCCTTCTCGGCATAATGCTGGCTTCAATGGTGGCAATGGTCGATTCGATCCAAGCAACGCCGGTGGGGAGCTTCGGAAAGGATTCTCTTCCATTCGTGGGCCTAACTCTGTCGTTTATGTTCGTCTCGATCGGATGGTTCGGCGCGGCGGGGTCATTTCTTAATTCCATCGTCCAGCCGGGGCTTAGGCCGGGATCAAGGCTCTTTCGCTTCTCGCTTGTTTACCCACTACTTTACACAGCCGCCTTCCTGATCGTTTTCCCGCCATCGCCCACAATGCTTTTGGTCATTTTTCCCCTGCACCTGGTTGCTATCTTCTGTGTGTTCTACCTTCCGATTTTCGTCTCCAAGAACCTGGCGCTGGTGGAAATGGGAAAAGACGTGACATTCTACGATTACGCCGGACCCTTCTTTCTTCTGTGGTTCCTTCCAATCGGGCTTTGGATTGTGCAGCCGAGAATCAATAAACTGTATGCGGAGACAACGTTCTCCGCTGCATAGCTGCTGGTCACCATCAAACGTCCTCCGCCCATTCCTTCCGTGATAAAACTAAATCGACGACTATGCCGACCATTGAAACCGCCCCCACCTCCCTCGACCTCCACTCCATCCGCGCGCAATTCCCCTCCCTCGCCCAAACCGTCAACGGACATCCCGCCGTGTTCCTCGACGGCCCCGGCGGAACGCAAGTCCCGCAGCGCGTCATCGACGCCATCTCGAACTACCTCAGCCGTGACAACGCCAACACCGGCGGAGCCTACGCCACCAGCCGCAACACCGACGCCATGCTGGCCGAAGCGCGTGCGGCTATGGCTGATTTTCTGAACTGCGCCGCCGACGAAGTCGTCTTTGGCCCAAACATGACCACCCTGACCTATGCCATGTCCCGTGCGATTGGCCGCGACCTGGGGCCGGGCGACGAAATCCTGGTCACGCGCCTTGATCACGATGCCAACGTTTCCCCCTGGCTTGCGCTCGAAGAAAAAGGTGTGACGATTCGGTGGGCGGAAATCCACCCCGGAGACTGCACGCTCGACGTCGAAGATCTCGCGGCGAAGCTCAATTCCAGAACCAGACTCGTCGCGATCGGCTACGCTTCGAACGCCGTCGGCACGATCAACCCCGTCAAAGAGATCGTCCGTCTGGCCCACGCCGCCGGTGCGCTCGCCTACGTCGACGCCGTACACTACGCCCCGCATGGCCTGATCGATGCGGCCGCGCTCGATTGCGACTTCCTCGTCTGCTCGACCTACAAATTCTTCGGTCCGCACATGGGAGTTCTCTTCGGCAAGCGCGAGCACCTGCAGCGCCTTCGTCCTTACAAAGTACGTCCGCTCACCGAAGCCATCCCCAACCGCTGGGAGTGGGGCACGCTCAATCACGAATGCATCGCCGGCATCACCGCCTGCGTCGATTACCTCGCCGATCTCGGACGCCGCACAAATTCTGAATGCGGCACGCGCCGCGCCGCCATCATCGCCGCTTTCGAGTCGATCCACCGCCATGAGCACACACTGATGAATCGCCTCATGGCCGGGCTTTCCCAAATGCCGCAGCTGAAGGTCTACGGGATTACCGACCCCTCCTGCTTCGCCTGGCGGTGTCCCACGCTGGCGGTGCGAGTGGTCAATCAAACCGCGGAGCAAACTCCGCTGGCCCTCGCCACCAAGCTGGGCGACCGCGGCTTCTTCACCTGGGATGGAAACTATTACGCGCTGAACCTGACCGAGCGTCTCGACGTGGAAAAATCCGGCGGGTTCCTGCGCATCGGGCTCGTGCACTACAACACTGCGGAAGAAGTGGATCAGCTGCTGGAAGCGCTGAAGGAGATCGTGAGATCGTAAGAAGCTTCGCGGATAGACGCCCGGCTCCCTCAGAGGCTAAAGCCCGTCTCCATTTAGCTCTGGCCGGCACGACTAAAGTCGTGCCCTTCCCGACCCCATTCTTGGCCAGCTTCCAGAAACACCACAGCCCGGGACGTGGTCCCAGGCTGGCAGGGAGCGCGAACTCAAGAACCGGAGCCGGCAAAAATAGCCGATGCGAACGGCGCTGTATTATGGCCAGCGCTTGGCGGTATCGTCCCATCCGGCAGCGCGCACCGGCTGCGCCGCCGCTACCACGGGAGGCGCCGGGATGCGGATCGGTTGCTGCGGTCCGTTCACGGCCGTAGGCAGGGTCGCCTTCGCCGCGTCGGAGTTCATTTCCATGCCTTCGGACAGCAAGGGAGCCACCAGCCGCAGCGCTTCCACTTCCTTCTCCAGCCGGGTTAACTCCATTTCCTTCTGCCGCAAAACCTCGTAAACGTTCTTCATAGACAGGGCACCTGTGGGGCTAATCGTAGATTAGCCGCTTTTCTCGAACTTTAGCAGACTTACCCGTGTTGTCAAGGAATTAAGCCCTATACCTTAAGTATTCAGCCAAACGCCCGGTTTGACCTGTGGAGTTTCCCCTTTCTGCCGGGATGCTGGACTCGCGAGATCGCCTGCCCAGTAAGGCTTTCGCCGGATTTTCACAGCCGTAGAAAGACTGCAAAAGCCTGGATTTCCCGCCCGCCTCCAGTCTGGAATCGCGAAAACCCGCGCCCCGCCTGGCCTTTGCACGAAACCTCTTCATCGGGATGCACAAAATCCGGTCACCCGCCTGTGGACGGCTTGCACTCGATTGAAAACAAATATAGATAAAGCTGCACAGTTTCGATTGACTCAGAATTTAGAAAGAGTACAAAGGGAATCGTTCTTTGACAGTTTCTTGAGTTTTTCCGGTTGGTGCGGCGTCCGGGGCTCAAGCTATGTCACCCTTCAACGTTGCAAAACGTAGAGGGAAGGCAAGCAAGGGTCTATAGCAAAGCGCTGGTCGAGAAGAACGGGAAACCCCGTCGAAGGCAAGACAGAGTTCCGAGGCGTTGGGTAGGTTTGTCCGGTTGGCGGTGAGCCCGGAGCCCAAGCGAAGATCGCGCGCAGCGGCCCGCAAGGGAAGCAGCGACAGCAGGTCAAGCAAGGGTCTAAAAGCGAGCTACTGGCCGAGAGGAATGGACCCAACACCACCTCGGAACTCTTATTTTTTTACGCAGTTCTCAGTTCTCCCTAGTCCACGTGCTCTCCAACGTCGAACGCTTCTTCAGAGTGCGGCAGCACGTCGCGCTCGCCAGCTACCCATACGTAGAGCGTGGGCAGCAGGAAAATGCTCATGATGAGCGCTGCGATAAGACCTCCGACAATGACGATGGCGAACGGGCGCTGAGAATCGGAACCAATGGCATGCGACAGTGCCGCCGGGAGCAAGCCAAGAGTTGCCACCAGCATCGTCATCATGATCGGCCGCAGCCGCAATACCGCACCCTCCACGGCAGCGTCTTCAATGGAGTAGCGCCGGGCGCGAAGCTGGTTGATGTATTCCAGCATGATGACTCCGGTTTGTACGCACACCCCAAACAGTGCCAGAAAGCCCACCCCGGAAGAGACACTGAAATTCGTACCGGTAATCAGAAGAGCCAGCAACCCGCCAATCGGCGCGATGGCAATGTTCGCCATAATCAGCACTGCCCACTTGAAAGACTTGAACATCGTGTAAAGCAGGATGAATATGATGAGGATCGTGATTGGAAGTACGATGAGCAGCCGCGCGTTGGCCCGCTTCTGGCTCGCATATTCTCCCGCCCAGTCGATGTGATATCCCGTCGGCAGCTTCACTTGGTCGTTCACTTTCTTCATCGCCTCTTCTACCGCGCCGCCCAGGTCGCGGCCCCGGACGCTGTACTTGATAGCGACGTAACGCTGGTTGCCTTCGCGGTAGATTTCCGAGCCGCCGTCGGCCTCGCTAATCTTGCACAGCTGAGCCAGCGACACCCGTTCTCCAGAGGGCGATAGCAAACGGATGTTCTCGATCGCTTCCTGCGTGCTCCGGTATTGCGGTAAATAGCGGAGCGTGAGGTCGTACCGGGCTTCCCCCTTCAAGACCTGGGTGAGCGCGTTCCCACCCACCGCGGTCTGCACCGCATCCTGCACGTCAGCGACGTTGATCTGGTAACGCGCTGCCGCATCGCGGTCCACCGTTACGTTCAGGTTGGGCTGGCCCAGCACATGAAAGACTCCGAGGTCCTCGACCCCCCTAACCGTTCCCATAATGCCGGCGATCTCGGCGCTCTTTTCTTCCAGCGTCTTCAAGTCATCGCCGTAGACCTTGATGGCTAACTCGCCTTTTACTCCACTGACGGCCTCTTCCATGTTGTCTTCGATGGGCTGAGAAAAGCCCCAGACCACGCCTGGGATCTTGTTATTGAGTTCGCGGTTCATGGCGGCGATCAATTCGTCTTTGTTCTGATGAAAGACCGGACGCCAATCTTCTTTCGGCTTCAGATCGACGAAGTACTCGGTATTGAAAAAGCTGGTCGTGTCAGTGCCGTCGTCTGGCCGCCCGGTTTGACTGGTGCACTGCGGGACCTCGGGAAAAGAACAAAGAATGATTCGTGCCTGGTTCGATACCCGGATGCCTTCATCTGGCCCCGCGCTCGGAGCCAGCGTGCCTCGCACCCAGAGCGCGCCTTCATCCAGGTGGGGCAGAAATTCAGAACCTATTGCACCGCCGAAGGCAAGATAAGTCCCCACGCCCACCATGAACAAGACCACGCCGACCGTGACCGCGCGATGGCGAATCGCCCACCGCACCGCCACGCGATAGCGGTCGATCACGAACAGCATGACCGGGTTATGCCATTCCTCTGCTCCCTTGCGGAAGGCAAAACTCGCCAACACCGGCGCGATCACAATCGAGAACAGCAATGCCCCCAGCAGCGCGAACGCCACGGTCCAGGCCATGGGATGAAACAGCCGCCCCTCCACACGTTGCAGCGTGAAGATCGGCAAGTAAGCGGTAATAATGATGGCGATTGCATAAAACACCGGCCGCTGTACTTCGTGCGAGGCCTCGCTGATTTTTTCGTTTGGAGTCTTGACCCCGTTACCGTGGCCCAGGTGGCGCACGATGTTTTCGACCATCACCACGGCGCCGTCGACCACCATGCCGAAATCAAGCGCACCGAGAGAGAGCAGATTCGCGGGAATGTGCCGCAAGTCCAGGCAGATCGACGCAAACAACAGGGAGAACGGAATCGTCGCCGCCACGATCAACGCGCCCCGGATATTGCCGAGAAACAGAAATAGAATGATCGAGACCAGGATCATTCCTTCCGTCAGGTTGTGCAGCACAGTATGGCTGGTGAAGTGCACCAGGGTGCTGCGGTCGATGAACGGAACAACCTTCACCCCCGGCGGCAGAATATGGCTGTTCAGTTCCTCCACTTTCTTGTGGATGCCTTGCAGTGCCGTATCCGCCGCCGCTCCCTTTCGCAATAGCACAATTCCCGACACGACATCGTCGTTATCAACGATCTTCCCGTCCTCGCGGTGAATGGCCTTGGCGAACTGCCCCAGCCGGATCTTCGGTCCCTGCGACACCACGGCAATGTCTCGTACCCGGAGCGGCGTGCCATTCTTGGTCAGGATGACCGTCTGTTCAATGTCGTGGACGCGGTCGACCAGTCCGACCTCCCGCACATTAATTTGCTGCAGGCCTTCCTGAATGAAGCTGCCGCCTGCATTCGTATTGTTGTTCGTGAGTTGCTGCTCGACCTGCGCCAGGCTCAGGCCATAGGCCACGAGCTTGTTGGGATCGACGCGAACCTGGTATTCGCGCGTAGGGCCGCCGAAGCTGGCCACGTCAACTACGTCGGGCACTGCTTTGAAATTCTTTTCGATGACCCAGTCTTCAATCGACTTCAGCTCCATCGGGTCGTAGGCCGGATTGGTGCTGCGCAGGGTGAAGAAATAAATCTGCCCGACCGGGCTCCAGTCCGTGCCCATCTGCGGCACCACGTTCGGCGGCAGCGTGACCTCGCTCAACCGCTCCAGCACTCGCTCGCGGTTCCAGTCGTTGTCCGACTCGTCGTCGAAAATCAGCTTCAGGTGGGAAAGCCCGAACAGCGAGAACGAACGCAGGTGCACCACATGCGGAATGCCGTTCATCACCACTTCGAGCGGAATCGTGACCTGCTGTTCGATTTGCTCCGCCGAAATCCCCGGCCACTGCGTGATCACTTCCACGTAGTTGTCCGCCACGTCGGGATAAGCCTCAATCGGAAGCCGCTCGAACGAGACGATTCCTCCGGCAAAAAGAATCAACGCCAGCGCCAGCACCAGCAGGCGATTGTTCAGCGCGAAATCGACGAGGCGGCGAATCATTTATCTTTCTGCCTTAACTGCTCCACCTTATTGCTCCACCGTGTTCTGCAGCGCCAGAGCGTTTGAGACCACTCGATCTCCGGGCTTGAGCCCTGAAACCACCTCCTGCTGTTTGCCCGGAAGCATGCTCCCTGCGGTAACTTCGAGCCGTTTGAAATGTCCCGCGCTGATCGGGGCGTAAACCCACTCGCGATCATGCAAGTGCAGAATCGCATCGGCGGGAACCGCGACGTGCATTTCCGGCGTGCCGCCGTAAAAAGTAGCCGTCGCGAACATGCCCACCCGCATCATCCCGGGATTGGCCACTTCCAGCCGAACCTTCGCCGTGCGGATACTCGGATCAAGAACCGGCAGGATGTTATCGATCCGGCCCTTCAAAACCTTGTCGGGATAAGCATTGAGCCGGATATCCGCATACTCCCCGACATGCACCGCGTCGACATCGTTTTCGTAAACGTCACAAATGATCCAGACATAAGAAAGATCGGAGATGGTAAAAGGATTAGGCCCAGACAATCCCTGCACACCGGCCGCGTTGGTAACTTGCTGATCCGTGATGACGCCGGAGATCGGAGCCGTGATGTCGACAATCCCGGACGGGTGGTCCTTGTCGATGCCTAGTAGTTTCAACTGCTCGGTCGCCGCATTCAGGTCGGCCTTGGCGTCGCCTTCTGCGTCGTCGGCTTGTTCCAGTGCGCTCTTGGCAATCGCGCCCTTGTCGTAGAGGATCTGCGCCCGCTCAAACTGCAACCGGGCCAAACGCTCATCATTCGCGGCTTTCAGATAGGTGTCATAAGCTCCCGACACATCGTTGCTCCGCACTTTCAGCAACAACTGGCCTTTCTCCACCGTATCGCCCAGCCGGGCCTTGATCTCGACCACTCGTCCCGTGGCCAGCGAGATCACCGGAACTGCGCGGTTGATATCGGGCTGCACCACGCCGGTTACATTCAACTGGGGCGCAGCTTTATGCTCCGCCGCCGTCACCAGCGGAAATTGTTCGGGATGATCCACCTTGAAATTGTTCGAGTCCAGATCAGGCACCACCGTCGCCGCAGGCGGAGCCTCGGCCTTCACATCGACCTTGCCGTCATTGCAGCCGGCCAGAAAGGCCAGAGCCAGAGCCAGACACAGCGCCGGACCCATTGCTGGACGACACCCAGCCTTGCCCGAACCTTCGAATTGGTTCTTCATTGCACCACCTCGCGCCCCACAGACAGATTCAACTGCGCCGCGGCCATCAAGTACGATCCCACCAGGTTCACGTAGTTCAACTGCACCGCGCGGTAATCGCTCTCCGCATTCAGAAAATCCAGCAGCGCCGCGCCGCCATGCTGGTAGGAAAAGAAAATCGTGTCGCGCACCCGCACCGCCTGCGCCAGGTATTTCTCCTTGTAAGGCCGCAGCAGAATCACGTTGCTGTTCAGCGTGGCGTAAGCGGAATCCACGTCGCTGAACACCTGTGCCTTGGCCGCGTCGCGCAGCCGTTCATTGCGCGTGATGTCGAGCTTGGTGCGCAGCTTCTCGCCCTGGTTCCGGTCAAAAATCCGCAGAGGAATGCTCACGTCGACGCCAATGTAGGCGTCAATCGGAGGATTCCGCCCCACATCGAAGCTGAACGTCGGATCCGTCGATCCATTCGCCTCTGCCAGCTTGTAACTTGTCTGCGCCATCTCCACCGACTGCACCGCCGCCTTCAAATCCGGGCGCGTATCCAGCGCCATCTGCCGGTAAGCATCGAGCGCGTCAATCTGATCGCTGAAATCGAACACGCCCGCCACATCGAACTGCTCAACCGGCGTGCGATCATTCAACAGCGTCAGCAACTGAATCTTCGCCGTCCGCAAATTCACGTCCGCCGTCTGCAGATCAGATTCGTACTGCACCCGCTGCAGTTCCAGCCGGTCCAGATCGATTTGCGCAATATCTCCAGCCTGAAACCGGTCGCGGCTGATCTGCAGCACGTGGTCGTAATATTCCAGATTGTCTTTCGCGAACTGCAGCACGGCCTTGGCCTGCAGCGTCCCCACAAACGCTCCCCGCAAATTGAACAGAAGATTTCTTTCCAGATCCTGTTGCTGCGACACGCCAATCGCCGTCGCCTCTTTCGCGGTCTCCGTGCGCAGTTCCCGCTTGTGCGCCCGCTCGTGCAAATAAGTCACCGTGGCGGAAGGCAGCAAGTAGGCAAATGGCCCATGCGCCGGCCCTCCTGGAAACGGATCGATCTGGTCGGCCAGCACCGTCAATTGCGGATTCGGCCGCAGATGCGCCGTGATCTCTTGCGCCTGCAGTTCGCTGATGTTCAACTTCCCTGCCAGCAGCGTTGGATTATTCAGCTCCAACCGGTCTTTCACCTGCTCCCAGGTCCAAACCTGGGAACCCAAGGCCGGAGGTGGGGGCTGCGGCGGATTGGTCTGAGGCGGCACAGCCTGTGCCGACGCGAGACTGCCCAGCACAATCAGCGCTCCGCAACACCGCCACAATTTTCCTCGCATCAGTAACTCCAATCCAAACTTTCCCGAATTGTCATAGAGACGCAGCTTGCTGCGTCTTTCCGGCACAATCGCCGTCGGCGAATGAGAATTTCTCTAGTATCTGGTTTCCCTCATAAGGATTCCCTAAGGACGAGGGATAATCGCCGCCGATTTATTGCTTTGACCCATCAGCGACTCGCAACGGCTCAACCAGAATGATTCGGCGAACTAACCAAGGAGGGAAAAAGGAGGTGCGCGGCCGCCGTGGAAAACGCAAGGCCTCGCCAGCGGCGATACGCATGCAACAGAAACCTCAAGCAGTCCGACTTCCGGAGCAACCAGCCGCACCGCACTAGCCGCCACAGCCGGAGCCCCTTGCAGCCGGTTAACCCAGCCTGAATTCCGGTCGCTGCCAGCCTGCCGCACCGTGCGCTTGCTGATGGAGGAATCTTCCATCTCCGCCCGCATCGCGTGCAGATCGTCCGAAGCCGAGATCACCGGAAACAGCAGAACCAGCACGCATCCCAGAGCCAGCAGACACTGCAGTGAAGTTACCCAGCGCGCCGACCGCAATCCAGCGTCCCGCCGCCACAGCCAGTAAGCTGGCAGCGCCAGAAGCATCCACGCCAGATTGAGCAGCAGTTCCATAACTTCACTTCGCAACTTCACGCCGCGGCAGAAAAATGCCTGATACCAACCACCGCCTATTTTTCCAGAAACCTCAAACCCAAGTCAACGTGACCACGGTACCGCAGGCCGAATGCAACGCCACAATCCAGCCGCCAAAAGCCAAAAACTGAGAACCGAGAACTGACAACTGAGAACTGCCCTAAGGCCCCACCACCACCTGCAGCGGCCCCGGTGTCTGCATGCGTTGCCGGTAAATCGCATTCCGCTTCGCCACCTCGCCCACCACATTGACGTCGATCACATACCCGCCGTGCGGCAACGTCTCGCCAAACGGCAGCGTCATCCCAACCGTTCCTCGCTTCAATGGAAAATGCTGATACCCGATCTCGGTTGCCCGCCCGTTCTCCGCCACCGCCTTCACATCGAACGTCAAATCCATGTCATCTCGTGTCGTGTTCGAAACCGCCACGCTGCCATCGATCCGGTTCGCAGTGACGTGCGCCGGAACCTTCCACTCCAGCTTAAGCGCCTCGACCACCTTAATCACGAATACCTTCTGCACCGCGTGCTGCGGTTTGCCGCCATCCCGCAGCGCCAACACAAACTCAAATTCGCCCGCCCGCTCTGCCGCTCCCCGCAGCTCTCCGTTTTCCTCCAGCTTGATCCCCGGCGGCAACGCGCCACTCTCCACCCGCCATTGCAGCACCGGCACGTAATCGCCCTTGGCATAAAGCCTCACCGCGTAAGGTTCCTGCGGATAAGTATCCGGCAACTTCTCCGGCTCGATCACCAGTCCATCACCCTGGCTGGGAGAATCCGGGCCCGGCGAAGCCGCCTGCCCCGCAGCCGCCGCGCCCAACCCTATCACCAGCGCCCACGCCAGCGCGCACTCTCTAAACCTTGCCATCTTGCAATCCTCTAGCATCGTGTGATCGAACAGCTGTCATCCGGAGCGGAGATTGTGCTCCGCCAATAGCCGAGCGCAACTGCATTCGAAGGATCTCTACCATGCTACCGGAATTCCTCCCGGTACCCCGACAATTCCGCCGCACGACGGACCCAGCGTGCCTATTTTGGATGCCCCTAGCCCAGGTCCCGGTAACCCAAGTCCAGTCAACCAACAACCATCTGGGTATCTAAAGACTAAGGAATGTAAAGATATGTAATATCTTGCACTTCCCCGGATTTTTTTCTGCCGCGCGCTACTTATTTTCGTGGTTCGGGTTTGATGCAACTGAATTCACCTGTGCTAACCTCAAAGCACAAGGTGCCCAGCTCCACGATCGATTCGCTCCCAGGGAGGCAGTTTATGTCAGTCCGCAACGCACTCGTCTCGTTCTTCGCGCTCTCCACGCTGTCACTTCTAGTCGGCTGCGGCAGCAGTGGCAATTCCGCCACGCCGCCTCCGAGCGGTGGCTTCAGCACCAGCAGCCTGAGCGGCACCTACGTCTTTTCGTTTGCCGGCATCGACATCACCAACGGGAACCTAAGCAACTTTGCTGTCGCCGGCACACTCGTCGCTAGCAGCGGCAACTTCTCGAGTGGCAGCATTATCGACATCAACGACCCAGCCCTGGCCGCGGCGGCAGGCGCCAATAGCAGCATACAGACCGGTCTGCCCGCCACGGGAAGCTATAGCGTCGGCGCTGACGGCCGAGGCACGGGCACCCTCAATGTCACCATCAACAGCACGAATGTGCAGCTCGTCATCGACTTCGTTCTGAACTCCTCCTCGGGCGGGCTCATTACCCGTTTCGACGACAACGGAACCGGCAGCGGCACAATTAGTCTCCAGACTGCGGGCGTTGGCCAGAGCGCACTCGTCGGATCCTACTCCTTCGGGCTGAGCGGGGTAGACGCCGACTTCAACCCGATCGGCGCAGTGGGCTCGGTTACGCTTGACGCCAACGGCAACGCCACTGGCACAGAGGATTTCAACGACAACGGGAACTCCTCCAACCTGACTGACGTTAGCTTGGTAAGCCCCAGTGACGTTCTCGCCGGATCGCCCGGAACAGCCCAACTGATCGGTTCGGGGGCCGGCGCTCTCGGCGCGCTAACCTTCGATGTCTGGGTAGTTGATTCGACCCACCTCAAGTTGATTGAAACGGACACGTCGGGGTACCTGCTCTCTGGCGACGCCTTTGTTTCCACCGGGCAAACCGCGTTCCCGTCCGGCCAGGTCGTTTTCACCATGACGGGTGGCCCCATCAGTGCCACCACTGCCGGCTCTAACCCCACCCAGCTGCCGCTCATGACTGGAGGTTTGTTTACTGCCCAGGGAGGCGTCATCAGCAACGGCATTCAGGATGTCAACGCCGCTGGCACGCTCGAAACCGCTCCGAGCGTAGGCGGCAGCTACGGTTCCGTTGGCGCACGCACCTCGCTCACACTAACCGGCATTTACAACGTAATACCGAGTGAGCAGGAGCTGGTTACCGACAACTTTACTTTTGCCGCGTATCCCTTCAACGGCGGCGTCTTTCTTCTGGAAGCCGATGACCTGGGTGGAATCGAGGCAGGCGTTGCCTACCCGCAGACCTCCACTTCCCTTGCGGCATCGCAAGGCTATGCGATGAACCTTTCGGGTGCCAACTCCAATGGTGAAGTGGACATGATTGCCGAGTTCGTCACCAACTCCAGCGGCGGCTTCTCGAGCGGTCTGTACGATGCGAATAATAACGGCTCGATCGGTGGTCTCATTTCCGACGCGGAACTCAACGGCGACAACTCAACCCCGCCAACCTACACCAACAACGCTAACGGGCGCGGAAACATTACGTTCCCCGCCCTGCAGGTAAACAACAACACGAACGGCGTCGGCGCACTCACTCTCGAGTTCTACGCAGTTAACGACTCAACCCTGATTTTCATCGAGACAGATACGGACCAGGGTGGCGTCGGGACACTCCAGTTGCAGAACGCCACCGGGTCTTCGGGAGCGATCCGGCCCGCCTTCGCCATGGTTCGGCCAGCCGTCCCGGCGCAGGGGGCTCTGCGCAAGAAGCAAAAATAGCGCGCCGACCATCGCAAACAAAACACGGGCGCGGCTCCCAGCCGCGCCCATCTTTCTTGGCCGGACCTTTCCAAGCGCGTGGCCAGCAAAATCCCCACGCGCCCCACTCCGCCTCGTGACCTTAGTTACCTTTAACCATTGCCCACCCTTCGCGCACAATCACTCTACAGGTCTGTGTCTGCAGGAGACGAAGATTGCTCTGCCAACGCGTTCTGCGTGGTTCCGTATTTGTATTTGTGCTTATCAGCGCCTCGCTGGCGTCGGCGCGGGATCTTGCCGTGGTTGCCAACAAAGCAAATGGCCAGCGAGATGTCACCCTCGCTGACCTGGTCAAGGTCTGCAAGGCTCAGACCAGCCGCTGGCCCGACGGCAGATCCGTTACCTTCATCCTGCGTGCGCCGTCCGCGCCTGAAATGAAGGTTGTCCTCGAAAAGGTTTATGGCATGTCCGCCGGTGAGGTCGACGGCCTGATCGTTGCTTCCAATCAGTCGCACCCCAGCCATCCTCCGTTCGTGGTCGTCACCTCCGACGAAGACCTGGTTAACAAGGTGGCGTCGATTCCGGGAGCCGTTGGCATCGTGGATGTGTATTCCATCAACAGCAGTGTCGCGGTCGTCAAGGTCGCAGGCAAACTCCCGCTGGAGCCCGGCTACCTGTTACACGGAAACTAAGAAGTGGCCAGCGATTACGCGGTCAGTAGCCAGCAGAATCTGGTCTAGCTGGCAACTGGAAGCCGGCAACTGGAAACTGACTTCATGGCTTCTCCGGGCAAAAAACTCGAACCCAAGCCGGCCGCGCCGACCGGGGCGCACGCTCGCCGTTTCCCGCGCTTTGTCCTCGACGTCCGCATGCAGGTCCGCATGTTTCAGGATAGCGAATTCCGCTCCTGCTGGGGACGTTCCACCGAACTCGGTCAGGATGGCATCGGCGCCACCCTCACCGGCGAACTCGAAAGCGGCGAAATCGTTTCCCTCGAGATTCCCCTTCCTCTCAGTCCCTACCCCTTGAAAGTCCGCGCCATCGTCCGTTACCGCCAGGGACTGCGCTACGGTTTCGAGTTC
>JBAUYE010000433.1:0-5371 GCA_049584615.1 Candidatus Sulfotelmatobacter sp.
CGGCGGCATCGACGCCACCCCATCGCAACTCGATCGGCGTCTGCGCGATGTCGCGCCCCAGGACTTGATCCGGCGTCCTGCACCTGAAAAGTGGTCAATCGCCGAGATCGTAGCCCACTTGGCGGACGCGGAGCTGGCGACGGGGTGGCGATTGCGAAACATGCTGGCGAATCCGGGCGTGGCCTTAACGTGGTGGGACCAGGCCGTATGGGCGGAGCGCTTGGGTTACGCCCAGCAAGAGGCGAGCCTTTCGGCGGGGGTCTTTCGGGCGCTGCGCGAGAGCAACCTGCGAGTGTTGGAGTCGGTCCCGCGCGCCCGGTGGGTGGAGTGCTATGGGGTCCACGAGGTACGCGGACGGCAAACGGTCGAGGAGTTCGTCCGCTTGGAAGCGGGCACACGACTTGAAGCATCTTCGGCAGATCGACCGCATCTTGGGTGGGCGTATGACCCGGCAGTCGTAGCTGCAAGCGAGTCACTGAGATAGTTTGGCGGACGCCGTCCGTTCGCAACGATTCCCAACTGCCGCCAGAAATTCACAGGCCCTTCCTGTGACATCTAACCTTGCCCCAAGCCTCCAACCCGCTCCATAATTGCTTCAGCAAAGAGAGTAAGTCCGGAGAAGCAAAAAGGGGCTACAGGGCCAAAAATCAATCCCTAACTCCTTTGTTATCCGGATTTTGACCCCTAACTCCTTTGCCCTGCGGATTTTACGGAGAAAAACCCGCTACAGCGATGATTCTAAAGACTCGAGGGGGGAGGGGGGTACCCCGTCCGAAGAAGGTAAACAGTTACCAAACCGTAAACACTTCAGCCCAACGCGAGGGCCGATGAAGCCACTCTCTCCACATCTCGAGAACGCCTTTTCTGGGTACTGGGTACTGGGTACCAGGTACCTCAGCGCGATGTTGCTCGCAGTCCTGCTATCCACAGCGGCCGCCGCGTCCGACTGCCTCCCTATCCGCGACGCCAAACAACACGTCGGAGAAATCAAGTGCGTGACGGGAAAAGTCTTGCGC
This sequence comes from Candidatus Sulfotelmatobacter sp., assembly GCA_049584615.1. Lineage (GTDB taxonomy): Bacteria > Acidobacteriota > Terriglobia > Terriglobales > Acidobacteriaceae > Sulfotelmatobacter. The sequence continues at coordinate 1,017 of JBAUYE010000433.1, forward strand.
GTGAAAGTCGGCGCCAGAGGCGTGCACTTCGTTGACTTCTGCGAAGATCAAATGGCTTGCCCATTCACAGTCGTGGTCTTTCCTCACGATTTGAAGGATGTTGGCGACGTGCGCCGCCTCGCCGGACAAATGATTGAAATTCGCGGCCCGGTAAAACTCTACGACGGCCGCGCCGAGATCATTCTGAACCGCGTCAGTCAGTTGACCGGGGGCTCTACCCTGATCCCGCCGCTGCCTAAGAATTACGACGTCGAGAAACAAGGCCACTACAGCGCCGGCAGGCTGCATCCTCCGAAGAAGCCCGCGAAGACCTACTCTACGCCGAACTCCGCCGCAACTTATGGCAACGAAGCGGATGTTGCCGGGGACCCGCCGCAGTGAAGTCCGAATGTACATAAACAAAGCAAATATGTACATTGCATGCTAAACTGTACTTGTGACGAAGAGGAAACGCGCTACGACCACACGAACAAATCGATCGGATAAACACTTCCAATTGGATGCGATCAAGATCAAGCGCGCCCAAAAAGCCCTGCGAGCCAAGACGGAAACGGAAACCATCGAGCGAGCTCTGGATTTGGCGATCGCCGAAGAGCGGAGCAACCGCCTGGCTCAGGAGGCCAATGCCCGTTTTCTCAAGAGCGGTATCGTCATCGAAGACGTCTACGGGAACCTGAACGATTAGATGCAACCGGCTCTGCTCGACGCTTCCATCTACATTGCAGCGTTGCGAAGCGAAGAGTTCGCCGTGGCGCTGGAGCGTCTCACAGGCGGGACAGTTCTATGGCTGAGTGCGGTTGTGCTTGAGGAACTTTATGCTGGAGCACGTGAGCGCCATCGACAAGTTGTCGAGCAATGGGAGCGAGACTTTGATGAGGCGGAGCGGATTCTGGTGCCGAATTTGAGCGATTGGATCCGCGCTGGAAAGGTGCTGCGACTTCTGGCGGACGAGTACGACTACGAGAAGATCGGACGCGGCCGACTCACGAACGACGCGCTGATTGCGATGAGCGCTGCGCGAATGGGCATTCGCGTAATCACCGCCAACGAAAAGGACTTCCGAAGACTCGCCGAATTCCACGACTTCGCCTGGCAGTTGGTCACGCTTTGAAAATCGTCCCTCAAACCATTCCCTTCCTCAACTCCTCCAGCGGATACCGCGTCCCGCGCCAGATGATGCCGTCGTTCCACAGCGCATGGCACATGGAGAGCAGCAAGGTATACACAAACAGCACGGTGCTGACGGGATGCAGCAGAAAATAATAAGCCGGAACCCCCGAGCGCCACGACATCCCCGCATAAATTGAAAACATCGACGCCAACGCGATGGCGTAAGGCAAGCGCTCCCAGCCATGCGCGAGCCACACTCCTAGAAACGGCATCAGATTCAGGAAGGCCAGGCCGAATGCCGCGATCAGCGTCCGCCACCACTGGAAAGACAACACGGCGAAAAAGTTTTTGGTCAGATTCTCGACCACGCCTCGCGCGCCGCGCGCCCAGCGAATCGAGATCAAGTCTTCGCCAAACACATTGCGCTGCGCGAAGCCTGCGTTCTTCACCACTTTGCCCAGCTTCATATCGTCAAGCACTTCCATGCGCAGCGCTTCGTAGCTTCCCACTGCTTCATAAGTGCTGCGGCGAATCAGGTTGAATGCGCCCACGCCCATGTGGTCCTTCGACTTCGGATCCGCGACCTTCCACGGCCGATGCCCAAAAACAAACATGGTCTGAAAAAAAGCAATCATCATGAACTCGCCCGGCCGCTTCATGATCATCTGCGGAAACACTACGACATGGTCCGCATGCTCTGCCTCGGCATAAGCCAGAGCGCGCCGCAGCGAGTCTGGCTTGAACTGCACGTCGGCGTCGGTAAACAGCAGCCAGTCACCTTTCGCCTCATTCGTCGCAGTCCACATCGCATGCGTCTTGCCCAGCCATCCCGAAGGCAATTCGCGGTGATGGATCACGCGCAGGCGACGATGCGTTGCCGCACGAGCCGCGACGGTTTCCATGATCTCGCCCGTGCGGTCTGTGGAGCGGTCGTTGACCGCGATCACTTCGTAGTTGTCGTAATCGAGTTCGAGCAGGCGAGTCAGAGATTGCTCGATGTCAGCTTCTTCGTTGCGTGCCGGAACAATAATCGAAACCAGGGGATTGCCGAATGCAGCAACCGGATTGCGGTTCCATTCAGGCTTCGTGATGTTAGCGACGCTGGGCATCCCGATCGCAGCGTCAATGATGCGTGAGAACCAGGCCAGCGCGAGAATCGTTCCTGCAATCCAGTGAAAGTAATGCATCCCGGCTAGGTCTTCCCTGCCTCAAGAGCGGCGCCGCTCACGGCCGGCGCGAATTTCATCCCGTAAAACAGTATGACAGCAGAGATCACCATGGCGATAACCGGCAGGATGAATGCGGCCTGCAGCGAGCGCCGGTCCGCGACCCAGCCCATCATGGTAGGCGAAGGCACGTCGCCCAAAATGTGGATGACAAAAATGTTCACCGCCAGCGCCGTGGCGCGAATGTGAGCATCAACCGAGTTGATCACCGCAGCGTTCAGCGGCGCGGTATTCAGCAGAAGAAAAAACGCCGCAAGAGCAATGGCCGGAATCATGGCGCGGCCTTTGACGAACAGCGCCACAATCATCACTGGGACGCCGAGCGCCATGCTCACTGCCGAAACCAAATAATAAGAACTCTTCAGTCGAGGCAGCAGATAATCGCCCAGCCATCCGCCGGCCAAGGCCGCAACAATTCCGTCTCCGACGATGATCAGGCCGAAGGTCAGGTTCGCGGCTTCCAGCGTGTAATGGCGCTCGCTGTAGAGAAACTGCGGCATCCATACCTGAATGCCGCCGAGGGAAAATGTCATGGCCGCCATGCCGAGCGTGGAAGTCAGGAATGCAGGATTGCGCGCCAAGCCAAATACCGTCGTGCGTTCCGGAGTGCTTTTCAGTGAATCAAATTGCCCGCGCTCCGGTTCCCTCAGAAACATGACAGCGATCGCCAGCAGGAATCCGGGACCGGCTGCGATGTAGAACGGGAAGCGCCAGCCGTACTGCGGAGCCAGATAGCCTCCCAGCAAATATCCCGCTGCCGACCCCACGGGAATCGCCAGATAAAATACGCCCAGAATCCGGCCGCGTTTCTTTTCCGCAAAAAGGTCGGCGACAAAGGTCGGCGCAATCGTGACGAACGTTGCTTCCCCGATTCCCACCAGCGTGTGGCGAATCAGCAACTCGGTGTAGTTATGGGTAAAGGCGGTCAGCAGCGTGAGCCCGCTCCAGAAGAACGCGCCCAGTATGATGATGAACTTGCGCGAATAGCGGTCAGCCAACGGACCGACGAAGGGTGCGGCCACCATGTAGAAGCCCAGGAAGGCGCTGGTGAGGTATCCAATCTGCGTCTTGGTAAGGTGGAACTCGTCCTGCACGAGCGGTTGTACCGCGAACAGCACATTGCGGTCCGCGTAGTTCAGCAGATTGAGCGCCGTGAGTACGATCAGCGCGGTCCGTGGTTGGAGTTTCGCGGAGGTCACGGTCGAGCGAATATAGCACGGACGCGGACCGCGGCTCCCGCCAAAGGAGCGTGGAGCTGCGCTCGACGGACAGCCCAGGACGGCTGTCCCCACAAGAAAATGAGATCTCCCGAAACTACAATGGGGTGCCGCTATTGACGTAAGCGACAATTGTCGCTACAATAGACGACAAATGGTAAACGAATTGCGTGCGGTAGTGAAAGAACTCGGTGGCCGAACCGTTCTGGGACGCAAACTCAACAACCAGCGCGATCTTTGCGAAGCCATCCGCACCGGCTTCCCTCCCGCCGTCGTCGAGCAGCTGATGCACGCTTCCGGTCTCACCCTCAAGGAATTGGCTGATGCCCTGGACCTCTCGCCCCGTAGCTTGCAGCGCAGGCGCCGCAGTGGACGGCTGGCCCGCTTCGAATCCGATCGCCTCTATCGCCTGGCCCGCATCGTCGCCCTGGCGCAGCACAGTCTCGGCGACCGCCACAGTGCCGCGCGCTGGCTGAAGCGTTCCAATCGCGCGCTGGGCGGTGCCGCTCCCATCAGCGCTGTGGACACGGAACTGGGAGCTCGCGAGGTCGAGAACGTTCTGGGACGCATCGCCTACGGCGGCGTCAGTTGAGGCGAGTGAGTTAAGCGAATCTCTTGAGGCCAATCTTTTGAGGCGACTCTATCGCGTGCTGCGCAAGCTGTATGCGCGCTCACCGCTGGATGGTGAAGGTGCTTATCTTTACGGCGGGCGCTGGTCGAGTCCGGGAACTCGTCTCGCGTACACCTCCGAGCACCAATCTCTGGCGATGCTCGAATATTTCGTTCATCTCGATCCCGACGA
>JBAUYE010000434.1:0-6008 GCA_049584615.1 Candidatus Sulfotelmatobacter sp.
GTGCTGTCGTTGTATCGCGGCAGCCTGCATTGGGTGCTCGAACATCCTGTCTTCACCCTCGTCGTACTCGGTATCACCATCGCGCTCAATGTGGTGGTGGGTTTCAAGATCCCCAAGGGCTTTTTCCCCGTGGAGGATACGGGAGCGATCGCCGGCGCAGTGCGCGGGCCGCAGGATTCATCGTTTCCCTCGATGGATAACTCCATTCGCCAGATCGGCGCAGTCATCAAGAAAGATCCCGCCGTTGCGAATGTAATTGCGTTCACCGGCGGCGGCGGGGCCACCAATACCGGCTCTATCTATGTCGCGCTCAAGCCGCTGGCGGAGCGCAAGGTCAGTGCTACGCAGATCATCAACCGCCTTCGGCCGCAAATGAACCGTCTGCCCGTGGCCTCCGCATTTCTCCAATCCGTGCAGGATCTGCGCATCGGCGGCCGCTCCAGCAATGCGATGTACCAGTACACGCTGCAATCCGACAATGTGCAGGATCTTTCCAAGTGGGCGCCCATCATCCTGAACCAGATGATGCAATTACACGGCCTGCAGGACGTAAGCTCGGACCAGCAGAATGGCGGCCTGGATGAGCTGATGAACTATGATCGCGTCACCGCGGCCAAGCTCGGTGTTACAGCGCAGTCATTGGACTCGACTTTATATGGCGCATTCGGCCAGTCGGAAGTGTCCATCATCTACACCCAGTTGAATCAGTACTATGTGGTGCTGGAGGTGGCTCCGCAATTTTGGCAAAGTCCGGAAGGGTTGAAAGATATCTACCTGAAAAGCTCCAGCGGGGAGAACATTCCGTTGCTGACAATGGCGAACGGCCATGCTAACACCACGCCTCTGGCCATTAACCATACGGGATTATTTCCCTCGGTTACGGTCTCCTTTAACCTGGCGCCGGGTGTGTCTTTGAGCGACGCCACGTTGAGCATCGGCCAGATGCAGAAGCGGCTCGGCACGCCCTCCACGCTGCAAGGTTTTTATGCGGGCACGCTGCAGGCCTACCAGCAATCTCTCGGCACCGAGCCATGGCTGATCGTGACCGCACTGCTGGCCGTCTATATCATTCTCGGTATTTTGTACGAAAGCCTGGTCCATCCCTGGACCATCATCTCCTCGCTGCCGTCGGCGAGCGTAGGAGCGATGCTCGCGTTGATGCTCTTCAAGCAGGATCTAAACATTATCTCCATCATTGGCATTGTCCTGCTGATCGGAATCGTAAAAAAGAACGCGATCATGATGATCGATTTTGCTCTTCAGGTAGAGCGCCAGGAGGGGAAAAAGCCGATCGATTCGATTTTTGAAGCCTGTATGTTGCGTTTCCGGCCGATTCTGATGACGACCATGGCCGCGCTATTGGGCGCGCTGCCGTTGGCGCTGGGAACGGGCACGGGGTTCGAACTCCGCCGGCCTCTAGGCATTACGATTGTGGGTGGACTGATCCTGAGCCAGTTGCTCACTCTCTATACGACTCCGGTCGTTTATTTGGAGTTCGACCGGCTGCGGTTGTGGATACAGGGAAAGGGAAATACCGCGCGAAATCCACTCCCTGCTCCGCAGGCAGGCTAGACGGATGGGCTGGGATGAACGGTGAGTTAAGCAGAAACGTTATGAAGATTCTTGAACGAAAATCCGCGAACGATGTGAGTCGGCTGTTTGCGGCTGCGCTCCTACTATCTTTGTCGGGCTGCGTGGTGGGGCCGAAATACCATCCCCCCGCACCGCAAGCCCCTGCCGCCGTTTACAAGGAATCGCCTACCCAGTCCCAGGAAGCCGGGCTCTGGACGCCCGCGCAACCCGCGGACGCGAAGCTGCGCGGCAAGTGGTGGGAGATCTTCAACGATTCCGAATTGAACGCTCTCGAGGAACAACTGGATATTAATAATCAAAACATCAAACAGTATTTCGAAAACTTCATGGAAGCCCGTGCAATCGTCCGCGAGGCGCGCTCGCAGTATTTTCCGACACTCTCGGTCGCGCCCTCGGTCACTCACTCGCGAGCCTCGGCAAACCTGAGCACCGCCAACGCGAACACGGGTGGCACCGGCACCACTCCACAACTGCAAAGCACGCTCTATTCGCTGCCGCTCGAAGCCTCCTGGGAGCCTGACCTTTGGGGGAAGGTCCGCAACACCGTCCGTCAAGCCCAATATGCCGCCCTGGTCAGCGCGGCCGATCTCGAGAACGAACGCCTGACCGAGCAGGCCAGCCTGGCGGAATATTTTTTCGAGATTCGCGGCCAGGACATGTTGCAAAAAATCTATGACGACACCGTGGCAGCGGACCAGAAGTCGTACGACCTGACCCGGGCGCTCTACGAAGCCGGCATCGACGACCAAATCTCCGTGGTCGAAGCCGAAACCACACTGCAGAGCGCGCAGGCGGGAGCGACCAACGTCGGCGTCGCGCGCGCGCAATACGAGCACGCGATCGCGGTACTCATCGGCAAGGCCGCCACGAGTTTCTCCATTCCGGTGAAGCCGATGACGGTTGCTCCGCCGCCGATTCCGGTAGGCATGCCCTCGGAACTGCTCGAGCGCCGGCCTGACGTCGCCGCCGCTGAGCGCACCATGGCAGAAGCCAACGCAGCAATCGGCATCGCCTACGCGGCCTATTATCCCAACCTGACTTTGACCGGTGAAGCCGGATTCGAGAGTTCCGCCTTCCATAATTGGCTCTCCTGGCCAAGCCGTTTCTGGTCTGTGGGCGCGTCGGTCTCCGAAACCATTTTCGATGCCGGCTTGCGCCGCGCCACGGTCCAGCAATACGTCGCGACCTACAATGCGGATCTGGCCAGCTACCGGCAGACCGTGCTTACCGCTTTTCAGCAGGTGGAGGATGGTCTTGCAGAAGTTCGCATCCTATCCAAAGAGATCCAACAAGAGCAGCAGGCTATAGACTCAGCTCGAACCTATCTCAAGCTCGAGCAGGCAAGGTACGACGAGGGCCTCGATCCCTACCTCGACCTGCTGATTGCCCAGACCACTGTGCTGGCGGACCAGCAGACTCTGAATGCTCTTCAAGTGCAACAGATGACCTACGCTGTGGCATTGGTGGAGGCTCTCGGCGGCGGCTGGGACCGTTCGCAATTGCCGAGTCCCAAGCAGGTGACCCAGAAGCCGGACAAATCGGAGACGGCCATCGAGCAGTAGGACGGTTCGGCCGTTCTTTCACTACTATCATTATTATTTCTTGCGCGCCGCTGGGCAAAATCCACAGGTCCTACCCGCATGTACCAGCAGTGACAATCGGCCAAATCTGCTTCTTGTAGTACGCTTCGGGAAAGAAGTCGTTTGTGGTTGAGCGTTTGCCGGATCGCAGACTTTGCAGTCCGGATTGCGGAGCTCATTTTTTATGGCCGAACAGGACTGGCACACTGGCAAGGAGAACATAGCTGAGAGCCGTGGCACGGCTAAGAAAGTCTATCAAGAACCCGCATTCCGGCACGAGCAGGTTTTCGAAACCATGGCGCTGTCCTGCGGCAAAATACAGGGCACCCAACTTTCCTGCCACTTCAACCGGCATACCTCTTAGCTTGCGGCCATCTATGCCTCACAAGCCGGGAAATCGCGAGGATTCCAAGGCCGGCCTTGCGGCTCGGATGCTTCGCAGCGGGGGCACCGTTCAGCTGAAGGCGTGGGGATCGAGCATGCTTCCCTCGGTGTGGCCAGGCGATCTGCTCACGATTCAAAGCGCTGCGCACGACGAAGTTGTTCCTGGAGACATCGTGCTGGTTGTGCGTGATAACCGTTTCTTCGTTCATCGGCTGGTCGAAACGCGACAAGTTCATGATTGCCTTCCGTGGATCACCAGGGGCGACGCCATGCCCCAAAACGATCCGCCGGTAGCCGCATCCGAAATTCTGGGCCGGCTGGCCAGTGTTCGCCGTGCCAACCGCAGCTTCGTCCCGAGCCAGAAGGTCTCACCGCTCCACGCCACGCTGGCCTGGATGCTTTGCCGGTGGGACCGATTCCGCAATCTCACGTTGCGCATTCGCTCTGTGCACTGGGGCAAGATATGACGCGGCTCGTCCCTGGCGCTTTCGATGCGGGGCGCGGCTTTCACGGCGCTTCTCCGACTAGTACTCCACATCCATGACGACTGCCTTTCCCACAACCGCGCAAGAGAGGGTATCCATCGAGATCGGCGGAATGGCGATTGCCCTGCGAACAAAGGATCCCTCATTTCATCGTCTGGTCGAGAATCGATACACCGGGTTTGTCGGGACTTCGCCGGATTCACACGTCGAATTCGACATTGACTTGCGTGAGCCTTCGGAATCCTCAGTGGATGATGACCTCGAGGTGAAGATCGAACACGGAGAATGGCTGTTGAAGCGTGGCGACTTCCGCGCAAACTGGAATCCGCAAACCAGCCGAGGCCGGATCCGTCAATCATGCAATCCCTACGCCATCGATTGCGTTTTGCGCATCGTTCATAGTCTCGTCCTGGCAAGGCAAGGAGGTTTTCTGGTTCACGCCGCCAGCGCGATTCGCGGGGGGAAAGCCTTTCTCTTTTCCGGGGTTTCGGGTGCCGGCAAGACGACAATCTCCCGCCTCGCGCCACCCGATGCGACACTGCTCACCGACGAAATCTCCTACGTGCGGCGCGAGGGAAGTGGCTACATCGCCTGCGGGACTCCTTTTGCGGGAGAGTTGGCGCGCGTCGGCGAGAACTGCTCCGCTCCCCTCAGCGCATTCTTTTTGCTTGAGAAAGGCTTGCAGAACCGTATCGAGCCGATCGGCCCCTCAGAAGCCATCCAGCGTCTGCTGAGGAACATCCTGTTTTTTGCCGATGACCCTGAGCTGGTGCAACTGGTTTTTCAGTCAGCGTGCGAGTTTGCAAGTTTGGTTCCCATCCACCGCTTAGTATTCGTCCCTGACCAGCGAGTCTGGGACATAATACGTTAGTCGCCATACGCCAGCACCGGAGAACTATGATGCCCGAAAGATACATTGCGCGAAGCAAGGCGATCGCCGCCCGCATGGTGGGGGGCGAGATGATGGTGATGTCGGCCGTGGATTCGACTTTTTTCACGCTCAATGAAGTCGCTTCCACGATCTGGCAGGCAGCGGACGGCCGCACGTCGCTGGCGCAAATCGTCTCCGGCAAAGTCTGTCAGGAATTCGACGTCGATCCGGAGCAGGCGCAGCGCGGAGCTAACCGTTTCGTCGACGAACTTTCGCAACATGGCATTCTACTCGTATCAGATCAACCGTTAATCGAGACAGATTCCCCCTCGTCCGCGGAGCGCCCATGAGCCTTATGGCCGAGATGAATCAAAAGGCGCTGAACCTGGGCTTGCCCATCAGTGTTCACCTCGACATTACTTACCGCTGCAATGAACGCTGCGTCCATTGCTATCTCGATCACGACGATCACGGCGAGATGACCACAGCGGAAATTGTCGATGTACTCGAACAATTGGCCGATGCCGGAGTGTTTTTTCTCTCGATCAGCGGCGGTGAAGTTCTCATGCGCCGGGACTTTTTTGAAATCGTAGAGCGGGCGCGGCAACTGCTGTTCAATGTAAAGGTGAAGACCAACGGGGTGATGATCCGCGAGAAGGAAGCCGCAAGACTGCGCCAGCTCGGGGTTGAGCAGGTACAGATCAGTGTCTACTCGCATCGGCCGGAAGTTCACGATGCCATTACAAAACTGCCGGGATCGCTGAAGCGAACCATCCGCGCGATTCGATTCTTGAAGGCGCAGGGACTGAAGGTCGTTCTCGCCAACGTTCTCATGGCAGGCAATTTCTCCGATCAGCCCGGCGTGATCGCGCTGGCCAGGGAACTGGGGGTCACTTACACGCTCGACCCCACCATTACTCCGAAAATGGACGGAGACAGATCCATTCTTGCGCTACGAATTCCCGGGTCAGATCTCAAGCAAGTTTTCCATAACCAGGAACTCGTGGGCAACGTGGAAGAATTCTGCGCACCTCCACCCGCCCCTGGCGAAGATGTGATGGATGGTTTTCCGTGCAGCGCAGGCCACACTGCCTG
>JBAUYE010000435.1:0-2143 GCA_049584615.1 Candidatus Sulfotelmatobacter sp.
GCGGGATAGAGCGTCGGCTCTGGATAGCGTTCCTCCAGATATTGGCAGATGACAGAGGAATCAGGCAGGGTGATTTGGTCATCGATAAGGACCGGAATCCGGCGTACCGGGCTTATTAGCGAAAAACGATCGCTCCCATAAAAAGGAACGATTGGGTCCACTTCGTACGGGATACCTTTCAGGTCGAGCACGACCAGCACTTTACGGACGTACGGTGAAAGATAGCTCCCAATGATTTGCGCTCGGGCTGTCATAGGATTGTCTCGGGATTGTCTCGGTGCGCAAGGCGCCAGACAACGGATGGTGTCTTGGTGGATAGTCCTCTTGCTCCGCTCCCTCGCCGCCGCCCCTTGCGATATCGCAGGGATAGGTAGGCGGGTCTTTTTCTCGCGCGAGATCATCAAGGCAATGCGCTAGTTCATTCCTCGCTGCGCTGGTTGGCGAGCTGCGCCTCGCGTAGATCGAGCTCCCGCTCGATCCGGCGTCGGGTCGCGTCGTTGAGCTTGTTGCTGCAAAAGAGTTCGTTGATTCGCTCGCGCTCGGCAACGATCAGCAGAAGCTCGATTTCGTCGTGCAGCTTGGGAAGCTTGCGATGGCCCTCGCTTCGGAGCTCGAATTGCCTGAGCCGGTCGCGCTGCTGGGCTAAGAGCGGTCGGACGACGTCCTCCGACAGTTGGCGTTCCGCCGTAAGCTGGCCGAGCCGTTCGGTCGCGGCCGCAATTGCCTCCCGCCGGGCCTGATACTCTTCGGCGCGGTCGGTGTGGCGCTCCCGACGCCCGATATGGGCGAGACCGAGTGCGCGGATCACCGCGGGTAACATCAGGCCTTGACCCACCAGTGTCGCCAGGATGACGGCGAAAGTCAGGAAAAGGATCAGATCGCGGTCGGGGAACGGCTGACCATTCACAGTCGTAAACGGGATCGCCAGCGCAGCCGCGAGTGAGACGATACCGCGAACGCCGGTGAACGCCAGCATGAACGGCGTTTGCCAGGGCGGCGACGGATCCCTGCGCCTGATCGAGGAAAATAGCCAACGTGGAAGGTACGTCGCCGGATACATCCAGACGAAGCGGGCCACGATCACCACGGCGCTGACAACCGCCGCGGAGATAGCCAGCTCGGATATCGAATAGGGGCCGATGCCCGCAAACAGCGTGCGCGCCTGCAGGCCGGTGATGAGAAATGAGGCCTTCGATCAGGTAGATGAAAAAATCCCAGAAAAATATTCCCTGGAGCCGCGTCGCGGCGCTGATCAACCAGAAGCCATTCCAACTGATGTAGAGCCCGGTGGTCACGGTGGCAAGCACGCCGGAGCCGCCTAGTTGCTCGGGCGGCCAGTACGCAAAGAACGGCGTCAGGATCGAGAGCGTGATCTCGATGGGCGGGTTGTCGACCCAGCGGCGCAGACGCAGCATTAGCCAACCGACCCCGATTCCCCAGATAATTTCGCCGGCTACTATCGCGGCAAACGTTCCCGCGGCTTGACCAAACGAAAATATGCCGGAGCTCACGGCGGCGACCGCGAAGCGGTAGAGGATGAGGGCGGTGGCGTCATTTGCCAGTCCCTCGCCTTCGAGCACGACCAGGATCCGCTTGGGGAGCTGCATTCTGCGCGCGATAGAGAGCGGCGCGATGGCGTCGGGCGGCGAGACTATGGCGCCCAGTACGAAGCCCACCGGCCAAGCGAAACCCAACAGCCAGTGACTTGCCGCTGCGACTGCAATCGTCGTGAACGCGACGCAACCCACGGCCAGCAGCCCGATCGGGCGGAGATTGAATCGGAACTCGCGCCAGCTCATCGCCACCGCGGACGAGTAGATGACGGGCGGCAATACCAAAAGCAGCACCAGCTCCGGGGCGAGTTCCACGGTCGGTAGATCGGGGACGACCGCCAGAACGACGCCGGTGAGCACCAAGAGAATGGCCGACGGAATCTTGAGTCGTGCCGCGACAACAGCAACCACGGCAATCACGGCCAGCAGCAGTACCAAAATCTGGATCGTCGGAACCATGCGCGCAGATGCACCTGTAGAAATCTAGGTTTTAGCTGTGGCGGTAATGAGGGTGGCCTGGAAACCGAAGGTCATTGGGAGATCATTATAGATGTGGCGAATTATCGATGAAAATCTGCACGGGCGAGATG
>JBAUYE010000436.1:0-4164 GCA_049584615.1 Candidatus Sulfotelmatobacter sp.
CTGGAATTTCTCGACCGCTATTCAGTCCATCCCGAACCAGACGAGCGCATCGAAGTGCCTCTAGCCGCACAACGCTTCATGGAGCAAACAGCCGCCGGCGTCCACCGCGGATTCCTCCTGGCCATCGACTACGGCTACACCCGCGAAGAGCAGTTGGCCGGACGCCATCGAGGGACGTTGAAAGCCCTACGACATCATTCAATCAGCGCCAACCCCTTCGAAGCCCCCGGCGAACAAGACATTTCCGCCGACGTAAACTTCACCGCGCTCACTGCCGCCGCAAGCAAACACGGCATGCAGACGCAGAAGCTGATGACCCAATCCCAATTCCTGATGGGCATCGGCGAAGCCAATCAATTCGCCGACGCCTTCGAAGAATGCCGCCTGCCGCAGGAGCGCGCGAAAGTGGCGCTGCAGCTAAAGCATCTGGTCACGCCCGCAGGCATGGGCGAAAGTTTTCAAGTCCTGATTGCGAGTAAAGGAGTCGAGCAGGAAAGAGTCGAATCATTATCAGGCTTGAACTTCGGCCGTAACCGCTAGCACGGTCCATTTGGAGATAGCTGCCTCGGCAGTCTGGCCTGCGCGAAGCCCGGCGGCAGGGGCACAGGCCCGGAACCACCACTACTGTGCAACTTCCGCGGGCGATTCGCTAATCACCACCACTTCCTTGCCCATCCGCCTGCCCATTTCAACCGCGGTGGCAAGTGTGTCCTCGTCCGTCTCCAGAGCCCGCACCACTTCCAAAAGCTTCATCTTATGCACGGGATTGAGGAAGCGCATGCCCACGCACTTCTTCGCACGATAAGTAACACTCGCAATTTCTGAAACGCTGAGAGAAGAAGTGTTCGACGCCAGAATCGTCGCGGGCCGGCAGATCTTGTCGAGCAGAGTAAAAATCTCAATCTTCGACTCCATCTCCTCCGGAACCGCTTCAATCACCAAATCGGCTTCGCGCGCGGCTTCTTCCACTGAGTCGGCGTATTCCACTCGACGGAACGCGGCATCGGCGTCGGGCGGCAAGACTTTCCCCAACTCCACTGCCTTGTCGAGATTGGCCCGGATTTCGCTCTCAGCCCGGCGCAACGCCGCCGGCAACAGGTCTTCGAGAATGGTGCGATAGCCACCGATCGCGGCGGCATGCGCAATGCCCCGGCCCATAATACCGGCGCCGATCACCGCGACGGTACTAACCTGCGTCACTACGGGCCAACCTTCTCGAGATCCGCAATCGCCGTATCGATAGCGCCACTGGTGGCTCGCAAACTCTCCGCCAGGCGCTTGCGCTCCTCGGTATTCATGGCGGGAATGTAGATCGAGATACGGCGCAGTGTGGCCGTGATGTCTTCCACGTAATTCATGGCACGGATCAGTTCACCAGTTACTGGCATGAGGGCTCCTGTATATTTCGTCAACTTGTCGGCTGATTCTGACTGCTCCCCGCCCGTAGCACAGCGTCGCAAGCGGGACTCTTTATTCTGGACGTGTCGGCGAATTTAGTAAAGGCAGGCATCGGGCACTGCCGTCGCCGAATTCCTCACCAATGATTTACCCGGGCATTTGTTAACAGTGATTTAACGCCAACCGCATATAATCGCGATTGATTCTTTTAATGGGCCCTCCGCGCACACCTGGAATCTAATAAGCTATGGCAGACAAGCCCTTAAAACACTATATTTTCGCGAGCGATTTCGATCAGACGCTCACCTTCAACGATTCCGGCTACGTGCTCGCTGAATTAGTCGGCATTCCCACCGCGGAGTTCGAACGCAAAGCCAAAGGTATGGCCAAGATCAACCTGGTGCAGCAGGGAGCCGAACTTGCCTACCTCCTGCTCCACGATCCCGAATTCAAAGCGAAAGTTCGGAAGGAACATCTTCATGAGGTCGGCAAACGAATTCGCCTCAAAGGCGACATTAAACTGCTTTACCAGATCCTCGAAACTGGTGTCGATGGACACTTCTTCGACTTCTACATTCTATCGGCCGCTCCCGTCGAAGTAATCCATTCAGCGCTCGAAGGCATCGTTCCGCAGGATCACATTTTCGGTACCGAGTTCAGTTACAAACCTTCGGGCGAGATCGACACCATCATTCGCGCCACCGCCGGCTACGGCAAGGTCGCGGTACTCGACCAGTTATTGACCGAGCACGTGATGGGCCCCGATCACGTCATCTATACCGGGGATGGCAGCTCCGACATCAACGTGATGCTGCACGTCAACGCGCGTGACGGACTCACCATCGCAGTCTCAGAATCGCCTCACATTTCACAGATCGCCAAGCGCACCGTGCTCAGCACCAGCGCCCTCGCGGTCCTGGCGCCGATTCTCGAAGAGGTCGCAGGATGGGAACGCGCCCGCATCCGCAGCTTCTTCGAAGCCAACGGCATGCTGATCCAGGAGTGGGAGCGAGTTCGCACCGACTGGCTGACGGTGCGTCCCGCCGTCACCGAGCCACCAGAACCATTGAGTGTGGCGTGACGCATCTATTCTTGAAGCGGCCCGTCGGGCTCAGGAAGAGCTGGTTCGGGAAGGGCATGGCTTCAGCCGTGCCGTTAACGTTCAACTCGGGGCAAAGGCTTTAGCCCCTGAGGAGCCCTCTAGCGGATTCCATGCTGCGCGATAAAAACTTGATCCCGCTGTCGCACCAGCACCAGCGAGCACTGGCTCTATGTGTGCGCATCGATCGTGCTCAGCCCATCCCCGCTGCGGACCTGAAGATTTGGCAGTCGGAAATCGAACAGCATTTCGAACAGGAAATCAAGTGTCACTTCTCAGCTGAAGAACAAGTGCTGTTCCCGGCAGCGTGCAAATTCCCTGAGCTAATCCCCCTCGTGGAAGGTTTGATCGGCGATCACGCCGCGCTGCGCGAGTCTTTTGCGCAAGCCAAGGCGTACGCCATGTCAACGGAAACCTTGCCCGCCTTTGCCCAATGCCTCTCCCATCACATCCGCGAAGAAGAACGCGAGCTTTTCGAGCGCCTGCAGCAGTTGACGAGTCCCGAGGAAATGTCAGCTCTCGGTACGCGCCTGGAAGCCGCTCTCAAAAGCGCCGCGCAATCCTGCATTCTGCCAAACGAGGCAACCAGGCTAAGGCAAAGATCATAGCCCGCTCTTGCTGGTCACTGATCATTGGCCACAGAACACTGCTTTTTACGCTTCCAGCCGGAACCGCGTCTCCGCCAGCCCATAGAGCCTGCGCCACACTAACCGGTTGATGGTCACCACAGTCGCCGCCATCATCATGGTCGCGAGCAGCAGCAGATGAAAATCGCCGCTATCGGTAGCCTGCTGAATGGTCGCACCCAGTCCCGTCGTGGTGTAAATCTGCCCTTTGAAATGAAAATATTCGGCAACGATGCTGGCATTCCACGCTCCGCCAGAAGCCGTCACCATGCCGGTTACAAGATAAGGAAAAATTCCGGGAAGGATCAGCTTCTTCCATCGCGCTATCCCTCGCACCCGGAATACCGAGCAGCATTCTTTCAAGTCGGTCGGAATCGCCATGGCACCCGCGATCACGTTGAACAGCACGTACCACTGCGTGCCCAGCAGCAGCACAACGATCGACGCCAGACCCAGTCCGCCGCCCAGCCGGATCAGCAGCAGTAGAATCACCGGGAGCAACGCCGTCGCCGGCACCGAAGCCGCAATCTGTGCCAGCGGTTGTGCAATGCGCGCCAGCCGGGGATTGAAGCCAATCGCCACTCCCGCCGGAATTGTCCACAGCGCCCCGATCAGCAACGCCAGATTCACGCGCAGAAAAGTCGCTCCCAACCCGAGAGCGGTCGCATGCAATTCCGCCTTCCCCACGCCGCTGAGAACAATCGCGACCCGAACCACACCGTAACCGATGCCACCAAGTGTCAGCACGCCCAGCCCGCGCAGCAGCCAGTCCCGCCACGCAGACGGCTTCTCCACGGGATGTTCCTCCCTATGCTTCTGCGCAAAATACAAAAGCAGACGCTCCGCCAGTGGTCGCAAAGTTTTTTCTCGAACCCTCGCGAGCCCGCTCGAACGCTCCACCAGATTCAGC
The DNA here is from genome assembly GCA_049584615.1 of Candidatus Sulfotelmatobacter sp. GTDB lineage: Bacteria > Acidobacteriota > Terriglobia > Terriglobales > Acidobacteriaceae > Sulfotelmatobacter. Next base: position 4,034 of record JBAUYE010000436.1, read on the forward strand.
ACCCATGATCGAGGAGCGTCCGTGCTCTCCACCTGCTCCACCTTAAACTTCTCCGCCCATGCGATCACCGGTCGCCACACAAACTGGTCCAGCAACACGATCACCAGCACCATCGTGGCAATGCCCCAACA
>JBAUYE010000437.1:0-2520 GCA_049584615.1 Candidatus Sulfotelmatobacter sp.
ATCCGGCTCTGTGCCGAGGCCGGGGCCGACGCGGCCAAGTTCCAGAATTTTCGCGCCCCCAAGATCGTCAGCGAGCGCGGCTTCCGCAGCCTGGGTGGTCAGCTTTCGCACCAGGCAAAATGGGGAAAAAGCGTTTTCCAGGTGTACCGCGAAGCCAGTTTGCCGTGGGAGTGGACAACGGAGTTGAAGCGGCAATGCGAAGTTTGCGGAATCGAATATTTCTCGGCGCCCTACGATCTGGAAGCCGTGGATATGCTCGATCCCTACGTGAATCTATTCAAAATCGGTTCCGGAGATATTACGTGGCCGGAAATGCTGCGCAAAGTGGCTTCCAAACAAAAGCCGGTGCTGCTGGCCACAGGAGCTTCCGATATTGGAGAAGTGCAGCGCGCGGTGGGAGAAATACTCAAGATCAATTTGCAACTGGTCCTGATGCAGTGCAACACTAACTACACCGCCAGCCTGGAGAACTTCCGCCACATCCATCTGCGCGTACTGGAGACCTACCGCACTATGTTCCCCTCGGTACTGTTAGGTCTTTCCGATCACACTCCGGGGCATGCGACGGTGCTGGGAGCGGTCGCCCTGGGCGCACGCGTGATCGAGAAGCACTTTACTGACGATAACCGGCGCGAAGGTCCGGACCATCCCTTTTCCATGACGCCCTCCTCGTGGCGTGAGATGGTCGATCGGACGCGGGAACTCGAATATGCGTTAGGCTCGTCGCGAAAATTCGTAGCGGAGAATGAAGAGGACACCGTGGTCGTGCAGCGGCGCTGTCTCCGGGCGGCTCAGGACTTGAGAGCGGGGACGGTCTTGAGGGAAGACATGCTGGAGGCGTTGCGGCCGGCCCCTCGAGAGGGAGTCATGCCATTCGATCTCGCGAGAGTCGTCGGCAAGAAACTGCTCCACGATCTGCCGCACGGCGAATGCTTGAGATGGACCTTGTTGGTTGAGACCGAGGGTACCGAGTGAAGGTCCTGTACTTTTCGGATAACACCTCGGGGCATAACCAACGCTTCTTGGAAAAGCTTTCGCAGGCGGGGCTGGAGGTCTGGTTTCTCGACCCAACCAGTAATTGCGTGGCCGAAGGCTGGCTGCCCCAGGGAGTGCACTGGGTGCGAGCCAAACGGACGATCCCGCAGAATTCGGACCTGGCGACGTTTGCTGATTTTCTGCCCGAGCTCCAGCGCGTGCTGTGTGAGATAGCCCCGGATCTAGTCCATGCTGGCCCTATCCAAAGTTGTGGCCACGTGACCGCACTCTCGCGCTTTCATCCCTGGCTGCTGACTTCCTGGGGATCGGATCTTCTGTTTCATGCGGAGCAACGCCCGGAGTGGAAGCAGGCGGCGCAAGTCGCCTTGTCGAGTGCGGACGCCTTCTTTTGCGACTGCGATACCGTCCGGAAGAGGGCAAAACAATTGGCGGAGATACCGGACTCGCGCATCGTGCAGTTTTCCTGGGGCATCCGGAAGGGATTGTTTGGACCAGTTGGCGCTTTGCCATCGGACGAAGAGTGCCAGCGCGAATCAGGGGCGCATGTTTTCATTTCCACGCGCTCGTGGGAGCCACTTTATGGAATCGACATTCTCCTCGAAGCATTTCGACGGGCTTACCGGGTAGACTCTTCCTTGCGTTTATTATTGCTCGGCAGCGGATCGGAGGCGGGAAGAGTGCAGGAGTTCGTTGAGGTTCATGGGTTGGGCCGTGTGATTCGGACTCTTCGTCCCCAGGTCAAAGAAGACATGCCGAAGTGGTTCCGCACCGCTGACGCCTACGTCAGTTGCGCGCAGTCAGATGGCACGTCTGTCTCCCTGTTGGAGGCGATGGCAACCGGCCTGCCGGTTGTGGTAAGCGACATTCCATCCAATAGGGAGTGGGTTGTAGAAGCACAGAACGGCTGGCTGGCGTCGGTGGGTTCTAGCGAGGAGTTTGCCAACCGGTTGCTGCGTGCAGCCCAGCTTCGCCCGGAACAGCGAAAGCTATTCTCGGAGCGAAACCAGCGCATTGTGGAGGAGCGCGCGGACTGGGACCGAAACTTCCCGAGGCTTCTGGAGATGTATGAGCGGATTACCGGCATGTCGGTTATTTCATCCCCGGGACAGGTTCCTCCTCAGTGACTCCACCCGCCCGCGTTCCTAAAACACCTCTGACCGGTCAGTCAGGAAGACAGGAGGACCCGAATCTTCCCGTCTATGACAAGTCCGAGGTGGCAGCGTATTACGCGTCGCTCAACTACCTCAGCCCGTGCGAGCAGTCTCTGTTTCAGGAATTTCTGAAGCCGGGGGATGCGATTCTGGATCTAGGCGTCGGGGGCGGCCGCACGACTCCATATCTTTCCAGCCTGGCGTCGCGTTACGTCGGTGTGGACTATGCGCCAAAGATGGTGGCAGCGTGTCGAGAGAAGTTCCCGCAACTTCAATTCCTGGTGGCGGATGCCACGAATCTTGCACTGCTCGCTGACGGAAACTTCGATTCCGTGGTGATGGCCTTCAATGGTATCGATGCACTGGTCCCTAG
>JBAUYE010000438.1:0-4288 GCA_049584615.1 Candidatus Sulfotelmatobacter sp.
GTCCAGGAAGGCAACGGCGACCGGCGCTTCGATGTTGATTTGTTGCCAATGAACCATGCCCGTCAGTACGCCGGCCACGGCAATATACAAGACCGTACAGATCGCCAGCGAAGCGATCATGCCAATCGGCAAGTCGCGCTGGGGGTTCTTGGCTTCCTGAGCGGTAGTCGAGACCGCATCAAACCCGATGTAAGCGAAGAAAATATAAGCAGCGCCCGCCCCGATGCCCGCGAACCCATGGGGCGCATACGTGTGCCAGTCCGTGCCCCAGTTTCCGCGGTTGATGTAGTGGGAGCCCAGCGCGATCACGAAAAGAACTACTGAAACCTTAATTACGACGATGCCGGTGTTAAACCTGGCACTCTCTTTGATGCCAACCACCAGAATCGCCGTAATGACCAGAGCGATGAGGAAAGCCGGCAAGTTGAAGCCAACCTCCATCCCAAAGAGACGCGGCGCGCTCAGCAGATCGTGCGCCCGTTGCAGCAACTCGGGGGATTGTGCGCTCACGATCGCAGTCACCCTATCAAGAAACGCTTGCGTCCCCGGCACCAGGCCGGAGCCTCCACTCTGCGCCATCTGCCGCGCAACAATATTCTCCGCGGTTTTCAGCGCCGTCCAGTGATCGTAGGCCAGCCACAGCGGCATCTTCACATGGAAGATATTCAGTAATTCGATGAAGTGGTTCGACCATCCCGAAGACACCGTGCTGGCGCCCATTGCGTATTCCAGCGTGAGATCCCAGCCGATGATCCATGCGATCAACTCGCCCAGCGTGGCATAAGCGTAAGTGTAAGCGCTGCCCGCCAATGGAATCATGGCGGCAAACTCGGCATAGCACAATCCAGCGAACGCGCATCCCAACCCGGAAAGAACGAATGACAAGGTGAGTCCCGGACCGGCATACTGCGCTCCCAGCCCCACCATCACAAAGATGCCGGCTCCAATGATTGCGCCCACGCCCAGCGCGGTGAGCTGAAAAACTCCCAGCGTCCGCTTCAGGCTGTGTTCGCCCGTCTCGCGGGATTCCTCCATCAGCAGGTGTAGCGGCTTGGTTGCAAACAGATTGGCCATTCGTCTGGTTTCTCCTTAAGGCTGCGCGGATGCGCGCTTCGCGCCCGCACTCCTCGACCACGCGTAATATACCGGGATGCCCAGCACCACTACAATCAGCCCCGGCCAAGTAAATTGCGGCTTGTAGCGTAATAGTACGACATCGATAAACAAAGCGATCGCAATATAAATCGCAGGCAGCACCGGATAACCCACGGCACGATAGGGCCGCGGCGCGTCGGGATGGGTTCTTCGCAGCACAAACAAACCCACAATCGTCAAAATATAGAAGACCAGCGCAGCGAAAATAATGTAGTCCAGAAGCTGCCCGTAGCTGCCCGAGACGCAGAGCAGACAGGCCCACACCATCTGCACCATCAGCGAAACCGCCGGCGTTTTGTAAGTGGGATGCAGCTTGGCGACACTGCGAAAGAATAGTCCATCCTTGGCCATGGCGTAGTAGACGCGAGCGCCGGAGAGGATCAGCCCGTTATTGCAGCCGAAGCTGGAAATCATGATCGCCGCCGCCATCAATAATCCGCCGGCTGCACCGAACATCTGCGTCATCACCGCCGTGGCCACGCGGTCTTCTGAGGCGTACTTAATCCCCCTCCCCAGAATCGTTGCTGCCCCCGGCGCTCCGTCCAACGGCAACGCCATCAGATAAATAAAGTTGCAGGCAATGTAGAGCGCGATCACCACTCCCGTGCCCAGCGCCAGCGACAAAGGCAAATTGCGGCTGGGATTCTTTAATTCCCCCGCGGTGAACGTCACGTTATTCCAGGCGTCCGCGGAAAACAGTGAACCCACCTGCGCCGCAGCCAGAATCGTCAGCGTACCGACCATCACAATTGGACCGCCAACTCCCACTTGCACAGCATGTTGCGCGCCCAGTCCCGCGTTCCGCCAGAAATGTCCGTTGAAGTTAGTGGCCAGCGCTTGCGCGTTTCGTCCCAGCGCCAGACCCAACAACGCCAGTCCTAACAGCGCCGCAACCTTAGCCACGGTAAATACATTCTGGATGAGCGCTCCCGTCCTTAACCCGAGAACATTCACGACCGAGAGAAAAACCACGAGCAGTATCGCAACCAGATTCTGGGTATTGATTCCCACATCCATATTGCCCAGAACCATCGGGCCCAGACGGATCGACGGAACTTTCCAGAGATGCAGAATCCAATGCGAGGAAGAAATCGCAGGAAAGAAAACTCCGAGGAACTTGCCAAAAGCCACGCCCACGGCCGCGATCGTGCCAGTCTGAATCACCAGAAACAGCGTCCATCCATACAGAAAGCCCCACAGTGGCCCGAGCGCCTCGCGCAAATAAACATACTGCCCGCCCGCCCGTGGCATCATCGCTGCCAGTTCGCCGTAGCTGAGCGCGCCGACAATCGTCAGGAACCCGGCCACCGCCCATGCGCCAATCAGCAGGGCCGGAGAATCTACTTCGCGCGAAATCTCCGCGGAAACAATAAAGATGCCGGAGCCGATCATCGACCCCATGACCAGCATGGTCGCGCTGGTCAGGCCCAGACCCTTGACCAGTTCCTTATCTTGAGAGCTATGAATTTCCCAGTCGCTGCTCGCAGCCGTTGTCGGTGTGCTCAGGATGCCTCCGTAGGGTCTCGTAGCGCCGGCGTCCCGCCGGCTGTCGCGAGGGCGTCCCGCCCTCGCCCCAGACGCCAATCCAAGGTCAAATGACTTTACCTCAAGATGCGGAAAAATTCCTCTGCTGATTTACTGGGATCCCGTAACAGATCAGATATCACCGCCACGGAATCCGCCCCAGCCTCAATCACCGAAGCCGCGTTAGCGCACGTGATGCCTCCAATCGCCACCAGCGGCTTTCGCGTCAACTGCCGCGCCCGGCGCACCCCGTCGAGGCCCACCACGGGATCAAGCCGGTCTTTGCTGGAAGTCGAAAACACAGGTCCGATCGCGAGATAATCGGCCGAAGTCTTGTCCGCTTCGGCAACCTGCTCTGGATTGTGCGTTGAAACTCCGAGCCAGCGGTCCGGCCCAATGATCCTCCGCACCGATTCCGAGGAAAGGTCATCCTGCCCAACGTGGACGCCGTCGAACTCCGCGATCAGGCACAGGTCTGCGCGATCGTTCATGATGAGTTTTGGAATGTGTGGCGCGGGCACCCTCGCCCGCGAACGCTTGCGCAATTCGCAAGCCTGCTCCAGCATCATGCGGGCATTCCCCAATTTATTGCGGTATTGCAGCACCGAGCAGCCACCATCGATAAGTTGTTCCGCAAAAACCGCCAAATCTTCCGTCGCTGGAAAGAACGCCGCATCCACAACGGCGTAGAGACGAGGAACCGATATCACGCTGCCGAATCCTTCTTGCCGGCCGCTAGAAACCGCTCGATGAACCCGGTATCAAACTTTCCAGCCCGAAAATCCGGATCGGCCAGAATCCTGCGATGCAATGGAATCGTCGTGTAAACCCCTTCAACGATAAACATCTCCAGCGCCCGCGACATGCGAGAAACCGCTTCGTTGCGGTCCTTGCCGCGCACAATCAGCTTGGCGATCAGCGAATCGTAATAAGGTGGAATCACGCCCTCGGTATAAGCCGCCGTATCCACACGCACGCCAGTTCCTCCCGGCGGATTGAATGAAGTAATCCTTCCTGCCGACGGCGTGAACTTCTCCGGATGCTCCGCATTGATCCTGCACTCGATGGCATGCCCGCGATGCACAATCGGCCCCTGTAGCACATCGCGCATGTGGGCCCCAGCCGCGATCATGATCTGGCTCTTCACCAGATCCACATCCGTCACCATCTCGGTTACCGGATGTTCCACCTGGATGCGGGTATTCATCTCGATGAAGTGCAACCGGCGGCCCTGGTCCATCAGGAACTCAATCGTCCCCGCATTGGTGTAGCCGATCTCCGCCAGCGATTTGCACAAGACCCCGCCAATCTGGTCGCGCAATTCCGGCGTAACCTGCATCGAAGGCGATTCTTCCAGCAGTTTCTGGTGCCGCCGCTGGATCGAGCATTCCCGCTCGCCCAGACTCACCACGTTACCGTGCTCATCGGCCAGAACCTGGAACTCGATGTGCCGCGGATGTTCGACATACTTCTCCATGTACAAGTCGCCATTGCCGAATGCACCCGCCGCCTCCGACTGCGCCGCCTTGAACAACCCCGGCAACTCCTCCTCGTTGCGCACAATGCGCATGCCGCGTCCGCCGCCGCCCGCCGAGGCCTTCAGGATCAC
>JBAUYE010000439.1:0-6047 GCA_049584615.1 Candidatus Sulfotelmatobacter sp.
CCTTCGGGAGCATTATAAAGTTTGGGATCCTTAATGAGAGCTTTGGCGAGGAGCAGTAAGAGTCCGGCGCAACCGAAACCTACGATGGGCGAGAGCAGCAGCGATTTACCAATGTTGGCGGCTTGTCCCCAATCGACGCCGCTGGTGCCGCTTCTCGCGTTCATGAGCTGGTTGGCGATGCCGACTCCGATGACGCTGCCGATTAGCGTGTGCGAACTGGAGGCGGGCAAGCCGAACCACCAGGTGCCGAGGTTCCAGATGATGGCGGCTACTAATAAGGCGAAGACCATGGCGAATCCGGCTTTGCTGCCTACTTGCAGGATCAGTTCGACCGGGAGGAGCGAGACGATGGCGAAAGCTACCAGGCCACTGGAGGCGAGCACGCCGAGGAAATTCCAAAAGCCGGACCACACGACCGCGATGTGAGGCTCGAGCGAGTGGGTGTAGATGACCGTGGCCACGGCGTTGGCGGTGTCGTGGAATCCGTTGACAAACTCGAAGCCTAGAGCGACCAGCAGAGCGACGCCAAGAAGAACGAAGGGCAGGACGGATTCGTTGTGGATGGTGGAAAGATCGTGAAGCAAGCTGGAGCCGGCATAGGCGACGCCGATGACCAGCACGATACCGAAGACCAGCATCCCGATTTTGCCAGGGGAGCGGGAGAGTTTTTGGTCGAGTAGAGTCTGCGATGCGGTGGCCATGGTTGCTCCTCTGGTTGCTGGTGTTTGAAAGTGCTACGAGTGTTAAAGGTCGCAACTATACGGAAGAATTGTTACGGCAATATGAATACTGGGCGCGGAGTAGTGGCGTAGTTCGCCGTGAAGAAGTCGAGCTGCGCTCGACTGGACAGCCGAGGGCGGCTGTCCCCACATAAGCGTCTCCCCATGAACCCATCCCGACACAGGCCTCGCGGGGAGTGGGGCCATTGTTTACAATAGGAGATTCGTCCGCCTTGGTTCAGAATCGCTGTGGGACGAAGCATTACATTGGAACGCTTAAACCAGGAACAGTCAAACCACTTGGAGCCTTCAAACCATAAGCCCCGCGTGCCGTCCGTTGCGTCCCCTACCGTGTACTGGCGGGTGGAGGGGAGCCTGCTGGATCTGACGGTGGTGCAGCCGGTGGCCTTCTTTACGTGGAACGCGCAGACCTTCGCTGAGCGGTTTCGGCGGCGGGGGCTGATTTTCCTGATGGCGGCGCTGCGTCCGTTTCTGTATTCGACGAACCGGAAGTTCGCGACTCGCGTGGTGCATACGACTCTGCGCGGAGTGACGAGGGACCGGCTGGATCTGCTGGGCGAAGAATACTTCCAATACAGATTGAAGCCTGAGCTGAAGACGCATGGGGCGGAGCGGGTGCGGGAACTGGTGCGCTCCGGGGCGGATGTGGTGCTGGTGAGTCAGGCGCTGGAACACGTGATGAAGCCGTTGGCGCAGCATCTTGGGGTGAAGCGGGTGGTGGCGAACCGGCTGGAATTTCGTGATGGGGTTGCTACGGGGCGGCTGCTGGAGCCGGTGATCCGGCCGCGAGGAGCTTTCGCGCGGATTCGGGAGCAGAGCCCGGATGGGCGGCGGGCGCCGAAGACGCTGGCGCGGCAACTGGATATTACGATGGAGGAACTGCGGGCGGCGACTATAGAGTCGGGACGAGAGCCGGCGGTGCGTGAACATCCGATTGTGCATTTCGAGGGGCAGACGCAGGCAGCGGAATTTTCAGTGCGGCGAGCTTTGGCGGGCAAGCACGTAATGCTGATCGGAGTGACGGGATTTATTGGCAAGGTGTGGCTGGCGAATATTCTGATGGAGTTGCCGAAGATCGGACGGATTTATCTGCTGATCCGGCGGCAGAAGTCGAATCCGGCGCAGCTGCGCTTTGAAAAGATTGTGGAAGAGTCTCCGGTGTTCGATCCGCTGTTTGAGAAATATGGGGCGGGGCTTGTGGAGTATCTGCGCGACAAAGTGGAGGTTGTGGAGGGCGACGTCACGCGAGCCGGGTTGGGGCTGAATGAGGAGGTGGCGAGGCGGCTGCAGAGGAATCTTGATCTGATTGTGAATAGTTCTGGATTGACGGACTTCAATCCGGACTTGCGGGATGCGCTGGCGACGAACACTGATGCGGCGATGAACATCCTGGAGTTTGTGCGAGGCGCAGAACATGCCGGGCTACTGCATCTTTCGACGTGTTACGTGGCGGGCGAACGCGATGGGCGGGTGACGGAGAAGCTGATTCCGAATTACACGCCGCATCGCGTGCCGAACTTTGATGCGGAACAGGAATTGCGGTCTCTGCATGAATTGATCGCGAAGGCTGAGGCAGAGGCTGAGGGTGCGGAGGTTACGGCGGGCTTGAAATCGCAGTCACTGGCGAAGGAACATGCGGCGAAAGGGCTGCGGGGCGCGGCTTTGGAGAACCAGATCCGCAAGAACCGGATCCGGTGGCTGAAAACTTATTTGACGGAAGCAGGGTCGCGGCGGGCGAAAGAGTTGGGCTGGCCGAATACTTACACGCTGACCAAGAGCCTGGCGGAATCGCTAATCGTGAAACACGGAGCGGGGCTGCCGATTGCGGTGGTGCGTCCGGCGATTGTGGAGACTTCGGTGGCGAAGCCGTTTCTGGGGTGGAATGAGGGGATCAACACCTCTGCATCGCTTTCGTATTTGTTGGGGACATACTTCCGGCAGTTGCCGTCGAATGAGAGCAAGCGGCTGGACATTATTCCGGTGGACGCGGTTTGCGCGGGGATGACTTTGATTGCGGCGGCAATTGTGGAGCGGCGGCACGATTCGCTTTATCAGCTGGCGACGTCGGTGACGAATCCCTGCAATATGGGGCGGTCGATTGAGTTGACGTCGCTGGCGCACCGCAAGCATTACCGGGCGCAGGAAGGGCTGGAATCGTGGCTGCGGCTGCGGTTTGATGCGATTCCGGTCTCGAAGGAGCGTTACCAGCGCATGTCGGCGCCGGCGCAGAAGGCGATTGTGAAATCGATTCAGCGGATCATGTCGCCGCTGCCGCTGAAGAAAACTCCACTGGTGAAGGCGGAGAGGAATCTGGAACGGCTGGAGAAGTTGATTGAGTTGTTTGAGCCGTTCATCCTGCTCAATGAGCACGATTTTGCAGCGGATAACGTAGAGAAGCTTTCGCACGCGCTGGTGGAGGACGAGCGCGAGGAGTTTGGATACAAGGCGCGGTTGCTGGATTGGTGGGATTACTGGATCAATGTACATATTCCGGCGCTGCGCAAGTGGACTTATCCGCTGATTGAGGGAAGGCCGCTGGAGGCGCGTCCGGCGCGGAGTTTGCAGAATGGAGAGACGGTGAAGACGGGGACGAATGGCGGGACGTGGTGAATGGCGATATTTCTGACGGGATCGACCGGTTACATTGGGGCGCACGTGGCGGCAAATCTTCTGCGGGATCATGGCGCGTCACTCAATGTGCTGGTGCGGGCGCGGGATGATGGCGAGGCGCAGGGGCGGCTGTGGCAGGCGCTGCAATTGCATCTGGAGTTTCCTCAGTTTTATGAATACCTGCAGACGCGGGTGCGGGTGTTTCGCGGCGACTTGACGGCGCCGGGTTTCGGGCTTTCGCGTGATGAATACGACCGGCTGGTGCACACGACGGATTCGGTGATTCACTGCGCCGCGTCGCTGAACCGGAAATCGGAGAAGAGCTGCCTGAATGTGAATTTGCGAGGGACGCTGGAGGTGCTGACGCTGGCGCGGAGTGCGGAGCATTATCACGGGTTGAGGCGTTTCAGCCAGGTCAGCACCGTCGCGGTGGCGGGGAAGCGGCACAATGAAGTGGTGACGGAAGATCGGTCGATTGATTGGGAGCGGTCGGATTACGATCCGTACGCGCGGACGAAAAAATTCTGCGAGCACATGATGCGGGTGCTGCTGCCGGAGACTCCGAAGACGGTTTTTCGTCCGAGCATTGTGCTGGGAGACAGCCGCTATGCGCAGACTACGCAATTTGACATGGTGAAGGCGTTTGTGTTTCTGGCCGGGCTGCCGGTGCTGCCGTTTCGTCCCGCGGACAAGATCGACATTGTGAACGTGGATTTTGTGGCGGAGGCGATTGCGACACTGCATCAGAAGGAACGTCCGGAGCACGATATATATCACCTTGCGTCAGGAGTGGGGTCGCAGACGTTTCGCGAGATCACTGCGGCGCTGGCTGCGGCCCAACAGAAACGCGCACCGGTGTTTGTGCCGGTGGTGGAACGTCCGTTTGCGGGGTCGGTGAATTTTCTGGCGAACCGCTCGGGCGCGATTGGAAAAGGTGCGTCGCTGATGAAAGTGTTTATGCCGTATCTGGTGTGGAATACGGTATTCGATAACGCGCGAGTGACTCGGGAGTTGGGGAAGAAGCCGGTGGCATTTTCGGAGTACTGCTATCCCTTGCTGAGATTTAGCCGTGAGAATAATTTCGCGTATAAATATCAGCCCTGGCCGGCGGCTGCGGGAGGGACCGCGGCATGATGGACCTTATTTTGGAAGCCTGGGTGAGCGGGTCGATTGAGCGCGCTAAAGCGGGATGGATGTTGGGCGAAGGCAAGCGCTGGCAGCCGGGCGAGAAGCTCAAGCTTTTGTTTGCGGGTTACAACGGTACGCGGAATATGGGTTCGGATGTGCGGGTGGAAGAGATGCTGCGGCAGGTCCGCCATATTCTGGGCGCGGAGCGGGTGGAGTTCAGCGTGATGAGCCAGAACTTTGAATTTTCCCGCGGATATTTTGAGGGCACGAAGCAGCTGCACCTGCCGGATATATTTCCTCCGTTTCTGGCGAATGAGGTTCCAAAGCATGATGGAGTGGTGGCGTGTGAAGGGTCGATGTTCAAGAGCAAATTTGCCAACGCGCTGACCACGATGATGATTGGGTCGCTGGGGATCGCAGCCGCGCAGAACAAGCTTTCCGTGGGATATGGCGCGGAGGCCGGGCATATGGATTCGCTGGTGGCGAAGATGTGCGGGCGGTATTGCAAGAATTCCTTTGTGATTACTCGGAATGAAGAGTCGCGAACGGTGCTGCGCGAGCTTGGTGTGCCTACGGAGTTAGGAACCGATACGGCGTGGACCTTTGAGCCGCGTCCGGCGGAGTATGGGCAGAGCGTACTCCGGAAAGTGGGCTGGGATGGGCGGACGCCGGTGCTGGTCGTGTGTCCGATTAATCCGTTTGAGTGGCCGGTAAAAGCTTCAGTTGCGAAGTATGCGGCCCATAGTTTGACGGGAGCTTACAAAGACAGCCACTACCGCACGGTTTATTTTCACAACGCGGGGCCGGCGGCGGAACAGGCATACCAGAAGTACTGGACGGCGATTGCGAATGCGGTGGATGCGTTCCGCAAGAAGAAAAATGTTTTTGTAATTCTTGTGGCGACGGAGCGGCTGGATGCGCGGCCGGCGAACCGGATTGCGGAGAAACTGGGCGGCGTCCCCGTCCTGACATCGGACGAGTACAACATGTATGAACTGGTGAGCATTCTGCGGGCGTGCCACATGATGGCTTCGTCGCGGTATCACGGGATTGTGACGTCGATGCCGGGGCTGGTGCCGTCGGCGGGGATCACGATGGATGAGCGCATCCGGAACTTGATGCGGGAACGCGGGCATCAGGATTTGCTGATGACGGTGGATGATCCGGAACTGGAAGGCAAGCTGCTCGTGGCTCTGGAGAAGCTGGGTTGTGACGGCGAAGCAATCGCATCCGGAATTGCGCAGACTGTCGTCAGAAACTTGAAGGTGATGGCGCGCATGGGGGTTTATTTTGAGGAGGAAGTGCAGAGAAGGTATCCGGAGTTTGAGACGCGCCGGGGGGAGTGGAGTTGGGAGGATTATTTGCCGCCGATGAGTCGAGGGCTGCGAGAGTTGGCGACGGCATACAACTAGAGTTGCGTTCTTCGTGAGTGCTTTTTTTCAATCCATATCTTGAGCACATTCATTCCATTTGTCGGCGAAATATTTTCGCAACTGCAGGCGGCTGCGGATACGCGGATTCTTGCCGAAATCCGCGACGGAGAAATCACCGGCGTGACCGGTGGCGAGT
>JBAUYE010000440.1:0-6337 GCA_049584615.1 Candidatus Sulfotelmatobacter sp.
GGGTTCCTGAAGACTGCTTGCAGGGGCCAGGAATCCTGCATGTCGCTTAAGGCATTACAGACCGATAGCAGCCAGATGGAGACAATAAATCAAGGGGAAACTTCCATGAAACCCGAGCTTTTGACCAAGGGAGATGCAGCTATCACGACTCATGATGAGGAGAACGTGCGCGCTCGTGCTTACGAGCTGTATGAGGTGCGCGGCAGAATTGATGGCCATGCGGAAGAAGACTGGCTTCAAGCAGAAAGTGAAGTAGCAGGAAGCAACGAACGCAAGGCCGTCCGAGCCTCGACCTCATGATCGCTATGACCAAGAATCGTTGGTGATGATGATCGGACCATCTGAGCAGTGGAGAACCATGCTCAAACCAGGAGGTAGCCATGACTAACATCTACGTCGGTAACTTAGACTTTTCCACTCACGAAGACCAGCTTCAGACATTATTCGCGGCGTACGGAGCCGTTAAAACAGTCACGGCCGTCGCGGATCGCGACACAGGTCAACCGCGGGGATTTGCGTTCGTCGAGATGACCAATGCTACGGAGGCGCGAGATGCTATTCGCACCCTGAACGGTTCGGTCCACGGCGGGCGCGCCCTGATTGTCAATGAAGCTCGTCCTAAGCTCTACCGCAGTGGCGCACACGAGTCACTTCCCAGTCGGGATCACCGGCGCCATCGTATCTAAATGGTTGGGCAGACGATGTTGTTGGCTGTTCCTGCGAAAGCATTCGGGAGAATTCGACACACTTTCAGACCGGCCTGCCAAACGAAACAGGGAGGAATTATGAATACAAGCAGCTCCAACTCTCTGGACAGCGGAGCGTGGAGGGATTTGTACAAGGCAGCGCTCTTTGAGGTTGATGACGCCAAACTGCCGGAGCGCATTGCGCAAGCAGAGAAAGCACTCGCACTAAGGGCACGAGAGTTGTTCCACATAGCCGGAGACAACATCGAAGAGGAACAAGCTCTGGATGACACGATGTACGCCTTGCATGCTCTGCGGAACACATCAAAAACCAGTGATTGTATATCGCATCGCAGTGAGGCTGCTTAGGTCAACTCACATGGGCTGGCCGTCCCTTCCCTGGGCCCTCGCTGCGTGTACGTCTCACCCGCGCGGCGTTATTCGTGTACGTCGTCGACAGGTTCAACAAGCGTCGATGTAGAACACCAGTTCTCCGTATTCTCCGATGGAACTGCGCCACTGTTCTGTCAAGCTCCGCATGTTGTCGATGAGAGTGGTCAGGTTATTCTTGTTGACGACTACCCCTTGCTCTTCCAGGCTGTCTTTGAAACTAGCGGCATTGAAGCGTTCGTCTGCCCCCATGTAGTCCAGAACCCTGTTGCCGTCTTCAAACCAGACTGCCTTGTTTTCTCCGTATTCGTGTTCTTCACTGGCCGTGCCCACTCTCGCGGCAAGGTCGTGGAGCAGCGCAATCAACTCCTCGGGTTCAAGGAAGCAGGAAGAGTGCAAATTCGATATTTCCTTAACGGGCCGAAAGCTGCGGCTCATGGTCAAACCTCCTTTTCGTCTTTGTTGTTTTCAGATAGACCAAGGCTGCGGCAGCTTGGTTTAGGAAGTCCGAGGAAGATACCGTTTGTGGTTAGTGTGTCTAATCCACGGATCTGCGCAGATCGGTGGTTTCGAGATGGGGATACGTGAGGCGGTATTTTTCTGCGATGCCTTCAAGAGCGCGCGAATGCGAGAAGGGGGCCGAGATCGCCCGCATCGGCCGTCTGCAGTGCATCGATATAGTGCCGCCGAAAGTCACCGGCTCGCACCAGATCCGCGCCACCCCAGGTAAGGACGGGCCGGTCTTGCCTTTGGACAAGCACGTCCGCTATCAGACGGGCGTGGCGTCCATTGCCGTTAGCAAAGGGATGGATGAAAACCAAGCGGTGATGCAATCGGACTGAGAGTTCGTCGGGAGGATAGGTTCCATGTTCCAGCCAATAGCGAGCGTCGCCCAGCAGGGCAGCCAGTCGCTCTCGGATTTCATGATGGGGAACACCAATGTTCTTTTCTGTGGTTCGATACACCCCGGCCCACCGCCAAGTCTGATCGAACACGCGCAGATGGAGATCTCTGACGTAGGACTCGACAAGAGGATCATGCCGGCGAAGATTGTTGGGTGCGAGCGCCCACGCATAGGCTTCGAGAATGTTCTGTCGTTCCCACTCGTTGAGCTCTCCCTTGGTCGCCAGATTGGGAATGAGGTCAGCCTCCTCATCGGCAGACAGAGGTGTATTGCCTTCTCCATCCGGGAAGAGACTCATCGTACGCCGCGCTTTCTGAGCAGTCGCTTGGTTTCCGCTTCCACTGCTTCATCGACCCGGCCCACGGCTTGATCTTCGAGCGCCATCGAGTGTTCAACGCCCAGAACGTGTTTTTTGGCCTGGGCGCGCGCACGTTCTTCAACCAGATCGTGGAGTGTGTTCATCCTAGGCACCAGCGCATACACCAGGTCGCAGCCGAGTGCATTCGCCGCGGTTCTCAAGCTCTTCAGGGTAATGCGGTCCTCGGCCTCGGCCTTTTCCAGTTGAAGCGGGAGCTGACGGCTTGTCTTCAGTGTGCGTGCAACTTCACTAGCAGAAATGCCTGCTGCTTCTCGGATGGCACGAAGCCAGCCTTTCTGCGGGCGTGGAGTCTTCACGACCGCACGAAACGGTTCGAGCGTGCGATCCAGTTGCTTTAGACGTAGATTGCGAAATTCATTGCGCATGGCGGACTCGCTGTTCGACAATTTATAACGCTACACTGGTAGCAACATGTATGTCTATAGATAGTCTGCGGTTAAGTTGTTGACAATTTAAAGATATACTTCTACTGAGTCTATGTCAAGTTAAAGATTGACAACCCTGCCATTTAAGATCCCAAACGAGACGCATTCCTGCGACGGGATTTCTGATCTGGACAATCAAGTCGCGCTGCCGTCATGCGTTCCCAAGCAGTCGGATCGATAGGAAGACAGGTTGTGCGGCCCGTCCGCAGATTCACGAACCCCCCGTGGTACGAGAGCCGCCCGTATCGGAATAGCCGAGCAAGCATTGCCAGCGCCTGGTACGCGAGCGCTTGGTTCACAAACGGCTCCTGCCGCTCCAAGGCTTCTAACACGCTGCACGGCGGAAGTCTGTCCTTCTTGTCGAGCTCCGCGTTGGTGAGTTCAGGGAAGAGTTCGGCAGCCGTCGGCAAGCGCAACTCGCACGTTTTGTTTCTCTGGTTTTCAGGCTGGCCAAGTACGAACTGGCCACTATCGGCGTTGTTGCCCAGATCCAGCCAATAGTGGCAATTCCAGTAGGTTTGCGTGCGGGTCATGGCGTTCCGGGCGGCACGGGAATCCACGCAGCCAATCAGAATGTCGGTTTCGTGTCCCCAACTTTCATCGATGAAATGCGGCACTCCTTTCCACCCTAGGCCCCAAAACAGATTGATCCGGGTGGCAAGCACCGTCGCCTTGTGCAGCCCGATCTCACTCTCACTGAAAGGTTGGCGGACGCAGTTGGTCCGGGAAATCCGGTCGCCGTCGACCAGGGTCACATCCAGCCCGTGCGGGTGCCCTAAAGCAACCATGGCCTGGTGCAGATACGGTAATCCGGCGGCAATGGCGCTTCCCGTCCCTCCGCAACCGACGACGGTGACCTGAACCTTCTTCTGTAGCAGCGCACCAGGAATCTCATGTTCAGTCTTCGTGGCGATTGTCGTTTCGATAGCTGTGGTCATCGTCCCTCACGAATTCCGCGAGCCTCTGCGGTAGCTTGACTAGGTACCTTTCGGGAAACAGTTTTTGTCCCGCGAGGGATTGCCACATCGCCAGGAAGCCGCCGCGAAAACGAACGTGTTTGCGAACCCCGGCAGCATGCGTGAATTCGCTCTGGAAAAACGACTCCTCCCACAGATCAATGGCAGCGACCGATTTCTCTTGTGGAATCTTCATGCTCCCGGTGCAACACACGCCGTTGTCATAGCAGTTCCAGTAGGGCGCCATGCTCAGCTTGGATTCCGCCGTGGGCCGCTCGTCTTTGGCAAGAGCGCGTACCCATAAGTGAGTTCCGCACGCTTTGAACAGCAAAGGCGGGTGGGGATAGAGCTTGCCATTCATCTTTCGCAAGGCAGGATCGTTGCCACTATCACTGAAAAATATGATCCGCTCGCAGGCCGGGGCCCACCACACGATCATTTCTGCCGTGCGTACCAATACCCGCGCCGGCAAGATCTCGGCTGGAATCGATCCCCCCAGACCGGCCATCAAGTCGATCAGCATCTGCGGCGTCATCAACTGACCTTCCGCTAGTCGCGCCACGGCGCCGTCATGGATCACTTCATGGAGGGTTACAAAGGGGTGGCGATACGGGTAGCCTTCATAGCTGCTCTTGCCGTACACCAGCAGGGCTCGGCTCAACCTGAAGTCCTGACTCGAGCCGATGTTCACGGAGATATTCATCGTAGAGATCCCTGACGAGTTCGACGATCCTGGCAGCGGAGGCCAACGACCGCAGCATCGCGCTGGCGTGATCGAAGACGCGTCGCACTTCTTCATCTAGCTCTTTCACCGGCTTGTTGAGGCGAAAAGGAAGCGCCACATTCGGCTGGCAAGGGCCGTTTTCGCCCATGTGCTGCGCCTCTTCATCAAAGCAGGCGTTGATCGCGTCGCTCTCGTACCAGGTGATCAGACACCCGGGCCGGGAATACTCGGCATCCGCGAGCCAAGCCTCAATGCCTGGTACGTCCTTCTCGCTGATTTGGCCAGGCCACGCGTGCTCCTGCCCTTGGCCATGGGCGTCCATTTCAAGCAGGTGGCGAATCAGTTCGCGGGCCACGCTTGTGTGTGGCCGTATCTGCTGCAGCAAGTTCCGGGCGCTCCTGTACTTGAGCGTCTTGCAGTGCCTCTTGATACCGGGCGGGATCTCCATATCCACTTTGCGATAGACCGACGCTTCCAACTCATCGTCGCTCAGATCCTCCATCCACGCCTCAGCGTGCTCTTGGGCGTCGACGTAGTCATACACGCGCATCCATTTGTACAGGTTGGTGGTGAAGACCTTATAAAAGGCAACCGGAAGAAGATCGTTCTCGGATTCGAGGCGGGCGAGTGCCGCACCAATTGGAATGGACGTGGCGGCCTCATAGTCACCGACCAGATACAAATGATCGGTCATCCCTTCTCTGTCGGCCTCGACCTGATTTCGCTCTTGCTCGGTCAGCTCGAAAAGACTATCCGTAATTCGCAAGTCGCCAACCCAGACTCTTTTCGCGTCAACTGCGCGATTCTGTGAGCAAAACCTCCTGAAACCGCGTTCGACAAAGTCCACGGCGCTACCCGACCAGTCATTGGGCCTGCAAATTCCTAACCGCAATAGGCTCATCCCCAGAACTGCGGCTGGCCCTTCATCCCACCTCGTGCAGTACCGCCATCGAATTCCCTTGAGCCTGGGGAACGTAACGTCCAGTGGCAGCCCGATCACACGAGCGGCGGAATGAGCGCGCCGGCTGGCGGCAAGTATCGATCTCCGATCTCGCTTTCGTCCTGAGCATATTTGAGCGAGTCGAACGCCTTGCCGAGAATTTCCCCGACTTTGAATGCTTCTGGACATTGCTTCAATTGCTCCATGATCGGATCGTTCGTATTGGCGCGGCCATGCGCGGCTTCTTCCAACGCTCTCAGGACTCGCTTCGCGTTTTCATCGATGGTTCGACAGGCTGCGCCAGCTAGCTTCGCATGGCTCATGGAAGTCCTCCTATTTCAACCTTTGGCTCCGATAGCGCGAACGAATTTGTAAACCAGTTTGTCAGCGACTGTCTCAGGCCCTTCAATAGCGGCCGTAGCTATTTCTGGATACAGATGCGTGTACGTGTCTCTGACCTGTTCAGGGGTCATTGTTGGAGTAGTGTCAGGCAGCTTGACCCCGTTGTAGAGAAATTCCCGTTCGAGAACGTGTACTTCCATGACGACTCCTTTTCTATGATGTCATTCCTTGCTCTCTCTCGCAGAGAGGCCTAAAAAAATGATTGCCCTGATCGGGGACAGCCCGCCAATGTCTACGACTCAAAGGCTGGTAATTCTGGGACAATGTCGCCGTCCCGGTCAAAGCGCACCCACCATTCCTTCGGGTACCTGTTATTCATCCACCTGATTACAGGTTTCAGCTCTTCCGGCGTATTGGCGCTGGCATACGCGTCAGAGCCTATCCAGACAAATGCGCCTTCCTTCATGTTAAGAACCTGAAACTCAGGGCCTAAGCTATTGAGCGTCTCTTGCTTGATGTGGGACGTACTTAATACAGGAACGTGCATAACCCATCGGTTCTTACTTCGCTTCTCTTTCAAGCCCCTTCTCC
>JBAUYE010000441.1:0-2118 GCA_049584615.1 Candidatus Sulfotelmatobacter sp.
GAAGTGTGCACCGGGATGGAGATGCTGCTGCAGCAGCGTCCGGTGATGGTGAATGACTTGCGCCCGCGGGTAGGCGTGGAAAACCGGATTCCCGAGTACATTGAAGAAGCTTTGCTCTATGAGCCCGTACCCGCGGACTTGCTGCTGGTTTTGCGGCGGACGTGCCAATCGGGCGCGGAACATCTGGCTGACCGGTTTTTCCGATGCATGCGTAGAGACGAATGCGACCGCATGGTCGAACTGGTCAAGGAGATGGGAAGTCCGGCGCTGACGCAATTGCGGGAGATTCTGCGGACTGGACAGCCGCGGCAAGCTTCGGCCGTGGTGGGACTGTTGAGCCGTCTGGATGTGGGGACATTGCTCGAGTTGTTGCCGATCCGCCTGCCTGAGTGGAACCGTTTCTACCACGATATTGTGGTTCGCCAGATCGCGTACGGAGCTGCTCCGGACCGCGGACGCACGCTGCTCGAATTAGCGGAAGTGCTGGATTCCGTGGTGCTGCCGGAAACCATCGATGAAATCGGAATGAGCGGCGATCTTACGGCCGCGCCACCCCTGCTGGCGATGGCGAAGCCAGGCGAGGCGGCTTCGCGTTCTCCGTTTGTGCAACTGAAGGCTATCGAGTCGCTGGGACGGCTGCGGGATCCCGAGGCTGTGTCACTGCTTCGTGAGATTGTGGAGACGAAGAAGACGTTTGGATGGGTTCATCACCGCGAGCTGCGGATTGCGGCGGCGCAGTCGCTCTCGAAAACCGATCCGCGTTACAGCGGTCAGATTCTCTCTGATAGCGGAATCGAGGCGGCGGAGTTGGCAATCGCGCCTTTGGATACGGCTCCGGCCTGCCCGTGGGTCCGGCAGCGGCGTTACGAACGCATGGTGCTGGCTCGCACGGTTAGCGCCACAATTGGAAGTTCTTGGGGAAAGTCGAAGATTCTGATCCGCGAACTGAGCCTTGGCGGCGGCATGGGGACCAAAGAAGACAATCTGCGCATCGGCAGCGAGGCAGATTTGGAGATTTCGTTGGGCATGCGGTCGAAGATCCGGGCGCATGTGCTGTTGCGCCGGGCACGCGTGAATGAAGTGGGGTTCGAGATCGTGAATACTGATCTGGAAAGCCGCTATCGTCTGCGACGGGTGCTGGTGGAAGCGACGAGCCGGGCGGCGCACAGTAAAGATCAGCAGTGGAGCGGGGAACGGAAGGTCTAGCGGCAAAGTTTCAAGGTTTCAGGGTTTCAAAGTTTCAAAGTAAAACCAGTCAGGTCTTAGATCGAAACAAAAGCCTCTGCGCGTGCAGAGGCTTTGTCTTTGAAGCCTTGAAACTTTGAAACCTGTCTTATTTCACCTTGACGAAGATGATCACCAATGTGTAAAGCGCGAGAGACTCGATCAGGGCCAGGCCCAGAATCAGAGCGAGTTGAATTCCGGGACGAGCGGCTGGATTGCGGGCCAGACTCTCAGCGGCGGAAGCGGTTGCCTTGCCCTGCGCCAAGGCGCAGATGCCCGAGGCAAACGCCATGGAGAATCCGGCGGCGATAGCAACCCAGTTGACTCCACTTGCGGCTTCGCCCTGCGCAAAGGCCGGGACGGCGAACGACAACACTGACAGTACCATGAACAATTTACTTAGCTTACCCATTGTGTTTCTCCTCGTATGAAATACCGCCAGTGGGTGGTTGACGTCGTTCCTCGCAGACGCCCTCACGCTTGCGGTCAGTTCTCAGTTCTCAGTTCCCAGTTCTCAGGTAACGACACGTAATAGAGAACAGGAGCAGACAACTGAGTACTGCTCAAACAAGATCAAACCCAGGACGCTGATGCCTGTCCCTAGTTTCAGTTCGCTGTCTCAAAGTTTTTTCTGAGAACTGAGAACTGAGAACTGCCTTTCAGTGCTCTTCCGAAACCGCGCCCTGCAGATAAACGGTGGTCAGCAAGATGAAAATGTAGGTCTGCAGCAGCGACACGCCGATGTGCAATCCCATGAATATGATGGGCACACCGATGGGAACAAGCGAAATGAAAACCAAGGTGACCAGATCGCCGGCCAGCCTATTGGCGGGGAGGCGGATGGTCAGCGAGAGCACGCGAGCCAGATGGCTGATGATTTCGATTGGAATCATC
>JBAUYE010000442.1:0-3497 GCA_049584615.1 Candidatus Sulfotelmatobacter sp.
GCATTGGACGTGGTAAATCCTGAGTTGCCGCACTACAAGCAGGTGCGGGCGTTTCACGTGTGCGGGGAAGCTTTCTCAATTGAAAGCGGGATGTTGACGGTGAACGGGAAGCTCAAGCGGGATGCAATCGCGGCGCTGATGAAGGAGGAGATTGAGGGGATGTACCGGGTGAGGCAGGCTGTATAGCGTGGGGAACGATGGTGGGAATTACGAAGGACATTAAGGTGAGCAAAGAAAGGGCTGAGTCAAAAGCGGGCGGTGGGAGCGCCTTATCCTGGTTGCTTGCCGATGGCATTATCGAGCTGAAACTGCATCGGGAGCCTTGCAACGAGTTGGGATCGGTGTCGCTGGAAGAATTAGAGAAATTTGCAGCCGCTTTGGAAAGTATGCAGGCGGAGGCGAATGCGCTCATCATTCATAGCGAGATGACCCCGGGATTCTGCGCCGGGGCGGATTTGCGCGAACTTTACCAACGCTCGCGGGCGATGGAGAAAACCGAGTCCGCCAAGGGCGTGCGGGATTTTCTGGAGCGGATTCACCGCGTATTGAATCAGATTGATGCTGCGCCTTTGACGACAATTGCGGCAGTGCATGGAGTGACGTTTGGGGGAGGGTTCGAGCTGGCGCTGGCTTGCGATTTGATTATCGCGGATAAGATGGCGCGGTTTTGTTTTCCCGAGCTGAGGCTAGGTCTAATTCCCGGATTCGGCGGGATTCCGCGGCTGAAGCGGGATTTGGGCAATGCAGTCGTGAGAGATCTGCTCCTGACGGGACGCAGTATCAATGCCACTAAGGCGCAGCAGATCGGGCTGGTCAGCCAGGTCGTGGGTGAAGGCGAGGCGCTGCGGGCGGCGCGAGCGACGGCCGCGCAGCTTGGGAAGTTTGACCGGGCGACGGCGGCTGCGGCGAAGAAGTTCATCAAGCCGATTCCGCAGGAGGAGTTGCGACGGGAGATTGATATTTTCTGTGAACTGTTTGGGCGTCCGGTTGTGCAGGAGGGGTTGCGGAAGTTTGTGGAGAGCACGGATGCGCAGCCTTATTTGCCGTAGCGTTGCGAACACGGAACGGCGGATGCCGAGGAGATGGAGATCCTTCGCTTCGCTCAGGATGACAAAGTGTGTTTATGAATACTGCTAAAGAGACGCTGGATGAAATATTGAGTCTTGCGGCGGTGCACTTCAAGGTGCCGCGAGAGAAATTGCGTCCTGACGACGACTTTTTCAAGACGTTGGGGATTGACAGCTTGCAGACGCTGGATCTCCTAACCAAGCTGGAGAATCATTTTCGCGTGGAACTACCGGATTATGAACTGCAGGGGGTTTCCGACTTTCGCACGCTGGCGGGGAAAATTCAGGCGCGGCTGTAGAGCTATTACCACGGAGACACTGAGACACGGAGAAAAACGCATCCGGTCTTTATATCCTCGATCTTCGCGTTTGCTATCGGCTTGTGCGGGTAGCTAATTCATTAACAAGGTTTTCTCCGTGTCTCTGTGCCTCTGTGGTGAAATGATTTCTTAATGCTCGATCTCCAAAAATATAGCTGTCTGGGCGCGGCGTTGCGCGATGCGATGGAGCGCTTTGGGGGCGAGACCTGCCTGATTGAGGCGGACCGCGAGCGGGAGAAGACGCGGTTGACCTACTCCGATTTTAAGGAAATCAGCATGCCTCTGGCGCGGGCGCTAGAGGATGCTGACTTCGACGCCGGAGATCGCGCCGCGATTCTCATGACGAATCAGTCGAAGTGGCTGATTTCGGCGTATGCGATTTTCTACTGCGGCGGAGTGCTGGTCCCTCTGGATTACAAACTCACGGCGGGCGAGCAGTTGCAACTGCTGGAGCATTCGAAGGCGAAAGTGCTGGTGGTGGAGTACTACCTTTGGCGGGCGATCATGCAGTCGCCGGAATTTCAGAACATCAAGACGAAGCTGGTGCTGGTGACCGAAGCTCCGCTGGGAGCGGAGCTGGCCGGAGGGTTCCGCTGGGAGGACTTTCGACGCAAGGGCGCGCCGGATTTTGTAATGCGGCAGCGGGAAGATGTGGCTTGCATCGTATATTCGTCCGGGACAGGCGGACGGCCGAAAGGTTGTGTGCTGACGCATGAGAATTATCTGGAGCAGTGCCGGGCGCTGACGGCATGGTATCCATTCTGGCCGGGGGTGCGGTATTTAAGCATTCTGCCGACCAACCACGCGATCGATTTCATGGTGGGATTCATTGGGCCGTTCGTGTGCGGAGCTTGTGTGGTGCATCTGCGGACGCTGCGTCCGGAATTTGTGCGAGATGCGTTTGTGCGCTACCGGATTACCTATGTGGCGCTGGTGCCGATGATCGTGAAGAACCTGGAGCGCGGGCTGCGCGCGAAGATCGAGGAACTGCCGGCGTGGAAGCGGGCGATTCTGAATCGAATGATCGGGCTTAACAAAATGCTGACGCGGAGCAAAGCGCGAGTGAAGTTGAGCCGGACGCTGCTGCCCGGAGTGCATCGGGCATTTGGCGGAGAGTTGCTGGCTCTGATCACGGGCGGGGCATTTATGGAACCCTCGACCATGCAGTTTTTCTATGATCTGGGAATTCCGGTGGTGAATGGATATGGATTGACGGAGGCGGGGACAGTACTCACCGTCAACGATCTGAAACCATTTCGCGCGGACACGGTGGGCAAACCGCTGCCGGGTGTGGAACTGCGGGTGCTCAGTCCGAATGAAGAGGGGATCGGGGAAATTGCGGCGCGCAGCAAGACTGTGATGTCGCATTATCTTGACGACGCCGAGCTGACGCTGGAAACGATTGTGGATGGCTGGCTTCTCACCGGCGATTTGGGACGCTTTGACAAGAGCGGGCATCTGCAGCTTTTCGGGCGGAAGAAGAACATGATCGTGACCGAAGGCGGGAAGAATATTTATCCCGAGGATATTGAGGCGGTTTTCGACGGACTGCCGGTGAAGGAGTACTGTGTGTTCGCGGCGAACTACGTGTGGCGAGAGAAGCTGGGGCGGGAGATGCTGGTGATGGCGCTGCGGCTGGAACAGAATCAGCGATTCGACAGCGCGTTGCTGGAAGAAATCGTGGCCCGCAATCGACGGCTGCCTGACTTCAAACGTGTGGACGGTTATGTGATCTGCGAAAAAGATTTTCCGCGGACGGCATCCATGAAAATCAAGCGGCAGGCGCTGGCGGAGGAACTGGGAAAAACGGTGAATCGGGCAGCGGTGGTAGGGCTGTGAATGAGCGGCGGGAATCGTATCTGGCGATTGTGAATCCTGCGGCAGGGGGTGGGCGGAGCCGGAAGATGCTGGGCCCGGCTTTGGAGCGGCTGCGGGTGGGCGGGGTTGAAGTTGATGTGGTCGAAACGCAGGGTGCGGGTGATGCTACCCGGATCGCGCGCGAGGCTTATGGGCGCGGTCGGCGGCGGTTTATTGCGGTGGGCGGGGATGGGACTTCGTATGAAATCGTGAACGGGCTGTTCGCGGAACGTGGCGGCAGTCGCCTCGACAC
>JBAUYE010000443.1:0-2288 GCA_049584615.1 Candidatus Sulfotelmatobacter sp.
AAACAAAACGTCCCAGACTCGGTTAGAGTCTTGGGACGTCTGTTGATCAGCCCTCCCCCAAGTGCTGCTCACCTATGAGCATAGGATAGGGTGCGAATTTGGTCTATGGCACGCTCGTGCCATAGACCCCCACTAGAGTGTAGTGAATCGATACACGCCGTTCTAGCTCAAGCGGTTGCCAGGCCTGACTTCGGGGCTGTGCCTTCGAAATGGGCTTCGATTTCTTCGAGCGTTTTGCCCTTGGTTTCCGGAAGGAAGAAAGCGGCGGTGATGAAATAAATGACGGTGCATCCGGCGAAGGCAAAAAACATGGTGGAGTAGCCGTATTTGCCGACGGTGGGAAGGAAGGTGGCGGCGATGGCGGTAGAGACGGCCTGGTTAATCAACAGGGCAATGCTCATGCCGTTGGAGCGAATGCGAGTCGGCATAAGCTCAGAAAGAGCCAGCCACACCACCACGCCGGGCCCGACCGCATAGAACGCGGCGAATACATAGAGCGTAACGGCGACCAGCCAGCCATTTTGGGAGCTAGGCACGGGAGTAATGAGCGCATTGTCAATTCTCAGTGGAGCGTGACGCGAGGCATCGAGATTGCTGAATGGATTGGAGAAAAATGCCACCACTTTGTTTGCGGGTAAACAGCTATCGCGGGAGATCTCGATGGGCTTGGCTGCCACGTCATCGGAGCGGACGACTTTGGTGGCAGAGTGAAAGTCTCCGCAAGAATAGATAATACTCAGCGATGTCGGACGGTTGCCGACGCCAAGGGGCTTGCCCGAGCCGGAGTCTGTGCTCGATGCCAGCAGCATATTCGCGGTTTGCTCATCGTAATGGATCGTAACGCTCTGGGCGGAATTGACCATGGATTGAACTGCGGTGCGTGAATCCACGCGCAGAGATTCGGTTCGACGGAATAGAAATCCAGTGCAGAGCAGCGACACAATGACTCCAGCGCTGCCGAGGGACAAAAGGAATTTGCGTCCCTTGCGGTCGACCAGCGCGATGCTGCCTATAGTCATGAGGAAGTTCACGATAGTGAAAAGAACGTAACCCCAATGAGCCTGGAGGTCGGACAATCCGCTCTGCAAAAGAATATTGGCGTTATAGCCGATGATAGAGTTGACGCCGGTGGCTTGGTTGCAGGCGAGAATCACACAGGCCAGAACGAACGGGATCACGTACTTTCGGCGCAGAAGAGATTCCTTGACTTTGACTCCGCTTGAGGTCTGCGCCTTCTCCGCCGCGGTCGCTTGCTCCATTTCGGCGAGTTCGAGATCGGCCTGCTGCGTGGTGCGGGAACGAAGGAGCGCGGAGTAGGCAGCATCGCGCCTGCCACGGCGAAACAGCCAACGCGGAGATTCCGCGACCATGAGGCTGCCGATGACGAACAAAATTCCGGGCGGCAGCGAGACCCAGAAGATGCTGCGCCAGGCCGTGTCTTTAAAAGCAAAGAGCCGCGCTGGATCGCCGAGTTTGGCGACCTCTTCGACGCGAATGCTAAAAAACATTCCGACGACGGCTGCGGCGACGATGCCCAGGGTAAGCAGCCACTGGAAGATGCCGGTGCCTTTTCCGCGATCGCTGGCCGCCAGGCACTCTGCCAGATAGAGCGGGACGACTACACCGATGAGTCCAGCGCTAACGCCTTGCAGCAGACGGCCGAGAACCAGCGGCTGGTAGCCGTGCGCAAGGGCGATCACCGGAATGCTGACGACGAACAGCACGCCGCTGAGGGTCATGAGAAGCTTGCGGCCCATCCAGTCCGCGAGGGTGCCGGCAAACAGAGTGGAGATGACGCTGCCCAGGAGTACGGCCGCGACGACGATGGAAAGCTGGCTGGCATTCAGGCCGGAAGTGGATTCCAGGTAGGGAAGGGCTCCCGCGATGATGCCGACGTCCACGCCGTAGAGCAATCCACCCAACCCGGCCACCAGCAGTAGGAAACGGTTATAGCCGGACTTTTCGTTCTGCGCCACAGTGCGCGATCCTTTCGCCGATCTTAGTCGGGAGCAAATTCACTCCTCGCGAGAATACTACGGCAGACTAGCGGAAGCGGCGGATAAACAGCGTGTGGCGCTCGGAACGGTAATAGCCCACGCCGTAAATGGTGGCCTTGCCCTTGGTCGAGTAAATGACTTGGCGAATCCGCAGCAGGGCCGAGCCCTTGGGAAGAGCCAGCATCTCAGCCACGTGCGCATCTGCATGGGTGGCATCGATCTCCTCATCGGCATAGGCTAATTCGACGCCGTAATCATGCTCCAAGGCACGGAACAGGGAACTCCTGCCTA
>JBAUYE010000444.1:0-19694 GCA_049584615.1 Candidatus Sulfotelmatobacter sp.
GGTTACGGCAACTGAATTGGAGAGTGATCGCAATCCGCGGGCGCGCAGCGCGAAGATGCGGGCGGCGGAAAAAGTTTAGGGCTTTTAAGTTTAGGACTTTAAAGTTTGCTCCGGAAAACCTGCCGGAGTTCCCGGCACAGCTGTAATGGCGTGCCGGGCCTTCAGGTTCTGAAAAGAGCGGGCTGGAATTAAAAGATCCGCTAAAGAAGAGCGGGTTCCGTGGTAGGAATCCAAAATTGAGGCTGGCAAATGTACACAGGAACATTGATTCGGGACTTGATGGCGACGGTGGAGCGTGCCGAACAGGGTGCTCTGCAGAAGCAGATCGTCGACGAACTGGAACTGCAGCGGCTTTTTGAGTTGCAGATTCCGCAGATGCAGAGTGAGCCGATTCTCCTAGGAGCGGCATAAATGGCGGCAGCAGCGGCGGCAATTCGAGGTGTAATCCCGGCGGCCCGTCGAAACACGTTTTTCACCGGAACGCCGGAAATCTACTTCGCCAAGGCAATCGACAATTCGCGGCTGGTGAAAGTGGAAGATCCAGGGCGCAATCACGAGATGAAACAGTTTGGCACCGCGCTTGCCTGCCTGTTCCTTCTAGTTTTTACCTACGCCTGGCAGCACTTCCGGGCGATCGAATATGGCTACCAGATCGAATCGTCAAAGCGCGAACTGAACGACTTGACCGAGATGAACCGGGCGGTGCGGTTGGAAGATGCATCGTTGCGCGACCCCGAAAGAATTGACGTGATGGCGCGGCGTATGGGTCTGGTACCGCCGGAACCAGGACAGGTGATCCGAATGGATAGCTCATCCGTGGATTCGAATGCACCAGTGATGGCGAGCGCCGAGCCGGTGCTGGTGCTGGCGGGACAATAAGGCATCGGCGGGAAAACAGGCGAGCCTGCTCGACACTGACTGCGGACCGCAGCTGTCACCACACGAAGTTATCTGGCGGGCCACTAAATGGTGGGCCGCCATGTTTGTCTAGAACGGCCGCATGGTGACTGACTCCAACCTCGGCAAGAACACCCGGCTCTACCTGCTGGGCGCGATGCTCTTGTTTTGGTGCGTGGCGATTTCCGGCCGGCTGGTTTACTTGCAGATCTTTCGCTACGGCAGCTTCGTGAAGCAGGCCGAGCACCAGCAGCAACGCGAGATTCCGCTTTCCGCGAAGCGCGGTGTGATCTATGACCGCGCCGGACACGAACTGGCGATGTCCGTTCTCGTAGACTCTGCTTTCGCTGTGCCCACCGAAGTAAAAGACCTGCCGACGGCCGTCTCGCTGATCACGCGCATCACCGGCGAAGATCGCAACGTAGTGCTCGCGGATTGCCGCAACCACAAGACTTTTTGCTGGGTGGCGCGCAAGGCCGATGACGAAACTATCGAGCGCATCAAGTCGTTGAACCTGCAGGGTATCCATTTCCAGAAAGAGCCGAAGCGCTTTTATCCCGCGCGTGATCTCGCGGCGCAGGTGGTCGGGACTGTCGGGATGGAGGACTCCGGCCAGAGCGGCATCGAGCATGAGTTCGACGACGAACTGCGGGGCCGTGCCGGGAAGATGTTCATCTCCGTGGATGCGCGCCGGCAGTGGTTTTCCGACGTCGAGAAGCAGCCTGAACCGGGCGAGAGCCTCGTCCTGACCATTGACAAGAACATTCAGTACATCGCCGAGAAGGAACTGGATCAGGCAATTCATGACACGCAGGCGATTGCGGGCACCGTGATCGTGGAGAATCCTCACACCGGAGAAATTCTGGCGCTGGCGAATCGGCCGACGTTCAATCCTAATCTGCGTAAGGAGATCACGCCCAACGCGCTCACTAACCGCGCCGTCAGCTATGTCTACGAGCCGGGGTCAACCTTCAAACTGGTGACGATTTCGGCGGCGCTCGAAGAGAAGTTGACGAATCCGAATGAAGTGTTCGACTGCCAGATGGGATCGATCGTCTACAACGGCATGCGCATTCGTGACTCAAGGCCTCACGGCCTCTTGCCCGTGTGGGGCGTGCTGGCGGAGTCGAGCGACGTCGGCGCCATCAAAATTGCGCTGCGGCTGGGCGAAGATCGTTTCTACAAATACATTCGCGCATTTGGATTCGGCCAGCAGACCGGCATCGAGTTACCTGGAGAAACCCGTGGGCTGACTAAGCCGGTGAGCCGCTGGTCGAAAGTTTCGATTGCGGCCATTTCGATGGGGCAGGAAATCGGCATTTCGCCGCTTCAGTTGGCAGGATTGATCTCCACGTTCGCCAACGATGGCGTGTGGGTGGCGCCGCGCATTGTCGCAGGAAAAGTCGAGCAAAATGGTACGCCGCAGACGGTGGCTTTTCATCCGGGAGCGTCGCGGCGGGTGATTTCGAGTTATACCGCGGCAGAGATGCGGTCGATGATGCAGAAAGTGGTGCTGGAGGGCACTGGACGCAAGGCGATTCTGGAAGGTTATACTTCGGCGGGAAAGACCGGTACGGCTCAGAAAGTCGACCCGGCGACCGGAGCGTATTCGAAAACGAAATACATCGGGTCGTTTGCGGGATTCGCGCCGTTGAACAATCCGCAGATCGTAGTCGCGGTCATCCTTGATTCGGCGCTAGGCCTGCACCAGGGCGGCCAGGTTTCAGCGCCGGTGTTTCGCCGCGTGGCGCAGCAGGTGCTCGAGTATCTCCACACGCCCCATGATCTGCCGCTCGCCCCCAATCACCAGTTGCTGCTGGCGTCGCGGGCGAAAGATAAAGACTTGGAAGAAGGGACGCCGGATCATCCCGGTGAACCGCTGGAGACGGCCGACATAAACGCAGATTCCACCGCGGTGCCTCTTCAGCAAGCTCAGGGCAAGCCTTCGCCCGCGACTGCCCACGCAGATGGCCATATAGTCGAGGCGGCGATGCGGCAAAGTGAACCGCAGACAGCCGCGTCGAGCGACGCGGGCCAGGCATCGAAGACTCCGGATACGGCTTCCGCGTCCCCGAAGTTGCCTGCAACTGGAACCGTAGTGTTAGACGTCGAGCAAGGCGGGATCGAAGTGCCATCATTCGTGGGCAAGACCGTGCGCGGCGCCGTGGAGGCAGCCCAGGATGCCGGATTGGAGTTGGAAGCCGTGGGCAGCGGCGTGGCTCGGCAGCAATCTCCGCCGGCAGGCACACACGTGTCTGCAGGAACGCACGTCACGGTGCAGTTCGCGCAGTAGCGAAAACTCTCAACCTCAGGCGCGAAGTGCGCAGAAAATGCAATTGTGAAAGAAGCTCCTTTATAGTGCGTCTTCCTTCCTATGTCTCCTGTTTGACCGCCTGAAAAACCGCGTGATACGGTAAACAGTCACACGCCGAGCATTCCATCCACCTGCTCGCCGATTGAGGTCTGTACTTTGTCTTCCGTTGAGGCGACGCCTGCCGGTACCGCAACCATCATCCGCAAGACCGCGCTGAATGCCGTTCATCGCCAGATGGGCGCGAAGATGGTCGACTTCAATGGCTGGGACATGCCGGTGGAGTATCCGGCGGCGATCGGTTGCGGAATCATCAATGAGCACATGGCAGTGCGCACGGGCGTAGGGATCTTCGATGTCAGCCACATGGGCGACATTCTTCTGGCGGGACCGCAGGCGCTAGCCGCGGTGCAGCATATCTCCATGAACGACGCTTCGCGGCTGGCGGCAGGGCAGGCGCAGTACTCCGCGCTCCTCTATCCGCAGGGGACGTTTGTGGACGATGTAATCGTGCATCGCCTGGGCGAAGATGAATACCTGCTGGTGATCAACGCAGGCACGCGCGAGAAGGATTTCAACTGGGTGCGCGACAACACGCGGCAGTTTGATTGCGCCGTGGAAAATCTGTCGGATGACTTCACCCAGATTGCCATCCAGGGGCCGAAGGCCGTCGACGTTCTGCAAAAGCTGACCGACGCCGAATTGAGCGCGGTGAAGTTCTATTGGGTCACGCGTGGCACGGTCTGCGGTCTGAAGAATATTCTGATTGCGCGCACGGGATACACAGCCGAAGACGGATTCGAGATCTACGTTCCGGCGGATGAAGCGACGAGCGCGCGAGTGTGGAATGAGATTCTGAACGCAGGCAAAGAATTCGGCATTGTCCCCTGCGGCCTGGGAGCGCGAAACACTTTGCGGCTCGAAGGCAAACTGCCGCTCTACGGCCATGAGATTTCCGATACGATCAATGTTTGGGAGGCCGGACTCGATCGCTTCTGTAAGATGGAAAAGCCGGAGTTCGTCGGTCGCGCCGCGCTGGAGAAGGCGAAAGGCGCCGGCGTGACGCGGACGCTGGTCGGCCTTGAGATGACCGGGCGGGGCATCGCTCGCGATGGATATAAGGTGCTGGATGGCGGCGATCGTGAGATAGGATACGTGACCAGCGGCTCGCCCGCGCCGTTCTTGAAGAAGAACATCGCGCTGGCTTACGTGCCGCCCGAGTTCGCCGCGGTGGGCACAGCAGTGAAGGTTGAGATTCGTGGGCAAGGTGTGGGAGCGCAAGTGGTACCGACGCCGTTCTATAAGCGTCCGAAGAAGAATTCGTAGCGCCGACGTCTCGCCGGCTATTCGCTGCGGGCAGCGGCGGCGAGACGCCGCGACAGCCGCCGGGACGGCGGCGCTACTAAGTCAGGAGCCAGAAGCCATCATGGCCTACCCAACAGACCGGAAGTACACAAAAGAGCACGAGTGGATTCAGCCGAGCGGGACCGCGGCCACAATAGGCATCACCGACCATGCGCAGGAGTCGCTGGGAGACATTGTCTTCGTCGAATTGCCCAAAGTGGGTGCGGAACTGGCTGTCGGCAAGACCTTTGGGACGGTCGAGTCGGTGAAAGCAGTATCGGATCTGTACGCTCCAGCCTCGGGCACGGTCACCGAGACTAACGCCGACCTGGCAACGTCGCCCGAGAAGGTAAATAAGGATGCGCACGGCTCCTGGATGTTGAAAATCACGTTGAAGAACCCGGGCGAACTGGATGGGCTGCTCTCCGCCGCGGATTATGAGAAGTTCGTGGCGGAAGAGGCCGGTCACTGAAAATCATATGATCCTCGAAACGGCGGGAGCCAGCCGACGACTGTCACAATCCAACTGACCCCGAGTTACATCTAATATCTTCCTGACTATGCGCTATCTACCGAAATCTCCCGCTGACCGCCAAGCCATGCTGAAGGCTATTGGCCTGGGCTCGGTCGACGAACTGTTCGCGCCGATTCCAGCAGAATACCGGCTGAGCCGCGACCTTAAAGTCCCGCGCCAAATGGCGGAATCAGAAATCGTGGACTACTTCCGGCAGCGCTCGCGGGAAAACGGCGAAGGCTACACCAGTTTTCTGGGTGCGGGCGCCTACGCCCATTACCGCCCGGTCGTTATCGATTCGCTCATCTCACGCGGCGAATTTCTCACGGCTTATACGCCCTATCAAGCCGAGATCTCACAAGGCACGCTGCAATCCATTTTCGAATTCCAGACGATGATCTGCGAGCTGACGGGCATGGAAGTGGCCAACGCTTCCATGTACGACGGTTCAACCGCGGCGGCCGAAGCCGTGATGATGGCGGTGCGGCTCACGGGCCGGCGATCGGTAGTGGTGGCTCGGAGTTTGCATCCCGAATACCGCGAAGTGCTGGCGACCTACGCGACCCACCAGGGGATGCCGCTTTCGGTAGCTGGTTTCGGCGAGGATGGGCGGCTGAATCTGAAGGAGCTGGAGAAGTCGATTGCGCCGGAAACGGCCTGCGTCCTCATCCAGTCGCCGAATTTCTTTGGAACCATCGAAGACGTCGCGGCAATTGCCGAGGTCGCGCATAAGCACGGCGCCATGCTCGTGGTTTCGATCGCAGAAGCAGTGTCTCTGGGAATTGTGGAGCCGCCGCGAGAGGCCGACGTCATCGCCATGGAAGCTCAGTCCTTCGGTGTGCCGCTGGGGTTTGGCGGTCCCTACTGCGGTGTGATCGCGACGCGAGAGAAATTCGTGCGGCAGATGCCCGGCCGGCTGGTGGGCCAGACGGTCGACAAACAGGGCCGGCGCGGATTCGTGCTCACCCTGGCGACCCGCGAGCAACACATCCGGCGCGAGAAGGCTACGTCGAATATCTGCACCAATCAGGCTCTGGTGGCGCTGATGGTCAACATTTTCATGACGGTGTACGGCAAGGTTGGGTTGAAAGAGTTGGCCCGACAGAATCTCGCCAAGGCGACATATGCCGCCGCACAATTCGCCAAGCACGGCAAGGTGCTGTTTGTCGGCGCGCCTAGATTCAACGAGTTTGTGGTGCAGACCAAGGAAGATCCACATATCATCAACGGCCGCTTGCTGGAACACAAGATTGTCGGCGGCCTTCCGCTTAAGAAGTTATATCCCGAGCTGGAGAACGCGGCGTTGTGGTGCTGCACGGAACTGACCGCGCGGAACTCGATCGACACGGCAGTGAGGCTGGTGGCCGACAGTGACAGGCCGGCGTCATCGACCAAGGAAGAAGCTGGGGTTGAGGAGGTGGCGCGATGAAGGACCGGATTCGCAAGGCCACGCGCCACGTCAATCAGAACGAGGGCCTCATCTTCGAAAAGTCTTCGTCTGGGAAAGCCGCGTGGAAATTGCCACCGCTCGATGTACCTGAAGTCGATACCTCGAGGCTTCTCGGATCATCCGAACGAAAAGACCTCGGAAGCATGCCTGAAGTGAGCGAGATCGAAATCATTCGCCACTTCACCCGGCTCTCGACGTGGAATTATGCGATCGACCTGGGCATGTACCCGCTCGGTTCATGCACTATGAAGTACAACCCGCGGGTGAATGAAGCTGTGGCGCGCGTCGAGGGAATCGCGAACGGGCATCCCTACCAGCCGGAGAAGATTTCACAGGGCGCGCTCCACATTCTAAAGACGCTGAGCGAATGTCTCATCGAAATCACCGGGATGGACGCGATCACAATGCAGCCGGCAGCCGGCGCGCATGGCGA
Source organism: Candidatus Sulfotelmatobacter sp. (assembly GCA_049584615.1). Classification (GTDB taxonomy): domain Bacteria; phylum Acidobacteriota; class Terriglobia; order Terriglobales; family Acidobacteriaceae; genus Sulfotelmatobacter. The sequence continues at coordinate 6,950 of JBAUYE010000444.1, forward strand.
GATGACCGGACTGCTCATGGTGCGGGCCTATCACCAGTCGCAGGGCAACGCGCGCAAAAAGATTCTGATTCCCGACTCGGCGCACGGCACCAATCCGGCGACCGCGGCCATGGTGAACTATGCCGTCGAAAACCTGAAGTCAGACGCGCGCGGCATGGTCGATATCGCCGCGCTGGCGGCGCAGATGACTGAAGATGTCGCGGCCCTCATGCTGACCAACCCCAACACGCTGGGAGTGTTCGAACAGGACATCCACAAGATTGCCGACATTCTGCACGCCAAGGGCGGCTTGCTTTACATGGATGGCGCGAATATGAACGCGCTGGTCGGCAAGGTGCGGCCCGGCGATTTCGGCGTCGATGTGATGCACCTGAACCTGCACAAAACGTTTTCCACACCGCACGGCGGCGGCGGCCCAGGGTCGGGCCCGGTGGCGATCAAGAAAATCCTCGAGCCTTTCCTGCCGACGCCGGTCGTGGTCACCAAGGCTGACGGTACGCTGGGTTTTGAATACGACCGTCCGCATTCAGTGGGACGGGTCCGCGCCTTCTACGGGAACTTTGGGATGTTTGTCCGCGCCTTGGCTTACATTCAGGCGAATGGGCCGGACGGTTTGCGGCAAACCACGGAAGATGCCGTGCTCAATGCCAACTATATTCGTAAAGGACTCGAGGGCGCCTACGATTTGCCTTATTCGACGCCGACCATGCACGAGGTTGTCTTCAGCGACAAACTGCAGGCGAAGAAAGGCGTGCGCACCATGGATATCGCCAAGCGCCTGATCGACTACGGCTTCCATCCTTATACAACGGCGTTTCCGCTGATCGTTCCGGGCGCGCTGATGATCGAGCCTACTGAGAGCGAGTCCAAAGAAGAGATGGATTTATTCATCGATGCCATGAAGTCGATTTCGGAAGAGGTGGAAGAAGATCCGCAGATGGTGCTCGATGCCCCGCACTCGACGCGGGTTTCGCGGCTCGATGAGACCGCCGCCGCCCGCAAGCCCGTCCTGCGTTGGAAGCCCTAATTTCGTAGCGCCGGCGTCTCGCCGGCTGTAGAGCTGGCACGCTCACGCTTGTCCTGAGCCTGCCGAAGGAACAGCCGCCGGGACGGCGGCGCTACGCACAAGCCTTGCACGTTACTTCGCAGAAATAGCTACCGAAGCCCGCGTCGTCTCCCAGTCGATGCGCAACGTGCAGCCGCCCGCGGACTTGTCATAAGCTATTGTGAAGTTCTCGACCGGCGAGGGCAATTTGGATACCTTCATATCCACGCGCGCCAGTTCATCGCTCTCATATTTGTATGGAATGCCCCATTCGCCGGTTTTCTTGTTGACGATCAGCGTCCACTTGTCAGCTCCCGGCACGGTAAAGATGGTGTAGCTGCCCGCAGGCACGGTCTTACCGCCGACGACAACGTCGGCACTCGTGACAAAGGTGGTTGCCTCATTGGCGCCGGTGCGCCACACTTCTCCGAAGGGAACGAGGTCGCCATAGATCTTTCGGCCTTTCATACGCGGACTGGAGTAGTCGGTCTTGACGGTCTTCCCGCCACCGAGGTCGCATGTGGCCGATGCAGCTGGACTGGGCCGGTTCTGGCTGAAGGCCGCGGCAGTGAAGAGGATCGTTAGCAGCATGGGAAAAACAATTCGTTTTCGCATGGGATTCTCCTTTCGAGTACCTAACAAGGGCAACAGGGTTAGACGCGCCTTAAAGGGATATGTCAGCAGATGATTATGCTCCCTCGGCCACGGCAGTTACAATCACCTCATGCCGGTATTCGATGAGAAGCAGGAAGAACTGGAACACTACGAGACCATGATGGGCGTGCCCCGCGGGCGGCTGGCCGTGACCATGGACACGATCACCGATGCAATGGCTTTGGTCGGCCAGCACGGCGTCTATTGCCAGAGCCAGCGCTGGCCCGGCAAGCCGGTGATGGACATCCAGATCATCATGAAGAGCCTGACCGACGCGAAAGAGTTGATCCAGAGTGTGATGGAGGAGTTGAAGAAGAGCCAGTAACCACGGAGGCCACGATGCTCAGAAGATCTATGCCAACGTGTACTTCCCGCGCTCGATCATCTTCTGCGCGATTTGCTGGCGCAGTTCGATGGTGTTGAAGGGCTCATGCTTGGCAAGCCGGCGCAGGATCGCAATCTGAGTGCGAAGCATGTCACCGTCGGCCACGGCTGCGATCACCTTCCTGGCCGCGGACTCCACCTTCTCCATTGCCTGCGAGAGATAGACGCGAGTCATTGCGATGGGAAGCGCGGCCGCCGCTTCGCCTTTCGTCTCTGCGATCTTCTGCGCGCGCAACACCGCCGACTCCATCGCGTAGGTTTCGATCGTCATGTCGGCGATGGCGCCCATGATCTCCTGCTGGTCCTGAATCGCCTGCATGTATTTTTGCGTGGCCGCACCGCCCGCGAACAGGCCGAGTTTCTTGGCCTGGTTCACGAGTTTGCGCTCTTCAGGAAGAGCTCCCTCAAGGTCTTCACTCATCGAAGGCCCTGAGAGCACTTCATCCATCAGCTTCTTGATGGCCGGCATCAGCGGCAACTGCCCGCTCATGGCTCGCTTCAGCAGGAATCCCGTAATGATGAGCCGGTTGATTTCGTTAGTGCCTTCGAAGATGCGGTTGATGCGGGCGTCGCGGTAAGCGCGCTCTGCCGGATACTCTTCGACAAAGCCGTAGCCGCCATAAATCTGCAGAGTCTCATCGACCACGTAGCCGACCATCTCTGACGCCCACACCTTGATGATGGAACACTCCACCGCATATTCCTCGATGGCCTTGCGAGTTTCCTTCATCGCCTCAGCACCCGACTTGTCGACTTCATTCAGCGCACCGTCCATCATGCCAACCGTCCGGTAGATCGCCGATTCGCCCACGTAAATCAGCGTAGCCATGTTGGCGATCTTTTCCCGCACCAGACCGAAGTCAGCGATGACTTTATTGAAAGCCTTGCGCTGCTTGGCGTAACCGATAGCGTGTTCGAGCGATACCCGGCCCCCGCCCACGCACATGGCGCCCAACTTGAAGCGGCCGACGTTCAGAATGTTGAAGGCGATGATGTGGCCCTTGCCGATCTCGCCCAGCACGTTTTCCACGGGGACCTTGCAATCGTTCAAAATGACGGGACAAGTGGAAGAGCCGCGAATGCCCAGCTTGTGCTCTTCACTGCCGACAGAAATACCCGGAAAAGTCTTCTCGACCAGAAACGCGGTAAATTTCTCGCCATCGATCTTGGCAAAAACGGTGAACAGATCGGCAAAGCCGGCGTTGGTAATCCACATCTTCTCGCCGTTGAGGATGTAATGCCTGCCGTCGGAGGAAAGCTGAGCCCGAGCGCGGCAATTCAGTGCATCGGAACCGGAAGATGCCTCGGACAAGGCATACGCGCCAACGAGTTCGCCGGCCGCCAGACGCGGCAAATATTTCTTTTTCTGCTCTTCTGTGCCGAAGTAAACCAGCGGCAGCAGGCCAATTCCAGTGTGTGCGCCCCAGGTCGTCGCAAAGCCAGCGTACTGCGCGATGTGGTCGGCGATGACGGCGGCGGTCACTTTGTCCATTTCGAGGCCGCCGTAAGCTTCGGGGATCTCGACGCCGCTTAATCCCAGGTCTCCAGCCTTCTTCAACAAAGCGCGCGAAATGGAGAAGTCCTTGTGCTCCATTTTCTCCGCGTTCGGCAGGATTTCGTTGACCGTGAATTCCTGCGCAGTCTGCCCGATCAACAGTTGTTGCTCGGTGAAATCTTCCGGAGTAAATACTTCGTCAGGGCGGCGGGACTCAAGCAGGAAGCTGCCGCCAGCGATTCTGGTCTTAGGTGCTGCTACGGTTGTGGCCATGTTTTAACCTCTATCTGGAAGCCGCAGAGTGCGCGGAGGACGAAGAGAAGACTACACCTTATTCTAATTCGTGCTGGGCGTGATTGATAGGGCTGAACCTGCTCGCGGTGTTTTATTCCTGAACCGGCCAATGTCTTGGAGCTTCGGTACACTCCGCGGTCCACTCACGGCCTCGGCGCAAGCACTCGCTCGTCGCCAGTGTGCACGTGGAAGCGTGTCGCTGGCTGGCAAGTGGAATACCCGGCGGCGTGCGTCGAATCCGAGTCCGGATCGTCACGGGCAACCTTGTAGCCGCGGATCGCGTAACATAGAGTACCGTCCTGCCCCTGCCAGCCGGGGTCAAAAAGAAAAACATGCGGCGAATCAAGCTGGGCCAACCGCGGACTGTATTCTTCGATATGAATGCGATCAAGCGGCTTCTGTGGGTTCAGATCAGGGTTCAGCTTTGGAGAGAGAAGATCGATGCTGCCCGAAGGGTTTGGCTGCCCGGAGACTGGCGACGGAACCACGACTTGATTCCTCTCTGTCGAAGATTGCGCTGCCACTGACGCGATGCCCGATACGATCAGCAGCGAAAACGGCAAGAGTCGGAAGATCGACATAAGGCTACCTCGCTGGCATTGATTATAGCTCCGTCCGTCGAATTTGTGGATTACGAAACGGGCAGGTAGTGGCGCGAGTCAAGAGCTGTGTCCGCCGTAGGCCTGGCTGGGGCGAACGTTCAATCCTCCGCCGTGTTACTGCAGGTTCTCGAATATCCCCGCCGCCCCCATGCCGCCGCCGACGCACATCGTGACTAGGCCGTAACGCCCGTTGCTGCGCTTAAGTTCGCGGATAATGGTGGCCGTCAGCTTGGCTCCGGTGCAGCCCAGCGGATGCCCAAGCGCAATCGCGCCGCCGTTGGGATTCACCTTCTCCGGGTCGAGCCCCGCTTCTTTCATCACCGCCAGCGCCTGCGCGGCGAAGGCTTCGTTCAATTCGATCACATCGATATCGGAGAGCTTCAACCCGGCCATCTTCAGAGCCTTCGGAATTGCGAACACCGGCCCCAGTCCCATTTCTTCGGGCTTGTATCCGGCCGTGGCAAAGGAAACGTAGCGCACCAGCGGCTTGATGCCTAGCGCCTTCGCCCGTTCAGCAGACATCACCACCGCCGCGGCTGCGCCGTCTGACGTTTGCGAAGAATTTCCGGCAGTCACCGTGCCCTTCGCGTGGAATACGGGCTTCAGCGCGAGCAGAGCTTCGAGTGAGGTATCGGCGCGCGGACCTTCGTCCATTTTGAAAACAATTTCCCGGCGCTTAGGCTTCGATCCATTGGGAGTAGTAAAGCTCACGGGCACCGGCACAACTTCGTCATCGAACTTGCCAGCCTGGATCGCGGCCAGCGCCTTCTGATGGCTGCGCAAAGAGAATTCATCAGCCGCCTCACGCGTGATGCCGAAGCGCTGGCCCACTCGCTCAGCGGTGAGGCCCATGTTGAGAAAAGCGTCGGGATAATGGTCGACGAGCCAGGGATTCGGCGAAACTTTGTGCCCGCCCATCGGAATCATAGTCATCGACTCGGTGCCGCCGGCAACTATCGCCTCCGCCCCACCGCTCATAATGCGCTCAGCGGCCATGGCAATCGCCTGCAGTCCCGACGAGCAAAATCGATTGATGGTAAGCGCCGAAACCTCTACCGGCAGCCCAGCGCGCAGGGAAGCGATGCGGGCCACATTCATCCCCTGCTCAGCCTCGGGCGTCGCGCAGCCGAGGATGACGTCTTCGATCTCCTTGACATCGAGTTGCGGAACGCGTTCCAGCAGGCCTTTGATAGCGACGGCGGCTAGTTCATCGGGACGGGTCGCGCGCAGCGCGCCCTTGTGAGCGCGCCCTACCGGGGTGCGGACCGAAGAGGCAATGACAACTTCTCGCATAAGAATTCTCGTTTCTCGGTAATTCGTTTTTAGCGATCACCTAATTGGATGCTCAGCACCCTGCAGTGGCTTCACTTCGCCGGAGCATAGAAGTAATAGTCAGCGGTGTAGGCGCTCTTGGTTTCGGCGTCACGATGAGCCGCATCGCAACCCTCGGCCGGGGGTTGGCCGCCGTGCGTGTGAACGCGTTGAATGCTCGTCACGCTAGCGAGCTGACCGTTACCTGAATGAGTAACCACCTTCACCAGCAGCCAGGGAACTGATTGAGCATCAAGGGAATCGACATGGGCAACGGCCTTCCCAGTCACTTCGCTGCCGTCTTTCAGTTTCCACGTGGGACCGGCAAAGTGTTGTCCGATCACTTTGTCTTTTCGATCACGCAACTCCGCGTCCGGCCCTTTGAGCGTCCAACTGAACTTGCCATCGGCCGTGGCCTGGCAGGTGTAGATCTGCGATCCGGTCGCATGCGCGAGCAGCACAACTTCTTCGCCTGCGGGCGCCTGAATCGCATCCGGAACGTCCGGAGGAACCTCTTTTTGAGGAGAATCCCCGGCTTGGGCGCTCGCGAACGAGGCTGGAAACATGAGGATGCCAAACCCAATAAACACGGCAACCGGCAAAAGTTTTCGCATGAGGCAAATTGTAGCAGGCAAGAAATCCCTGGAGAAAAGGCAACGGCTAATTCCGCAGCGTCTTCCCCGTCTTCAGCGTGTACTGAATCCTCTCCTGCGTTTTCTTCTCGCCGCAAAGTGACTTGAAACCCTCGCGCTCGAGATCGAGGATGTACTGCTCGCTGACCGGCGTGCCGGGCGTAACGTTGCCTCCGCACAGCACTTCGGCGATCTTTGTCCCGAGCTTCACTTCATAATCGGTGATGTAATCGCCCTGACGCATCATGTGCACGCCCATCCTGAGCGTGGCCAGAAGCCCTTCGCCAGGCGCGGGGATGTCGGTGCGAGGCACCGGCGGCTCGTAGCCGGCACGAACCAGTTCCAGAGCGCGAGCCTTGGCATCGGAAAGCACGCGCTCGCGATTCATGGTGATGCGGTCGCTGTCGCGAAGGAAACCGAGGCCCCGAGCTTCGTCTGCGGAGGTCGCAACCTTCGCCGTAGCAATGGCTTCAAACGCCCGCTTCATGGCTTTCAGCATTTCGACCGATCCAGCAAGCCCGTCTCCGGAACCCTTGCCGCCACGCGCAGCAGCAGCGCCATCGACGGCGCGCAGCAGCATCTCTTTGCAGCCTCCGCCTCCGGGCAGAAGGCCAACGCCGACCTCGACCAGCCCGGTATAAAGCTCGGCGTGAGGCTGGCGAGCCGCCGCGTGCAGCGAGATTTCCGTGCCTCCGCCCAGACACAATCCAAACGCCGAGGCCACCACCGGCTTCGGCGAGAACTTGATGGCCTGCGTTATGCCCTGGAATTGCCGGATGGCGAGGTCCACGTCGTCCCACTCCTCTTCCTGCACGCTCATCAGCAGCAGCATCAGGTTGGCACCGACCGAAAAATTCGTGGCATCGTTAGTGATGACGAAGGCGTCGAACGCGTCGCCGGGACCGCCGGGTTTAAGGGTCTGCAGAATGAGGCCAACGATGTCGGCTCCGAGCGAGTTCATCTTCGAATGAAACTCGATGCAGGCGACGCCATCGCCGAGATCAACGAGCGACGCGCCGGAATTCTTCTTCACCACGCCGTTGGATTTCTTCGCAACGCTTACCGACCAGACGCCGGCAGGAACTTGAACCGGCTTCCGGCTTCCCGAGGCCAGGTCGAAATAAAAGCGCCCTGACGGAGTCTTCGGATCGTCGCCATACCATGACTTCTCGCCGGATGCCAGCAACTTCTCAGCGTTCGCCGCCACCGGCTTGCCTTCTTTCTTCATGCGAGTGACGGTGGCCTCGACCCCTGCAGCGTCCCACAGCTCAAACGGCCCCAATTCCCAGCTGAAGCCAAGGCGCATCGCGCTGTCGATCTCCACAATCGAGTCAGAAATCTCAGGCACGCGGTTGGCCGAGTACGTCCACAAATCAGACAACGAGGACCACAAGAACGCTCCCGCCTTGTCGCCTTTCTGCGGACCGCTGCCTTCGAGTCCAAGCAGCATGCGCAGCCGCGCGCCCGTGTCCTCGATATTCTTAGCCGTGTCCAGCGCCGCAAACTTCGGCTTCTGCCGGGGAAGGTATTCAAGTGTCTTCCAGTCGATCGCCAGACGCTCGTCTTCCTTGCCTTCGCTGCCTTTTGCTCTCTTGTAAAAACCGCCCTTGGTCTTATCGCCCAGCCACTTCCGCTCGATCATCTTCGTGAAGAAGCCGGGCAGGCGAAGATCGCTGCGCTCATCGTGCACATTCGCGGTCATATTGCCGACCACATGTCCAAGAACGTCCAACCCGACGAGATCGATCGTGCGGAAAGTTGCCGACTTCGGCCAACCGACGGCCTCTCCCGTCAGTGCGTCAATGTCCTCGATAGTCAGGTCCATCTCTTGCATCAGGCGCATAACATTCAACACGGAGAATGTTCCGATGCGATTGCCAATGAAGTTGGGCGTATCTTTGGCGAGCACCACCCCTTTGCCCAGCTGCACGTCGCAGAAGTGCGAGACCGCGTCGATCGCAGCCTGATCCGCTTCCGGCGTGGGAACGAGTTCCAGCAAGCGCATGTAGCGCGGCGGATTGAAGAAGTGCGTCCCGAACCAAGAACGCCGGAAGTCGTCGGAGAACCCCTCCGCGATTTTTCCAACAGGAAGGCCGCTCGTATTGGTGGTAACGATAGTACCCGGCTTTCGCACAGCTTCAACTTTTCGTAGTAGCGCCCGCTTCAGCTCGAGATTCTCGACCACGGCCTCAATGATCCAGTCGACCTCCGCCAGCTTCTTCAAGTCGTCATCGAAATTGCCCACGGTAACCAGGCGCGCAAGAGAAGCATCCATAAACGCCGCGGGCTTGGATTTCTTTGCCGCGTCGAGACCTGCAGCGGCAATCTTGTTCCGCGCCGCCGAGCCCGCGCCGGGCGCAATGTCCCCAGGAACGATGTCGAGCAGATAGCTGGGAACGCCCGCGTTGGCAAAATGTGCGGCGATGCGGGCGCCCATGGTTCCGGCGCCGAGAATCGCGACTTTATTAATGAGTTTCATCAATCAGCCTCGATAAAAACTTAACCATGGAGAACGTAGAGAACACCGCCTATGGCAGTTTATCCACCGCCCAGTCATTGTTGCCAGTGTTCACAACAATAATGCTGGAAAAGTGGCGGTGGACGCGGGTGTCTCCTGCCGTCTCCGTGACCAGGACGACCGGAAACTCAAACCGTCCGCGTTTCAGCCGCTTGCCCCGTTCGATTTCATAAGCGGCGGGCAAGTGCTCTGAGAAAAAATTCTCGACTCCGTCCGTAGTAACAGCTTGCTTGGCATGGCTGCTGAGCAGCGCCGTCCCGCTTTCGACGTCGCCAGACTGCCATGCCTGAAGAAAGTGATTGGCCGCAGCGAGTGCGGGGACATAGCCCGCGTCCAAGGCAGAAGCTCGAGTCTTGGCCGCCACATGCGACAGCAGCAACAACACACAAAGAATCAGCGAGGGCAGCTGACGAGAGAACGCAGAACTCAGCACTCGGCGAACAGACATGAAACCATTATGCGGGATGACGGCGCCTCGAGGGAATTCGACGACGCTGCCCCCTCTAAAGTTCGGCGTGTGCTTCCACGTACTCCAGCGCCCGCCGCGCCATCTGTTTCTCTCCCTTGTAAGCCAGCAGCGCGGCAGCTTCTTCCAGCCTCACCCAGCTGGCGCGTGCCACCTCAACGCGCATCGCAGGCGCAATGTCGTTGACGCGGCCGGAGCGGTAGCGCATCAGGTAGAAACTCACGATTTTGAACACGCGCGCTCCGTCCTCCCAGGTGCGTGTATACACGTATTTACTGTCGCCGAGCTTAGTGACCGGCTCCGCCTTAACTCCGGTCTCCTCATAAACCTCGCGCAGCGCCGTTTCCAGCGGCTTCTCGCCGGGATCCACCAACCCCTTGGGCAGCGCCAGCACCGTCTTTGGCCGGCTGGCTGCGCGATCAGATTTGCCGGTTGTAGAACTCGCAGGAGCGCCAGCCGGCTCGATTGCGGCCATCCACCAGCCTCCTTCCCGGAACCGGACGACCACCCCGCCGGCCGATATCTCCCGCACCATAACCGGCAAGTTAGCAGGATTACAGGAGTTAGTCATCCCTGCCGGGGAAGGGGTAACACCCAGGTAACACCCACCAGACACGTCCCGTAACTTAAATGGCACCAACGTGCTCTGCAGCGTTCCGCGAGATCGTGGCATCCTATAAGTAAGCGGTAAGCGCGAGTTCCCGCGAGGGACGTGGGGTTTGCGGTGAAAAGTCTAGGCAGGATCATCCGGTCAGTACAGGCCTTTGGACGGGAACTATCCGGCAAGGGCGCCCCGCCTCAACTGCGGGTTCCCACCATCGGAGTGGCGCTCGGCGGCGGCTTTGCCCGCGGCATGGCCCACATCGGAGTCCTGAAGGTCCTCGAACAGGAAGGAATTCCAGTCCGCATAATCGCCGGCACCAGCGTGGGAGCGCTGATCGGAGCTTGTTACTGCAGCGGGCTTACCATCGAGGAACTCGAAAAAGTTGCGCACTCGGTTCGTTTTACCACCTTCGCCCGCTGGACCGTTTCCCGCTTCGGCTTCGCCTCGAACGACCGCATGGTGCAGTTCCTGAACCGCACCTTGAAGGTGAAGACGTTCGAAGAGCTGTGCATTCCTCTAGGCATTACCGCAACCGATTTCAATACCGGCGAAGGCGTGGTCTTTCATTCCGGTTCCATGGTCGATCCGGTGCGCGCCAGTTGCGCCTATCCCGGAATGTTTCTGCCGGTCGAGATTCGCGGGCGCTGGCTGGTCGATGGCATGCTCTCGCATCCCGTGCCCACCTCGCCGTTGCACGAAATGGGCGCCGACCGCGTGATCGCCGTTCATTTGCGCGGACAGTGGTCGAAAGACGGCGCGCCGCGCCATCTCTTCGACGTGATCGGACAATCCTTCGCCATCGCTCAGGACCAGATGAGCCATCTCTGGCGAGGCGCCGCCGATGTGATCATAGAGCCCGACGTAGCCGGTTTCGCCTACGACGATTTCAAGCGCGCGGGCGAACTGATTACCGCTGGCGAAATCGCCACGAAAAAAGTTCTGCCCGAAATACGCAAGTGGCTGGAAACGCCCGATGCTTCAACCATGGCGAAAGCCCGTCCCGCAATGGCGCGTCCAGCGCCCATGCCCGCGGACTAAGGAACGGAAGGGCCTGGAATTACGCCACGACCGTTAGCTTCTCCGCTTCCTCGCAAATCCTCTTCCAAGCCTTCTCCACGTGCCGAGCCTCAGTCTTAGTCTGGCCGACACACAAGCGCAGGGTGAACTTCCCGTCGAGCTTGGTGTGCGTGAGAAAGAGATCTCCACTGCGGTTCAGACGCTCCATGATCGTTTGATTCGCCGCGTCCCCAGCTTTGTGTCGAAAGCAGACCAGGTTCAAAGGCACGGGCGCGGCCAGTTCAAACCGGGAGTCCTCGCGAACCCACTGCGCGAACCCCTGCGCCAATTCGACGTGGCGGCGGATGTGGTGCTGCAGGCCTTCGACGCCGTAGTGCCGGATCACGAACCATAACTTGAGCGAGCGGAAGCGGCGGCCGAGCTGAATCTGCCAGTCGCGATAGTCAATCACCGCGCCCGATTCCGTGGCCTGGTTGCGCAGGTATTCGGGCAGGATGCTCAGCGTCCGGATAAGCGCCCTGCGGTCGGCAACCCAGAAACAGTCGCAATCGAAGGTGGTGAACATCCACTTATGCGGATTGAAGCAGTAACTGTCGGCGAACTCGACGCCGCCTTGCAGATGGCGAAACTCCGGGCAGAGCGCAGCCGTCCCCGACATCGCGGCATCGACATGCAGCCAAAGATTGTGCTCGCGGCAGACCTCAGCGATCAGAGCGACCGGATCCATCGCATTCGAAGAGGTAGTACCGACTGTAGCGCACACAAAACACGGAAGCAGCCCAGCGCTCTTGTCGGCGTCAATCTTGCGGGCGAGAGCCTCCGGGCGCATGGCAAAGTTTTCGTCCACTTCAATCAACCGCAGGTTGGAGACGCCCATGCCGGCAATCATTGCCGCTTTTTCGAGCGACGAGTGCGTCTGTGAAGACGCGTAAGCAACAATCCGGCCATCGCAACCTTTTTGATTGCTTGCGTAGTTCGTAGTGCGTTCGCGCGCGGCTAGCAGGGCGCACAGCGCGGCACTCGAGGCTGTATCTTGAATAACTCCACCGCCGGTATTCGACGAAAGAAACTTCTCCGGCAATCCGAGCATGGGTACCAGCCAGTCGAGCACGTGCGTTTCCAGTTCCGTGCATGCGGGGCTGGTCGACCACAGCATACCCTGCACGCCCAGCCCGGAAGAGAGAAGATCGCCGAGAATTCCCGGGCCGGACCCGTTCGACGGGAAGTAGGCGAAGAAGTTCGGCGACTGCCAGTGCGTGACTCCGGGCAGAATCAGTTTCTCCACGTCTTTCATCAGCGCATCAAACGGCTCGCCCTTCGCCGGAGCATTTGCCGGCAGCGATGCGCGAATCTCTCCCGGCTTCACCTGCGAGAGCACCGGAAACGACTCGATCCGGGAGTGGTAGTCGGCGATCCAATCCACCACGGCGTGGCCGTGGCGCCGGAATTCGTCGGGCGTCATGTGAAAAGATTTTTCGTCGGGCATTGTTCTCCAGGAATGTTCTCTAAGAAAGCTCCCAGAAACTAAACAGTCAGGGAAACGCGAACTTGCAGTCTACTCGCGTCGCAGCCGTCCAAAATACAACCGCGTCTTGTATTCGAAAACGGCGCGGCCCTCAATAGCATTGGCCTCGAAGATGCGGCGCAGCTCGCGCAGCATGGGCGCATGACGGGGATGGCCCGGCCCCGGCGCGCACGACGACGACAGCAGTCGGCCTTCCAC
>JBAUYE010000445.1:0-5945 GCA_049584615.1 Candidatus Sulfotelmatobacter sp.
GCGGAAAAGCTGCTGCAGAAGGGGAAGGCTGCTGAGGCACTGGAAGAATATCTGCTCGCTCTGCGCGAGGATCCGGAAAACGATACGGTGCGGCAGTTGGCGGCCGATTTGTGTTTGTCGCAGAACCGGACCCGCGATGCGGTGAATCTGCTGGGAGAATTGTTTGAGCGGCAGGTGAAGGCGGAAGACGCTACGCGGGCGAGCCTGACTTATAAGAAGCTGGCGCGGCATGGCAGTCCGACCTGGGAGCAGAAATTCCGCTTTGGGCAGTTGCTGGAGGGATCGAACAAAAAGCTGGCGGTGGGCACTTATGAATCCGCGTTGAGTGATCTGGCGAAGCTGGGGAACAAGAATGGCGCGCTGGAAGTTCTGGGGCGAGTGGTGGCGCTGGAGCCGGTACAGGCGAATTTCCTGCGGGTTGCAGAATTGTCGTCGGAACTGGGCGATAGCAAGGCTGCGGCAGCGGCGTTCAAGCGGGTGGCACAGCTGGCTGCGACGGCGGGCGGCGATCCGGCGCAGTGGTATGAGCGCGCTTATCAGGAAGATTCCTCGGACGAAGAGATCACGCTGGCTTACGGCAAGAGCCTGTTGGGACAGGGGCAGGTGGGAGCTGCGATCTTTATTCTCGAGGCGCAGATCAACGCGGGGAAGAATTCGCCGCAACTGCGGGAAATTTATGCGGAGGCTTTGCTGGCGGCGGGGCGCTATGCCGATGCGGAGCCGCTGGTGTGGCAACTGTTTGAGCAGAATCCCAACCGGATGGCACAGGTGACGGCGCTGATTGGGCAGTTGGCGGATGCGGATCAGGATGAGGCTGCCGTGGCACTGGCGCGCAAGCTGGGGCAATTCCAGGCGAAAAAAGGCGAGCGGCGGCAGTTTGTGGCGGTGATGCAGGAGGTTACGGCGGCGCGGAAGGCATCGCCGGAAATGCTGGAGTTTCTGGGCGAACTGTTCAACGCTTCGAACCGGGAAGGCGACTACTGCCAGACTCTGCTGAAGCTTTTTGATGTGTATTGCGGGACGGGAGATTTCGCGAAGGCCGCGGAATGCCTGGACCGGGCGGCGGAAGTGGACCCGTATGAATCCGGCCACAAGAAACGGCTGGATATGTTGAACGGCAAGATTGACGAGAGCAAGTTTAAGGCAATCGCGGCGCGGTTTACGCAGAGCAATACGGCGGTCGAGTCGGCGCAGGCGCAAGAAGCGACTTTGGGGGCCTCGACGTTGCAGGATCTGATGCTGCAGGCGGAAATTTTGGTGCAGTACGGAATGCGGAACAAAGCGGTCGAGAGGCTGCAGAGGATTCAGGAACTGTTTCCGCGCGAAGAAGAGCGCAACGAAGATTTGCAGCGGTTGTACATGGCGGCGGGGATGACGCCGAGTTATGCGGGGTCGACGCCGTTGCCGGCTGCGGCTACGGCTGGGGCTGCTGCACCGGCTGCGGCGGCGGCGGCTGCGCCGGTGCCCGATCCGGCGGCGGAGATGCGGAACGTTACCCGAGTGGCGGAGATCACGCGCAAGCTGTATCACCAGGCTACGGCGCCGGCGGTGCTGACCACGGCAGTGAACGAGATTGGTGGGCACTGGGAGATCTCGCGTTGTGTGGCTTTGATGCGGACGCCCGGATCGCCGCCGACCGCGGTGCAGGAGTTCTGCGGGCGTGGAGTAAAAGCCGGGAGTTCCGGGGCGATCAAGGAAGTGCTCATCGCGCTGCAGGATATGGGCTCGACGGAGCCGATTATTATTGCCGACGCGCAGAAGAGTGCGGAGCTGAAGACGGCACACAAGGCGCTGGCGGAGCTGGGAACGTCGGCGATTTTGGCGTTGCCGCTTAGCAATGGCGAGGATTCGGTGGGCGTGCTGGCGCTGATGCACAACAAGCCGCGGACCTGGCCGCATACTGATGCGGTGGTGCTGAAGACGCTGGCCGATCAGATGGTGATTGCGCTGAATAATGCCGGGCTGCGGCGGCTGGTGAAGAATCTTTCGGTGACGGAAGAGAAATCGGGGCTGCTGAAGCGAGGCTCTTATCTTGATTTGCTGCTCGCGGAGAGCAAGCGGGCGGTGCAAAATGCCGCGCCGCTTTCGGTGCTGCTGATGCAGTTTGGGCGGAGCGCCGCGCTGATCAAGGAATATGGCGAGGCTGCGGTGGAAGGCGCGATGGAGAAGATTGGGCAACAGTTTGCGGCGAACATCCGGACCAACGATTTGGCGTTTCGCTATGACACTACGACCATCGCGATTATTCTCGGGGATACGGCGGAGAAAGAAGCGATGATGGCTGTCGAGAAATTGCGCAAGATCATTGCGGGAGTGCATCTGCCGGCGAAAGAGGGCGCGACGAAAGGCCACGCCATGGAATTCTCGGCGGGGCTGGCTGAGGCCGTGGTGAAGGAGAGTTACGATCCGGTAGACATTGTGACGGAAGTGATCAATCGCGCGGAGCATGCGCTGGCTACTTCGCTTGGGCAAGGGCATGGGAAGATTGTGGCGCTCGGGGCGGCTCGGGCTACGGGGGCTGTGGCGTAGCCGGTTTCCTCAGGGGCTAAAGCCCGCGTTCGTGTTCTGGACGGCACGACTGAAGCCGTGCCCTTCCCGATCCCATCGTGGCTAATCCGGAAGTCGGATGCTCCCATCTTCTGCGATCGCGAATTCTGGATTCCAGGCGACCTCCCAGAGAAAACCATCCGGGTCGGAGAAGTAACCGGAATAGCCTCCCCAGAAGGCTTCCTGTGCGGGCTTTAGAATCTTTGCTCCGGCGGCCTTGGCTTCTTTTAGCACTGAATCCACTTCGTTGCGATTGCGGGTGTTGTAGGCCAGCGTTACACCGTTGAAGCCTTGGCCTTCGGGCGCTATGGTTGCATCTTTTGCCAGCTCGTGTCGCGGGTAGAGGGCTAGCGCCATGCCTCCCGTTTGGAAGAATACGATGCCTTCGGCTTTTGCCATGGAGCGGCGCCATCCCATGCGCTCGTAGAATTCGCGGCTGCGGGTTAGGTCTGACACTCCGAGGGTGATCAGGCTTACGCGTTGTTCCATTCGAATTCCTCCTTGGTCGGGCGCAGAAAAAGCATCGAGCTGCGCTCGAACGGACCCTCCGGCTTCGCTTAGGGCAGGCAGCCGAGGGCGGCTGTCCCCACATGGGCATGTCCGAAAACTACACGCTCTCCGGTGATTCGGTTATTGGTCAAATCTGTTCGGGCGCTGCTACACTAACCAGTCTGCATCAGTGTTTTCTATCTACTCTGATGCGCTCTTATCAAGCGATTCTTTCAGGAAAATCATGTTGAAGACGGGTGATATTGCGATTGTCAGCGGGGCGCGCACGCCTTTTGGGCGCTATTGCGGGAAGTTGAAAGACTTTACTGCGCAGGAGTTGGGCGCGGTTGCGGCTAAGGGAGCGATGGAGCGGGCCGGGGTTGATCCGAAGGAATTCGACCATGTTGTGTTCGGCAACGCGCAGCAGACTTCGGGCGACGCTTTGTATGGGGCGCGGCATGTGGGGCTGCGGGCGGGGCTGCCGATTGAGACTCCGGCGCTTACGGTGAACCGGCTGTGCGGGTCGGGGATGCAGTCGATTGTGTCGGCGGCGCAGATGATCATGGTCGATGAGGCGAAGATTGTGCTGGCGGGCGGGATGGAAGCCATGTCGCAGGCTCCGTTTGTGATTCGCGGGCGCGATGGATTTACTCTGGCTCCGGGCGGGAAGCTGGAAGATTCGCTGATGGTGGCGCTGCTCGACAGCTATTGCGGGTCTTACATGGCGAATACGGCTGAGCTTTATGGGTCGGAACACGGCATTACGCGGGAGATGCAGGACGAGTTTGCGCTGCGCTCGCAGCAGAAGGCGGATGCGGCTTACAAAGAAGGACGCATTCAGGAGGAGTTGGTTGCGGTGCCGCTGAAGAATTCCAAGGGTGAAGGTACCGGGGAATCCTTCACCGAGGACGATCACCGGCGGCCGCAGACTACTTTGGAAGGGCTGGCGAAATTGAAGACTGCGTTCGGCCGGAGTGGAACGGTGACGGCGGGGAATGCTAGCGGGATTGTGGATGGCGCTGCGGCGGTGGTGTTGATGTCGCTGGAGGAAACGCGGAAACGGAATCTGGTGCCGCTGGGGCGGATTGTTAGTTGGGGCGTGGCTGGGGTCGAGCCGAAGGTGATGGGGCGGGGTCCGGTGCCGGCTACTAAGATTGCTTTGCAGAAGGCTGGGCTTTCTTTGGACTACATTGATTTGATTGAAGTGAATGAGGCGTTTGCGGCGCAGTATCTGGGCGTGGAAAAAGAATTGGGGTTGGATCGCGAGAAGGTGAATGTGAATGGTGGGGCGATTGCTTTGGGGCATCCGCTGGGAGCTACCGGGACTCGATTGGTGATTACTTTGCTATATGAATTGCGGCGGCGGAAGAAGAAGTATGGGCTGGCTACGGCCTGCATTGGCGGCGGGCAGGGGATTGCGATGATTGTGGAGACGCTGCTGAATTTTTAGAAGCGGATTTTCGCGGATTCGCAGGGATGAAAAGCAAAATCCTCATTCTTTGATCTTAAGACTTATTTATCCGTGGCAATCCGTGCGATCCGTGGCGCTTTATTCGGGAGTCATTATGGAAATTAAAAAGGTTGGCGTACTTGGTTGTGGGCTGATGGGGTCCGGGATTGCGCAGGTTTGCGCTATGGCTGGGTTTGACGTGACCGTACTGGAAGTTGAGCAGAGGTTTCTGGATAAGGGATTTTCCGGGATTGAGAAATCTTTGGCTAAGTTTGCGGAGCGACCGGTGGAGAAGGGCGGGGTCACCTCCGCGCAGAAAGATGCGATCCGGGCGCGGCTTCATGGCACGACTAACAAGACCGACCTGGCCGATTGCGACATTGTGATTGAGGCCATCATCGAGAATGTGGATGAGAAGAAGAAGATGTATGCGTCGATTGATGGGGTGGTGAAGAAAGAGGCGATCTTTGCTTCGAATACTTCTTCGATTTCGGTGACTGAGCTGTTGACTTCGGTGAAGCGGCCGGAGCGGTTTGTTGGGCTGCACTTTTTTAATCCCGTGCCGCTAATGAAGCTGGTGGAGGTGGTGCGGACGATTGCTACTGCCGATGATGTTTACACGACGGCTTACGAGTTTGGCAAAAAGCTGGGCAAGGTTCCGGTGCGGACTTCGGACAAGACTGGTTTCATCGTAAACCGGCTGCTGGTGCCTTATTTGCTGGATGCGATTCGGGCTTATGAAGAAGGCGTGGGGTCGATTGAAGATATTGATAACGCGATGAAGCTCGGGTGCGGGTATCCCATGGGTCCGTTTACTTTGCTCGACTTCGTTGGGTTGGACACTACTTATTACATTACGCAGGTGATGTTTGATGAGTTCAAGGAGCGGCGGTTTGCGTCGCCTCCGCTGCTCAAGCGGCTGGTGATGGCGGGGTGGTATGGGAAGAAGACGGGGCGCGGGTTCTATGATTATTCGGACCCGAGCAATCCGAAGGCGAATAAGCTGTAGAACCGGTTGTCTGCTGCGGATGCGGTGCCTCAGGGGCTAAAGCCCGAATCATTAGTTGATCTGAGCGGCACGGCTTAAGCCGTGCCCTTCCCGAACATGTTTCAAAATCGAACCGGTAAGATTGAAGGCTCATGGAGAAACGACGAAAAACTGATCGGATGCCGGATGAAAGCAATCCGCAGGATGTGGAAACCTATCGCCGTGCTTGGCGGAGCTATGTGGCGCGGCGGAATCTGGTGGTGGTGCTCTTTCTCAGCTTTATATTTCTGGGGTTGATGATTGGCAAGCTGAAGCTGGGAGAGCCCGCCGATTCTGCGATCTTGCTGGGTTGGGTCGGGGTGTACCTGGCCGGAGCGTGGTGGCTGACGGAGTGGAAGTGTCCGCGATGTGGGAAGGTGTTTGGGCATCGGTTGTGGACGCAGAGCTGCATCAGTTGCGATTTGAGCAAGG
>JBAUYE010000446.1:0-2259 GCA_049584615.1 Candidatus Sulfotelmatobacter sp.
GCGGCGCAAAAGGAGGTTTCGGCGTCAACGGAGGCGGGGGTGATTTCGGCAGTCTTTACGCCTACTACGTCCGAGTCATCCAGGAAAAGGTTTCGGAAAATTGGCTGAAGTATGAGGTCGATCCCGGAATTTCTACCGCACAGCGGGTCTATGTGACCTTCGACATCGCGCGGGATGGCCACCCGTTCAACGTGCAAGTGGAGCAATCCAGCGGCGTGCCGTCGCTTGATCAGTCTGCGGTCCGCGCCGTGGAGCGGATTGATACTTTCGGACCGTTGCCCCAAGATTATTCCGGGAACAAGGTCTCGGTGGAATTTTGGTTCGATTATAGTAAAAAATAAATTTGCCGCCCTAAAGCTGTGTCAGAGCATCCATAAAATTAGTGTTGGGATTTATTCGCAGGAACGCAGCATCTACCTGAGTATTCCTGAAGTACAGATTTCGTGATTATGATAGATCGTGGTTAATCGTAACTTGCCAATGAGAACATATCGGGGTACGATATTGTCGTATACAGTATCTTTTTGTCCGGGTTCGCGTAACGGCTCCGCACGGATGGACGACAGACACAGACGAGGATTAGTCCGAACCGCCGCACCGATTCTGAGCGGCTTGCTCCTTCTGCTCGGTTCGCTCACTTCTTTCCTCTGGGCTCAGGATTGGGTCCGCACCGGCACTTCGCTGGGTGTCGAAAAAGTCCGCCTCGCAGTACCCGACTTCAAGCCTTCCACCGGCGATCCTCAGAACACGGCCCTGCTGAAGACTTTCAACGATACTTTCTGGAACGATCTGGATAACTCCGGTGTGGTCGAACTTGTGTCGAAGAGCTTCTACCCTTTGCAGGTTCCCGGGCAACCCGCCGACGTCACGTTCGATCTGTGGAACGTGCCTCCGCCCAACGCCGCCATGCTGGCCTTTGGAAACCTGGGCGCGGCCAGCGGAAAAATTACCGTGCAGGGCTGGCTGTATGACGTCAAAAACACCGGGTCTCCGCAAGTGCTGGGCAAGCAATACACAGACGTCGCTACGGATGAAGGTGCCCGCCTGATCGCCCACAAATTCGCTGATGAAATCATCCTGCGTCTGGGCGGCGGCATCCCCGGCATTGCCGAGAGCAAAATCTATTTCGTCAGCGACCGTTCCGGCCACAAGGAAATCTGGGTGATGGATTACGATGGGTCGAATCAGCGACAAATCACTCATCTCGGATCCATCTCTCTTTCCCCGCGCATCTCTCCGGACGGTTCCCGGCTGGCCTTTAGTTCCTTGACCAAGTCGGGCTGGGACATTCTGATGTACTCCATGGATCTCAACCGGCTGGTCAGTTTTCCCCATTTCGGGGGCACGAATCTGGCGCCTGCCTGGTCGCCCGACGGCATTCGCCTCGCGTTCTCATCTTCGCGCACGGGGGATAACGAGATTTATATCTGTGACGCCAACGGAGCCAACCTGCATCGCATGACGGCGAACAAGGGCCCGGATGTTTCGCCGACCTGGAACCGCAAGACCGGTTCCCAGATCGCTTTTGTCAGCGGCCGCACCGGATTGCCTCAGATTTATACGATGGAGGCCGACGGCACCAACCAGCAGCGCATGACCGATCAGGGCTACGCGGTTTCGCCCAACTGGGCGCCGAATGGCCAGTTCCTCACGATGGCGTGGACGCGGAAATACGGCCCCGGTGATCCTGGCTCCTCCGACATTTACCTGATGGACACCGCCAGCAAGCAGTGGGTGCAACTGACTCACGACGGCGGGCGCAACGACTTTCCCTTCTGGGCGCCAGATGGCCGCCACATCGTGTTTCAGTCCAGCCGCTCTGGGAAGGAAGAGATCTGGATGATGCTGGCCGATGGCACCAAGCTCCATCAACTGACTTTTACGGGACGTAATACGCAACCAGACTGGAGTTGGAAATAAAACGCTTCGTCGCAAGTTGAAATCGATTTTCCGGTCCGCAGGAGGATCTAAACGTGAAGAGGAAGAACATGAAACATCAAACCTGGAAGGTACTCGCAACCGTCATCGCTCTGGCCGCTATTCTCATGCTCGGTGCTTGCAAGAAGAAAACCGCGCCGCCGCCGCCCCCACCACCGCCGCCGCCGGCATCGCCTACCGCTTCTATCTCGGTGAGTCCGGATACGATTCAAACGGGCCAGTCCGCGACCCTGACATGGCAAACCTCTAACGCCACCGACATTTCCATTGATGGCATCGGAGCCGTTCAAGCCAGTGGGTCGCAGCCGGTCAGCCCTACCG
>JBAUYE010000447.1:0-2148 GCA_049584615.1 Candidatus Sulfotelmatobacter sp.
GCGTCGACCTTGTTTCCATCCGGGTCGGAAAAGTACATGGAGGAGACGATCTTCTCATGCAAAACAATCTCGTGGTATTCACCACCATTCCAGAACTCCTGGCCATCCGGCGCTCTCATGCAGCAGAGAAATTTTCCTCCCACGCGAAAATCCATCTCGCAAAAAGGCGCAGTAAAACCCTTCGGCCCCCACCACTGCATCGCATATTTCGGGTCTGTCCACGCCTTCCAAACCAATTCGCGTGGGGCATCAAAAACTCTTGTGACAACCATCCGCTCTGTCTCGTTAACCGTGTTTTTTGTCATCTCTGACCTCCGTTGTTTTCATTTGATTCTGGACTTGTCCCCATTTTTGACACAACCAGTTAAGACTCAAAATCCATCCAAAGGAGAATTGAGTCATGGGGTTGTCGAGAAGGATATTCACGAAAGAGTTCAAGCTGGCTGCGGTGCAGCGGCTGGAACGGGGGAGTTCGATCGGCGAAGTGGCGAGGGCGTTGGAGGTGAATCCCAACGTCCTGCACCGCTGGCGGCGTGAGATTCGCCAGGGGCCGGGCAACGTGTTTCCGGGGCAGGGCAAGCTGCGCTGGGCCGACGGGCGCGTCGCCGAACTCGAGCGTAAGATCGGTCAGCAGGCCCTGGAGATCGATTTTTTGAAGGGGTGCTTGCAGCGCATCGAGCAACAGCGGATGCTGCAGGCGTTGACTGGAAATCCGCCGTCTACCAAAAGGTCCGGGAAGAAGTGAAGGCCGGAGCCAAGCTTACGATCGAACGTATGGTGAAGCTGGGCCGGGTTTCCCGGTCCGGTTTCTATCGCTTCGATGACGCCGATCCGGGGCCGGATCCAGACATGGATTTACGCGACGTGATTCAGAAGATCGCGGTGGAGTGGCCGGCTTACGGGCGGCCGCGCATGACCCGCGAACTGCGCGAGCGCGGTTGGACGGTGAATCCGAAGCGCGTCCACCGGCTGATGCGCGAGGACAACCTGCTGTGCGTCCGCAAGCGCAAGTTCGTCGTGACCACCGATTCCAACCACACCCGCAAGGTGTATCCGAACCTGGCCCGAGACATGGTCCCGACCACGATCAATCAACTATGGCGGGCCGATATCACCTACATCCGGCTGCGCGACGAGTTCGTCTTCCTGGCCGTAATTCTGGACGCGCACTCGCGCCGCGTGATCGGCTGGGCGCTGGACCGCACGATGGAAGATTCGCTCACGCTCACCGCGCTACGCATGGCGCTCGCGCGCCGCGCCATCGAGCCCGGCCTGGTGCATCATTCCGACCGCGGTTCGCAGTACGCCAGCAACGACTACACGGATCTGCTCAAAGCCCACGGCATCGAAATCAGCATGTCGCGCAAGGGCAATCCGTGGGACAACGCGGCCTGCGAATCGTTCATGAAAACGCTCAAGTACGAGGAAGTGCTGCGCAACGAATACCGCGACCTGGCCGACGCGCGCGCGTCCATCCGCGAGTTCCTGGAAAAGATCTACAACCAAAAGCGATTGCACTCGGCTCTCGGCTACATGCCGCCGGCCCGGTTCGAAAAGGAGGCCGCTACGCGGCAAATCTCTCTATGAGTTTTCCGAGGCATCCGGAAATCTTTCCATCCGATGGAGGCGCCAGCCCTGCGGCCAACGCCCCCGCTCATCGTCTGGATGAGTTTCCGGCCGGCTATTCCTCGGCGGGTTGGTCTCCACCAGAGCCCGCCTCCGCTTCACCAGCCGGGCACCAGTATGCTGTAATGTCGTTTTGTCGGTCGAGGGATTTTCATCGAACGGTCAACTGTGTCTTAACTGTTTGTGTCAGCCGAGGGGGCAAGCGCAATACCATACTAGAGATACTCCCCGACTGAGCCGGACCGGCGGGCGGAGCGTTCGATACGTCTAATGCGCAAACATTGATCCCCTTCGGAAATACGCCGTTGCGTTCGGCTCCCGCGATATGAAGATAAGTTTTCAAAAGGCAGTGCTGCCGAAAGACAGAGACGCGCTGGTCGCCTTCGATCACACGGCTTTTCCGAGGGCCGATTGGTTCAGTCCGGACGACTGGGGCGATCTTGAATCGTACTGGATGACCGTCGACGGCGAGCGAGTAGGCTGCTGCGCATTCGAGCGTCACGCGGATTTTCACGACAATCC
>JBAUYE010000448.1:0-4895 GCA_049584615.1 Candidatus Sulfotelmatobacter sp.
CAACGGTTGAAGACGCAACCCGGGCTGTGGAAGCCATCTGCGCCGGCGGCATTCCGATTCTTGAAATAACCATGACGGTTCCCAACGCGATCTCCGTGATTCGGCATGTGGTGCGTGAGCATGGCAACGCAGCGCTAATCGGGGCGGGCACGGTTACGACGGGCGAACAAGCCGAGCAATGCATTCGCGCGGGCGCAGAATTTCTGGTGAGTCCCGGAATATCGACCCATGTGCTTGCGGTGGCGCAGGCCTGCGCTAAGCTGGCGATTCCCGGAGCGCTGACTCCTACCGAACTTATGCACGCTCAGGACAACGGGGCGAAGCTGATCAAGATTTTTCCCTGCGGCAATGTTGGCGGCCCTAAGTATTTGCAGTCGTTGAGGGGGCCTTTTCCACACGTGGCGCTGATTCCGACCGGTGGAGTGAGTGTCTCGAACGCTGCCGACTACATTGCCGCCGGAGCGTTTGCCCTGGGCGTGGGTGGAGATCTGGTAAATGCAGCAGCTCTGCGCGAGGGGAATCTGGCGAAGATCACGCAAGCAGCCCAGGAACTGGTGCAGGCGGTGCAGGCGGCGCGGGGGCTAGTCCTCGAAAAGGCCGCGCTGCCGCATTAGAGAGTTGGATGTCTTTTAACAGCCTAGCAACAAGCTGGAGGAATGCGATGCGGCTTGATCGGTTTACGAGGTGGAATTTCCGTCGAAGCGCAGATGGAAAGCGATTGAGAAGGTCTGCCCTTGCTATCGCTGCGCTCTCTATGGTCGTGCACGGCGCTCCTGCGCCTGCCCAATCCGCCGCGGAATCGCAGACGGCGACCGTTCACGTCGACGCTACGCCGGGCCACGCCATCAACTCTTTCGATCCTGACAGCGCTCTTGGCAGTTCTATTGACGTTCTTTCGCATGACGCGATCGACAAAGTTTATACCCCGCACATCATTGAGGAATCACTGTCGGCGGGCTGGGGACCGATCACCTATCGCAACAATTCCGAGCTACGGATGGCGGCGTGGCATTGGACTGAGAACGGGACGTGGAGTGATCCGGCGCACAAGAGCGGGTACTTCACCGGAAGCACCGAGCTTAAGGAGCCGCTGCGCTACATTCTTTCCTACGCGCTGCCACATCGCGGATTTTCGACCAGCGGCGACCGGCCGCTGCAAGGCCCCAATCTCAGTTACTGGAAAAGCAACCCGTACCTCACCAGCAAGTTCACGGGAGAAAGCGACGCGCTGCATCCGCAATGGGTGATCGTCGATCTGCAGGCGGAAAAGCCGGTAAACGCCATTCGCATCGCATGGGTCAGCCCGTATGCCACGACCTATCAGGTCGAGTACTGGGTGGGAAAACGCGCGCTCGACTTCGATGCAGGTCCGCAGGGCGAGTGGAAGACTTTTTCTGCGGGGGCAATAAAAAGCGCGCAAGGCGGAACGGCTAATTTGAAGCTCGCCGACGTGCCCGT
This sequence comes from Candidatus Sulfotelmatobacter sp., assembly GCA_049584615.1. Taxonomy (GTDB): domain Bacteria; phylum Acidobacteriota; class Terriglobia; order Terriglobales; family Acidobacteriaceae; genus Sulfotelmatobacter. The sequence continues at coordinate 1,459 of JBAUYE010000448.1, forward strand.
CGACACACAGTACGTCCGTGTCTTGATGACAGAATCCTCGAACACCTGCGATCTGCATGGATCGGACGACGTCCGCAACTGCGTGGGATACGCCATTCAATCGATTCGCGTCGGAACCGTCGATTCCAGCGGCGCGTTTGCCGAGGTCCAGAAGAGTATGAGCGAGAAGCCGACCACTTACTGCTCGTCTTCGATTGATCCCTGGCACTCGGCTTCCGACGTGGACGCCACCGGCGGCTATCAGCACAGCGGCTTCGACATCTTCTTCACCAGCGGGCTCACCAACAATCTTCCCGCAATGATTCCAGTGACCATGCTTTACGGAACTCCGGACGATGCGGCCGCTGAAATTGCCTATGTCGAGAAATGTGGCTATAACCTGGGATACGTCGAACTAGGCGAGGAGCCTGACGGCAAGCATGCCATGCCGGAAGATTACGCGGCGCTGTACATTCAGTGGGCCGCGGCCATTCACAAAGTCGATCCGAAACTCAAGCTGGGTGGACCAATTTTCGAAGGAGTGAATGAGGACATTCGCGTCTGGCCGGACGCACAGGGCCGGATTTCATGGATGGGACGTTTCATCGATTACCTGAAGGCGCACGGCCGCATCTCCGACCTGGCGTTCGTGTCGTTCGAGCACTATCCGTTTGATGCCTGTGCGATCACCTGGAAAACTCTCTATACCGAGCCTCAGTTGATGAAGCACATCCTGCAGGTGTGGAGGGACGACGGCGTACCCAAAGAAGTGCCGCTCATGGTGACCGAGAATCACCTCGCCGCCGAGCTCACTGGGCCCATGACCACAATTTTTGCCGCGCTATGGCTGGCAGACAATGTCGGTTCTTTCTTTGAAGGTGGAGGGGCGGCGTTCTATCACTCGCCGATTCAGCCGCAGGGCATTCAGAAAAGTTGCCTGGGCTGGGCCTCCTGGTCAAATTTTGTTGCCGACGAAGGTGGTCCTGATCGAGGCTACGACATCAAGGGATACACTTCGCCCTACTTCGCGGCTCACATGATTAACCTGGAGTGGGTGCAGCATCGCTCTGGCGTGCATCATATGTTCCCTTCTTCGGTTGGTATTGCGGACTCTGAGGGGAATGCGTTGGTTACCTCGTATGCGGTGCATCGACCTGACGGAAACTGGTCTTTGATGCTGGTGAACCGCGACGAGAGCAATCCGCACACGGTGCGCGTGCAGTTTGAGGATTCCAGGAGCAAGCAGAATGTTTCTTTTTCTGGGCCGGTCACATTCGTGACTTTCGGGAGCGCGCAGTATGTGTGGATCAATGACGGCCCCGAGAGCCACGCGGACCCGGATCATCCACCGGTCGCGACGACCATAGCGGGCGGGTCGCAAACTGATTTTACGTTGCCGAAAGCTTCGATAACCGTTTTGCGGGGAAAAGTGGCCGGGCTCAAGGATTAACGCCACTAGTGGATTTCAGCGCTACAGGCACTAAAAACTCAAATGGCCGCCGACCCTTCCAGGCCGGCGGCCATTTGAGTTTTGAGGTTCTCGTTTAGTTCTCGAGCATCACGGGCGAGGCGGCCAGCACCCCGGCGGCGAGTTCCAGATCGTGGAGATCTTCGCGGCTGAAGTCCTGCGTGAAGCGCGGGTCCAGTCCCTTGCGCGAGATTTGAATTACACCCAGCACCGTCAATTTGTTATCCAGAATCGGCACCGACATCAGTTTCTGGATGGGCGCGGGCGCCGCCGGTTCATCCGCCTCGGATCCGACCGGCTTGATGGTCTCGAAGATGCTGGCATGCTTTACGCGGGCAAAATTGTTGAAAATCTCGGCCTTCTTGCTCAACGCGGTATGAGCGGCGACCGCTTTGCTGGAAATCGGAATCGCTCCAGTGGTTCGCAGGTGCTCAGGAAAAATGAACTTGAGCAGGCCGCCCTCGAGGCGTAGCAGTGCGACTTCGGCGTACTGTACCTTGAACACTTTCGCCAGCACCATGCTGACATCGAGCGGCGTGACTCCCTCGCCCAGCACAGATCCCAGAGGGAGCAGGTTATCGGGGAGAATGATTTCTTCAGTGACCCCGTGATCGGGATTATGAGTCATAGAGTGCTCGCCAGAAAATCCAATTTAGGAACGCTTCAAGTCTCGCACTTTGAACGCCAGACGAGACCTGTAGTGACATCCTACAACTCCTTTGGTTTCAGCAAAGTAGCTAACGTTCATGACCTTTCGCGGCACCCCACTCAAGGTCAGAAAGCCAGAAAAATGTAAGCGGAGTGACATTTTTTGTCGGTCGGAGGTCGCCGGGGTCGATCACTTTCCCCTGAAGTTTTCTCGTCAAACGGATAATTTCCAGCGCCCCTCCTTCCCTTCACGCCCCCCAAATCATTACACTGCTTTTCTATGAGCCTTCCTGCGCAACCTAACGTCAAGCTGGTCAATGCTGCCGACTACCGCGAGGCCTATGCCAACAGCGTGCAGATGCGGGTGAATGTCTGGGACTTCTTCATGGTGTTCGGAACCCTGCGACAGCAGACTGAAGCTCAAGTGGAGATTCGCAACTTCCAGGGCATCTACCTCAGCCCGCAGCAGGCCAAGGCGCTGCTCGGATTGCTGCAGCAGAACGTGGCCGGGTACGAGAGCGCTTTTGGCGAGATCAAGCTCGACCCGCGCCTGACTCCGACCGGGCCCGTGCACTAGGGGGGATTCTGAGAGATTACCGGTCCGACCGGAGTAGCCCAGTGCGATGGTCGGGCGCCTATCCGGCCCTCGTGTTCGCGGTCATCTTTGTATTTATCTTTCTGCTGCACGCGCCTCTGTTGCAGTTACCCTACTTCTGGGACGAAGGTGGTTACTACGTTCCCGCCGCACGCGATCTCCTGCTCACGGGAAGCCTGATTCCTCACTCCACCGTTTCCAACGCGCACCCACCTCTGGTGATGGCCTGGCTTGCGCTCTGGTGGAAGGTGGTAGGCTACGTTCCTCTGGTCACGCGGACGGCCATGCTGGTGGTCGCCGCCTTCTCGCTTCTCGGTTTGTTCCGGCTGGCTGAACGGGTGGCCAACACGCAGGTTGCGGTCGCGTCCACGCTTTGCACCGCGCTGTATCCCGTGTTCTTCGCTCAAAGCTCTCTGGCGCAGGTGGATTTGGCCGCGGCGGGGCTTATCTTCTGGGGTCTCGCGGCGTATGTGGAAGGTGAAACCATCGCGACAACGTTCTGGTTCGCGCTGGGTGCCCTGGCGAAGGAAACTGCGATTCTAGCTCCCATGGCCCTTGCCGGGTGGGAGATCCTCGGCTTGCTTGCGCGCCAAAGTTCGCTCCGCAAACTTTGGCTGGAGAACGAGGACCGCGGGTCGAGAGCCAGTTCGGTGCGGCGCATCGCCTCGCTGCTGATCCCTGCGATGCCGCTTGCTCTTTGGTATGCCTATCACTACGCGCGCACTGGATACGTCTTCGGCAATCCTG
>JBAUYE010000449.1:0-5962 GCA_049584615.1 Candidatus Sulfotelmatobacter sp.
GAACCATCGGCCTGGCTGGAATGGCGCTTATGGTCTTCTTCTTCACCGCGCAAAACACGGCGCGGCTATATCGCGAAGAAAAGATCTCCGGACAAAAGATCGGCGACGCGAGGACCGTAGAAAAGAGCATCGCCAAGTGACAACCCGACCCCGAGACAACCCAGTGGCGAACTTCCCGGCCCTCCACCGCTGGTTGAAGTTCAACCTCATAGGCGCACTCGGGATCGCAGTGCAGCTCACTCTGTTGCTCGGCCTGAAGAGCGGATTCCATCTCAACTATCTGCTGGCGACAGCGCTGGCGGTAGAAACGGCGGTCGTCCACAACTTTCTCTGGCACGAACGCTATACCTGGGCAGACCGGGTGCACCCGTCATGGCAAAGGTCCCCGCCGCGTCTGCTGCGTTTCAACCTGGCCGCCGGCGGAGTTTCCATCGCCGGCAATCTGCCATTGATGAGGCTCTTGGTGGGCCTCGGCCACATGAACTACCTGATCGCGAACGCAATCGCGATTGCGTCCTGTTCGTTGTTGAATTTCCTCGTGAGCGAGGAGTGGATCTTTGAGGTTGAAGCAAACAGTGACCAAGGAGAGCTTGCCGCGCCGCCCGAATGATTCCATACTCGAACCATGCCGGGGCGAAGCGCAACCGTGAGATGGCTGCTCGTGTTTGCGCTCGAAGCTTTGTGCGTGATGCTTTCTCCAGCACAGACCGCATCGGCTTCTTCACCTCACCCCGCCGCCGCTCAAAAGCTCACGGTCATCGTCACCGACGAAAATGGACTGGCCGTCAACTCCGCCCGCGTGCAGTTGCAACCGCCCCCGCCAGTCCTCCCACTACGCTGCAGCACCGATTTCGCCGGGCGTTGTGAATTCACTGACTTGTCCCCCGGAACCTGTGAACTGCGCGTCGAAAAAGCCGGCTTCTATGCAGCCGTTCAGCCCGACGTACAAGTCGGCATCACCGCCAATGTTGATGTGACTCTTTCCCGTCAGCGCGAGGCGCGGGAAGTGGTGAATGTGGTCGAATCCCCACCGGCCATCGACCCCGCGCAAATTTCCGCCAAAGAAGAACTCAGTGGCGAGGAACTTCTCGACATTCCCTACCCCGGCCCGCACGATTATCGTAACGCCCTGATCTTCATGCCCGGAGTCACCCCCGACGCCTACGGCCAGCCGCACGTAGCCGGCGCCGAGACCTACCAGACGCTGCTGGTCCTCGACGGTTTCAACGTAACTCAGCCAACCAGCGGAGCGCTCGTAGTGCAGACCAGCATCGATTCCTTCCGCTCCGTCGCAGTCACCCCAAGCCGCGAGCCGGCCGAGTTTGGCAAAGGCTCCGGCGGCGTAATGGCCTTGAACACGCGCATGGGCAACGATCACTTCCGTTTTCTCGCAACCGACTTCATTCCCGCGCCCCAGGACGTCAAAGGCATCTCCCTCGCCAACTGGACGCCCATCTACACCATGTCCGGCCCCATTCGCAAAGGAAACACGTGGTTTTTCGATGCGCTCGACGGCGAATACGACAACTACATCACCAAGCAACTGCCCTCTGGCTCCGACTTTGACCACGTGTGGCGCATCGACAACCTGGTCAAGGTACAATCCAATCTCACCACCCGCAACATCGTGACGGCCAGCTTCCTGTCGGATTACTTTCACGATCCTAACGCCGGAATGTGGGCTCTGATGCCTCCGCAGACCACTCCGAGCGAAGTCGAAACCGCCTACCTCGGCTCGCTCAAAGATCAGTACTATTTCCGCGGCGGCGCGCTGCTCGAAACCGGAATCGGCGGAGACCAGTACAACCTGACTCTCACTCCGCACGGAGATGCCGGCTACATCGAGACCATCCTGGCCACGGGCGGCAACTACTATCTGCACGAGGATTCCTCCGCCCGCCGTCTGCAGGCTCTGGCGAACCTCTACCTTCCGCCCCATCAGTGGCACGGCCGCCACGACATCAAGTTGGGCACCGATCTCGATCGCCTGAACTACGACGCCCAATTCCTGCGCCAGCCGATCTCGTTTCTGCAAGTCGGGCCGCCGGCGGGGCAATCGCCCGAACCCTGTCCCACGGATGCGAACGGACTTCCCATCGTGCCCGAGCCAGCGTGTGCACGCTATTCGATTTTCTCCAACGGCAACTACTCCACGATTTACAACAACGAAGCCAGCGCCTACGCTGAGGATCGCTGGCTCATCACCAATCGTCTGCTCATCGAACCGGGCCTGCGTTTCGATTGGGATGAAATCGTTCGAACGCCGCTGTTCTCCCCGCGCCTGGCCGGAACTTACATCTTCGATGACGAAAGCAATACCAAGCTCTCGGCAGGAATTGGGATTACCTACGACGCCACCAGCCTCGGTCTGATTCACCAAGCCCAGGACGGACAGAGGATCGATTACTTTTTCGATGCGCACGGATGCCCGCTGGAAGCGGACGGCACGAGTGTGAAGTGCGCGCACCTGCGAGGGAGCCCGGAACCCGCGCCTATCCCCTTGCCAACCAACTTCGTCGTCAACCGCAACACGCTAGCGGCTCCGCGCTATCTCAACTGGAGCGTCGCCCTCGAGAAGAAGCTGCCACAGGCCATCTTTCTGAAACTGGAATTCATCCAGAAGCGCGGCGTCCACGGTTTCGCGTACAACGCCCTGAATGGCGCGGTAGACGGAAACTTTTTCCTCGAAAACCAGCGCGACGACCGCTACGACGCTTTCACCGTCAGCCTTCGCCACCGCTTCCGCCAGCGTTACGAAATCTTCGGCGCCTACACCCGCTCCCGCGCGCGCACCAACCAGGTCTTCGACTTCAGCGTGGATCTCCCCGTGCTCAGCCGGCAACTACCCGGCCCGTTTCCCTGGGATACGCCCAACCGCTTCGTCGGATACGGTGTGGTGCCGTTCTTCAAGCTGCCCATCGTCCACAAAGTCGACATGGTCTATTCCGCCGAAGCGCGCACCGGACTGCCCGTCAACGCCACTTTAGAAACCGGCGAAATTTATGCACCCGATCCTCCGGGAACTTTTCGCTTCCCCACGTACTACACCGTAAACCTGGAGTTCGAGAAACGCATCCATCTCTTCCGCCGCTACTGGGCGGTGCGCGCCGGCTTCGACAACATCACCAACCATCCTGATCCCCTGCTGTCCAACGGCATCATTAATCCGCCGACCCAGCCGGCTCCGATCTTCATCGACGGCAACGGCCGCGCCCTCGATGGACGCATCCAGTACCTGGGCAAAGAATGATTCAAGCCTCATTCTTAAAATCTGATTCTTAAATCTTCAGCACCACCTTGCCGTAATTCTTGCCTTCCTGCAGCAACTTGTAAGCCTCGACTGCGCGCTCGAGAGGAAACACCTGGCCAATCACCGGAGCCAGTTTGCGTTGCGTGATCCATTCCGAAAGTTGCTTCCACGCCGGCTCCATCACCTCGCTCCTCTGCGATAAGTAGGTCAGCCACAGACCCTGCAGGCTCGCGGACTTCGCATACAAAGCCCGCACATCAAGTTGCGGAGGCTTGCCGGTCGCGGTGCCGTACTGGATAACGCGTCCGAAGTCGCGCAGGCAGCGCAGACTTTTCGCGGTGTGCTCCCCGCCCAGCATGTCAAACACCGCGTCCACGCCTTCGCCATGCGTCAGATTCTTCACCACTTCTTCGTAGTCGTGCCGCTTGTAGTTGATGCCGTGCTTCAGGCCAAGTTCTTTTACACGCGCCAGCTTCTCATCAGTCGATGAAGTCCCGTACATTTCGACGCCCAGAATGCGGCCGACCTGCACGGCCGCCGTGCCCACACCTCCGGCGACAGCATGGATAAGCACGCGATGAGTTTTGCCCGCAACCGGAGCCTCCGTCATCCCTGCCTGCCAGTAGCCAAGATACGCAGTGAAATAGTTGACGGGGAAAGCGGCGGCTTGTTCGTCGGTCCAGTGCTCAGGGACTGGCCACAGCATGTTCGCGTGCGCGGCGACCTTCTCGGCGAACGCAGCCCACTGCATGTACCCCATAACCCGGCGTCCGCTGCTCACTTCCACGCCAGCGAATTCGCGGCCGGCGATCAGCGGCGGAGCAGGCGTTCCCGGGTAGCCGCCTTGCGCAGTCATGAAGTCAGCAAAATTCACGCCTCCGGCGACCACGCGAACCAACGTTTGTCCCGGCTTCAATACAGGCTCAGCAACGTCCTGAATGGCAAGCGCCTCCGGACCAGAGAGGCGAGCGATTACTAAGGCTTTCATGAACGGAGTTTAGCAGGCCGCGGAGTCTTGGAAGGTGAGCTCTCATGTGGGGACAGCCGCCCTCGGCTGTCCAGTCGGGCGAAGCTCGACTTCTTCCTCTGCTAACGGGGAAACCCCCACCATGACGCGGCGGTTTCCTCGTCGGACATTTGCCCCTCAGGTATATACTTTCGGCGTAGCTTTAATGAGGTTTCCCGGCCGCGCCTCCGAGGGTCGGGACGGGGCGTACATTCATTCCCCTAATTCTTGCGCGCCCCGCATGCTGATTTGCCGATTCCCGCCTGAGGCGGCGAGGAAATGGCACCGGTGCATCGCGCCAGATATGTAGCGGAGCTGCACCGGGGGAGGTCATACTGTGGATTTGATTCTGGTACGTCTTCTTTTTGTAATCGTAGTCGCAGTCACCTGCTACGTTATTGCTCCCTTCGGCTTGCCGCGCAACCTGGATGCCGGGATCGGTGCGCTGGTTGGCGCGGGCATCATTTTGTTCGAATGGAAGCTGCGCGCGGTCAGCCTGAAGCGGCTGATCGGCGCGGCCATTGGAAGCTTGCTCGGCATCTTTGGGGCCTACCTGTTTGCACTGGTCATTCGCAGCAGTGTGCCCGCGGGCAGCACGCAGAGCTTCCTGCAGATCCTGGTGATGCTGCTGATGGCCTACGTAGGCCTGGTCGTGGGCGCAAGCAAAGGCGACCTGTTGAACCTGGCTGCTCTGGGCGGAGTTTTTGGCGGTGAGAAGCAAGGCAAGAAGAGCTACAAGATTCTCGACACCAGCGTCATCATCGACGGCCGCATCGCCGACATTGCCGAAACCGGCTTCCTCGACGGCATCATCGTCACGCCGCAGTTCGTTTTGCGCGAGCTGCAACTCGTGGCAGATTCCGCCGACTCGCTGAAGCGCAACCGCGGACGCCGCGGCCTCGACGTTCTGCAGCGCCTGCAGAAAATGGCCACGCTGCAAATCCAGATTGTGGAAGATGATTTTCCCGCCGTCCGCGAAGTCGATCTCAAGCTGATCGAACTGGCCAAAGTCTACGAAGGCAAGATCATCACCAACGACTTCAACTTGAACAAGGTAGCTCAGCTTCAGGGTGTAGAAGTGTTGAACATCAACGAGCTGGCGAACTCGCTCAAACCCATCGTGCTGCCCGGCGAGATCATGAAGGTCTTCATCCTGAAAGAAGGCAAGGAATACAACCAGGGCGTCGCCTATCTCGACGACGGCACCATGGTGGTCGTCGACAACGCACGGAAAATGATCGGCAAAACCATCGACGTCTCGGTCACGTCAGTGCTGCAGACGACAGCAGGGAAAATGATCTTCGGCAAGTGGGACGAACGCGCCTTTGCCCGCACCAGCGGCGTAGTCCAGCCGGTAGTGCCGGCAATCCCCACCGCGCCTGGGCCCGCAGCCGTGATCCCGAACACGCTGGTAGAGACCAAAACCACCCCGCCATGAGGGTAGAGCAGGCCTTTGGATTGGGCTTTAGCCCCCGAGGTGCGGAGTGTTGAGATTGTTTGAACTCCCTGTCCCGCGCCCGTATACTTGCTCCCCGCTATGAAGGTGATCGTGATCATTCCGGCTGCGGGCCTTGGAACTCGCATGGCCCCCATGCCCGTAGGCGCTAAGGGCAAGAGGAAGGCGCCTCCATCGAAGCAATTCACTGAACTGGGCGGCACGCCAATTCTCATCCACACGCTGCGCAAGTTTGCCGCCGTCGATGCGG
>JBAUYE010000450.1:0-7145 GCA_049584615.1 Candidatus Sulfotelmatobacter sp.
CAGTCGTACCATCCAGCAATTCGCTCTTCCCCTGCTTTAGATACCGATCAAAAAACGCAATGGTGTAGTCCTCAATGACGCCCAGGGAACGAACTGCATTATCCGCGTCTTCCTTGTTCTCAGATTCGATCAGCGGCACATCAGTAAAACTGGAATGTTCAATACCAGGCAGATTGATACTCACGTGGTAGCTCCCGCCCGGGCACGCTCTCAGTTCCTGCTCATCGACCGCAAGTTGCGTCTGGTGGTTCTTATCCCAATCCTTCCGGGTCATCTTATAGGGCGCGAGCTGTGCGTCGGTCGGAGGTTCGTGAAACACCTCCATCCACAAGAATGGCTGTGAGGGCAGACCCACGCCCGCATAGGTAAAGATTGGTCCGTCGGGCCCCAGCCCATCTGCATTCAGGCATGCCTTGATCCTCCGGTCCAACTGACACGCCCTGGGAGCTGCGCGGCCTCCAAACGAATGCCCCCAGGCAGCGACGTTGTTCAAATCCACTCGCCCAGAATAAGGCGCAGCATCCTTCCGAGCGACGTTTACGGACGTGACCTGGTCAATCGCAAAACGGATGTCCGCCGCCCACCTATCAAAATGCGGCGCATCAAAGGCATGCATCCGTTGCACAAACTTTTCTCGCGTCTCACCGGGAGGCGCCGGTAGGTGTCGCCCGCTCGCCGCATCGGAGAAGGGGACGACACGACCATCCGGAAATACGACTGCGGGAACTTCATAGGTAGGCTCGATCGAGGCGACAATATATCCGTGACTCACCACTTCTTCAATAAGGGCTGTGTAAGCCGTCGAGGGAACACCTAGCCCCGGCGAGAACACGATAAGAGGGAAGAGCTCTTTCCCTTCCGCGATGGGCGAGGTCTCGGACGTGTCAGTCTCGACCCGCCCGGATACAACCAGTTCCCAATCATCGCCCCAGAAACTCTTCATGCTCTCGCCTTCAGAGCTTCTCGCGATACTCTCAGATCCCGGCAGATAGTCGGCAGCCTTGCTCTTCCGGCCCCGCTCAGCGGGGTACCAGACATAGACCATGATCTCGCGATGCGCGTCCGGGATCGGCGAAAGAGTTTCGGGACGGGATCGATCGACCCAGTCATAACCGATCCGCGCGACAGCATATTTACCCCTTGGAGCAGGAAGCCGTTTAGATGCGCTCGCAGGTTGCTGGGCGATACAAAAGACCGACGCATAGACGGAACAAAAAAACACCGCGCTAATCTTTGCTCGGGTCATGGAATCTAGTTCGGCCCTTTCATCTTGTCTTTCACGCTGTGCGCCAGCTTCTCGATCTCGTCCGCTTTCTTGACCACGTCTAGCGTCAAACCTTTCTCATTCAACTTGTGCGTGCAGTCTAGTCCCGCAGCCTAGCCGCCCGTTGCACCGCCTCAGGAAGCCTCGCCATAAACCGCGCCCCGCGCAGATGCGCGCCGTCGACTGGACTGAATGCGACCAGCACATCCGGCTGTATCCCCATCACTTCGTTTGAATCATCGGCCCGCAATCGCGCGCAATCGGGCACCTCCAGCGTAGCCTTGCTATTGGCCAGCACAGTTGGCGTGCCCCCGTTGGTGTGGCCGCAGCCCGCGCCTGCGGGCTCTCCCATGATGATCGCCGCATGGTTGTCTTGCAGCACCGCCGCGAATTCCGAAGCGGCAGATCCCGTGTTGCGATCCACCAGCACGATCAGCGGGCCCCGCCAGACTCCCTCTTCGTAAGGAAATTCCATGGGCGTAAACAACAACGTGGCCCACGGCTTTCCCCGCAACTGGGATGGATCGGCCGATGCCAGAAGTCCCGAACCGTAAAACCCTCGCCCCAGCCAGCTGCACGCAGGATGTGCACCCTGCCACAGTGGCGCGGAATCGCACAGGGTGAGCGCCACTTTGCGCCTGGCTTCCACCTCGTCGGCCAGATTGAGCAGCAGTGCGCGATCCGGCCCGCTCGCCTGATCCGCAAAATGGCGCAACGAGGCTTCATCGTCAGCAAAGGCCTTGGCCCAATGTTCGCCCCGCACAAACTCCATTTCCTCCGATCGCAGGCGGATGTGAGTAACCATTCGCGCCACCGCTTCTGCCCACTCCGACCCGCCACCATTTCCGGCGACATCGACCACCAACACCGCGGCGCCGGCATCTTGAAGCGCCCGCAGCTGCGCCGTGAGATCGCGCGTAAGCTGATCCGAGGCCCAGTCGTGAATCCGGTCGCTGCACGCATCATCGCAGGATTTGTCCGCTGCGACGGCGAGTTCTCGCAACGCAGATTGACACAGTGCGGGAAAGCCCTGTGGCGTGAACACCCCAATCTGAAGAACACCAACGCGCTGCAAGCGTAAAGAAATCACTCCCGCTGGAAATTCATCCGATTGCGCCGTCGAAAGTGGCTGGTAGCCCACCGCGTTCGCGGCGAGCGGCGTGGCGCGCATCCGCGCATCGTATCCAAGAGCCGCGCACCGTTCCTGCGGCATGCTGGCCGCCTTCTCCATCGCCATGGGATGACTCCCGCTCCGGGGCCAGTCGAACACGACATGCTCGTCCCCCAACTTCCGCGCAAGCCTTTCAAAAGCCGCTCGAGCCTCCCAGTCGTTGGTCGCGCTCTTAATCCGCGCCTCAGTATCGGCAAAAAGCTTCGGCAGATCGGCTTCCCGCTGAAACACCGCCCATTCAAGATTGGCGTATTTAGTGGCAAATGTTTCCCGGACCTGATCAAGGTCTGCGATCCAGGGTTTAGGATCGAAGGGCTTAGCATCGAAGCCGGCGAGGATTCTGGCAGGGAAAACGACTACGGCAACAGCCACGACTAACGGAAATATTTGTTTCATGAGGTGCGAAAAAGATTCTCAAAATTGGAAAATCACCCAATTACCAAATCACTCAATCCCCCTAGTTCGGCCCTTTCATCTTATCCTTCACGCTGTGTGCCAGCTTCTCGATCTCGTCCGCTTTCTTGACCACGTCGAGCGACAAAACGTTCTCGTTCGATTTATCCACGTAGGCCTTCAGCTCCACCGCCAGCTTGAGGAGTTTGTCAGTATCGGCTTTGAGCGCGGCCTCCCGCGACTGGTTGGCCTTCTTGGCCATGTCGCGAGCCATCCGCTCCTGGGCGTCATCGGCATCGCCGCCAGCCGGGGCGGGTTCGCCCCTCACAGGCGGTATCGCCCTTGGAGGCTCGTTCTGGGTCTGTGCCTTGCCGGGAATTGCGAACAGCAAACAGAGGGAAAGTGTCCAGGCTATTCGTCGGGGTCGCATGGTGTCCTCGAAAACGGGCGCGGGCTCGCCAGCCTATTTCCTAAAGTATGACACTTTCGGCGAGGACGAGAAACGGAAAACAGCTCTGGCTTCTACTGGGTACTCGGTACTGGCGACTAGGTACTTGTTGCTACAGCGCGCTCATATTCGCCAAAAACTCGCCGTTCGACTTCGTCTTGCTCAGCTTGTCGATCAGCAACTCCATGGCTTCCACCGGTGACAGAGGATTCAGCACCTTCCGCAGCACCCAGATCCGCGACAAATCTTCCCGCGGAATCAAGAGTTCTTCCTTACGCGTGCCCGACCGTTGAATGTCGATCGCGGGAAACACGCGCTTATCCACCAGCTTGCGCTCCAAAATGATTTCCGAGTTACCGGTTCCCTTGAACTCTTCAAAGATCACGTCATCCATGCGCGACCCGGTATCGATCAAAGCGGTAGCAATAATGGTCAGCGACCCACCTTCTTCAATGTTCCGGGCCGACCCGAAGAACCGCTTCGGCCTCTGCAACGCATTCGAATCCACGCCGCCCGACAGCACTTTCCCCGAAGGCGGAACAATCGTGTTATAAGCGCGAGCCAACCGCGTAATCGAATCCAGCAGGATCACCACATCGCGCTTGTGCTCAACCAGCCGCTTAGCCTTCTCAATCACCATCTCCGCAACCTGCACGTGCCGCGCCGCAGGCTCGTCGAAAGTCGAAGAAATCACCTCACCCTTCACCGACCGCTGCATGTCCGTAACTTCTTCCGGCCGCTCATCGATCAGCAGCACCATCAGCACCACTTCCGGATGATTCGTCGTTATCGAGTTCGCCACATTCTGCAGCAGCATGGTCTTGCCCGCCCGCGGCGGAGAAACAATCAACCCGCGCTGTCCCTTGCCGAGCGGCGTCAGCAAATCCATCACCCGCGCGCTGGCATTCTCGCGAGTAGTCTCCAGCTTCAACCGCTCCTGCGGATAAAGCGGCGTCAAATTGTCGAACAGAATCTTGTTCCGCGCCTCATCCGGCGACTCAAAATTCACCGCCTCAATCTTCACCAGCGCGAAATACTTCTCGCCCTCATGCGGAGGCCGCACCTGCCCGCTGATGGTGTCGCCCGTTTTCAAATCAAACTTGCGAATCTGCGACGGCGACACATAAATGTCATCCGGCCCGGGCAGATAGTTGTAATCCGGCGACCGCAAGAATCCATAGCCGTCCGGCAATATTTCCAGCACGCCCTCGGCGAAGATGTGTCCTTCTTTTTCGCTCTGCGCCTGCAGGATCTTGAAGATCAGATCCTGTTTCCGCAGTCCGCTGGCCCCGGGCAGTTCCAAGGTCCTTGCGATCTTGGTGAGCTCGGTAATGTTCTTTTCTTTTAATTCAGCAATGGTCATGATTTGTCCTAGAAACGATTCACCTAAACCCGTGCACTAAAACGTATTCGTTAGTGGCTTCGGGAGATTTTCAAAAGGAGGGTATTCAGGGAAGACAACAAAACACCGGGCAGGCGGACGGGGCTGCTTAAGCAGCCCGTCTTTGTGCCTCAGCAAAATTCTCCGGCTCCGACAGAACGTCCTGCCGCTCCGCGCCCGCGATCCGGTCTAGCACACCATTCATCGTTTCCTGGATTCTGGTGCTGGGCCGGTGGAACTTCCGCGTGGCCTTGGAGGCGAGCTGGCACAACATATAACGATTCCGCAACGTCTGTAAAGCGTCAAACACACGATCAGAGCGCATGTCTGTCTTGCTCCTTCCTTATAAGTATGGGCATTTCGCTTTCGCCCCTGTCCTCGAGCCCGCAGCTAGAACCCAAACGCCGTCCTAAGCTACTGATTCCACCAGAGTTATAAAGGAGTTAGCGCAATTCCTACTGGAATAGATGCGCCACCGGAGCCCGAAGATGCTCGTTTTTCCTAGTTTGGGATCACAGGCCGAGGCAGCTCAGAACAGACCCAGAGACTCCGGATGTCCGTGGAACAACATACTCTATCCGGAAAAGCAAAACAGGTCAATATATTTCTCGCAGCTTTACTTAACTTTACCGTTACCTCTCCGAGAGCAAGCGGTCGGTGCCCAGCTCCCAGTGCCCGGTAAAACCAATCCCAAGTTCAAGATCCGGATTTTTCTGATCACCGACCACTGAGCACTGACCACTGTTCCCGATACCCCTCCCACCGCGGATTCCTGCTCTTCAAATCGGGAAAGAATCTCAAACTCTTTACCTCAGCAAACGCGCCCACCGGCAGCAAATACCAAACTTCCTTCCCGCCAATCCCCACCACCACATGCGCCGCCAGCACATCAATATCCTCAGCCGTATAAGTTTTCTTCCCCTCCCCGCGCGTCGAATAAACCGGCTGCACATCATATCCCCCGCAGTTCAACCGGCCCGTAGCCTTAACCTGCACCCGCAATAACCGCCCCTGCGGCCGTGCCCAAACGATAAAGTCATACTTCTCGCTATCGCCCCAGGGCAAAGCCAACCCAAATCCCAACGATTGTGCCTTCACCAAAAACGCCGCCTGCGACAACTCCCCCATCCGCTTCGGATTCGACCTCTGCCGCTCCCACCATCCCGCATCAGGGTCCGCCTCCGCGAAAATCCACGGAACATATCCCAGCACCGGCGTGTCCCGCGCAACCGGCTTCCCATCCCCAGCTCCATCCCCACCCCAATCACAGCCCGCCATAACCAATCCTCCAAGCACCCCATACCAAGCACTGCCGAAGCCTCAAACGGACAAACTTCCCCACCAATAATCCAGTAAATCGCCCGCGTCAACCTAAGTCCAGGTCATCCCGCCAAATATCTTCAACGATTTCCACAGCGGGAAAACTTGCGGGAGCGAACGCCGGCTGCCCCGTCCTTGTCCCTCCGTTTTTTGGAGGGACAGGGCGGGGATTTTGACCTTGCACGTGTGGAACGGACACTCCTGTCCGTTGCCTTTGACGTTGTTCTTGCTTTTGACTTTGCCGTAATAACAACCGCTGGCAGTAACGTGGAAGAGCGGCGCTTCAGCGCCGCGTGAGGATCAAAATTGACGAGGGGCTTTAAGCCCCCGAACTCACCGCCGACTCACTACAACTTCACCAACACCGCCGCATCAAACCCCGAATAATATTTCTTAACATCTGCGGCCCCATACTTCTCCCGAAATTTCTCAACCACAGCCTTCACTGCCTTGGCCCCAGTCACGGGCACAGCGTGAAACTCCGCCTTCACGCCCCGGGCATCAATCCCGATCGACGGATTCTTCAGCACGTTCTTGTACCACTGCGTCTCCGCTCCCGCCACCGGCAGCAGATGAAGTTCGTCGCCCTCCACCACAAACCACACCGGAATCGAAATCTTCCGCCCCGACTTCCTCCCAATCACGCTGATCGTGATCTCCCTGTACCGGCTGAGTCGATCTCTAAGACTGTCCTTAGAAGTTGCCACGGCCATCCTCCTGTAGTTCAGCAACCTATTCTAAGTCCGCCGGATTATGCATGTGTGGAGCGGGTGCCCGCGCCTTTGACGTTGACCGCACCCTCATCAGACAAGGGTGCCCCATCTTTCGCGTCCTTTGCGAAAGGTGGGAACCACGAACGCCTGCAGCGCGGGTATTGACCTTGACGTTGCTTTCGACGGACACTCCTGTCCGCCCCCTTGACGTTGATTATCGAATGAGCAAGTAAGAGCGGGAATGCCCCACCGTGCAAGAGCGGCCCCTCAGCGCAGCCTAAAGGAATCCGACGTGCAACCGACAGCCTGTTCTGCACCGCAAGAAATTAAGGAGAGACTCATGCTGGAACTAATTGAACTGCTCCTCCGCATTTGGAAGCACCACAGGCCGGAACCCATCGGCCCCGACCCTTGGAGACCGCTCTGATCATTTGGCGGTCGCAGGAGCGAACGCG
>JBAUYE010000451.1:0-4208 GCA_049584615.1 Candidatus Sulfotelmatobacter sp.
GTCACAGACAGTCTGAAAGGGTTCGGTAATGGCTGCGGCGCTGTGGCTTGCGAGTATGGCTACGCCTGGTACGCCGGCATCTGAGATAGACCTGGGTGATCAACGATAAACCGGGAAACATGGGACAGACGGGACGTTCCCCACTTTTCTGGACGGGGCACGCGCTCTCGGAGTCTGGCCGACGGCGAAGGGCCGCGCGACCCCCAGCGGCCGAAGCCACGGTTCTCTTGAGACTAAGTAGATCGGCCCGAGTGGAACTCGTGCTCTTGCCGGTTGCGTACCGGTTTTCTTCTGCTTTCGCAGGCGGCGGCGGGCGCAGCTGGGCTTATAGCTTGCTATCGAGCCTACTGCTAGCCCGCAACCCTGGCCCATTTCGGTACGTGTCCCATCGCGGCTCTGCTGGTTACCTTAGGTCAAGAGCCGTGGACACGTTTACCCCCTGTCCCTTTTCCCCTATCTTGAAAACTCCAGTCCCGGTCGCTCCCTCGGCTTGGGTCCCCTTGGAGTTATTACATGGCTACGTATCAACGCGGTTTCAAGCTCGGCATTCTCCCGGAGCGCAAGATCGACAAGCGTGCGCTGGTCGCCAGCTATACGTTCATGGTGGTCATGCTTTTGATCCTGATCAACATCGGGCTTTTGTTTCCGGACAGGATTTCGCTGAAACAGTACCTTGTTACGGAATTGATTCCGCTTCCCGCCTTGAGACCGGAGCCGGAGCCGATCAAAGTGGTCAAGCCGCAAGTAAAGCCGAAACTGCTTCCTCCCGCGCCGGTTTTCGAACAGCCGAAACTGATCGTACCTCGTGAAGTTCGCCACAATGCTCCCCAACCAGTGGAGGCGCCCAAGGTAGTGGTGAACACGTTTGCCGCTCCGCAGTTGAAGATGGCCGCGGCGGGTGGGGCGCGTCCCCAACTTCTGCACACTGGCGACTTCGCCGGCAGCTCGGTGGCCCCAACCGTGAACGTAGCTGTGGAGAAAGTGCAGACTGGCGGCTTCGGAGATCCCAACGGTTTGAAGGGCACCGGCAAGCCAAACGCCAAGCTATACGCTGCGCAGGCTGGTGCGTTTGACATGCCTGCGGGTCCCGGACAGGGCAACGGATCAGGCGGCGCGAACGGTATTAAAGGAACGGTGGCCAGCGCCGATTTCGGTAACGGCATTGCCACCGGAGGCAAGGGCGACGGCCGCAGCAATGGGGCCGGCGTTGCGACCGGAGGATTCGGCTCGGAGCAGGTGGTTCACGGTGGACCGAAGCTGGCGCAGGCTTCTGGACCGGCAACGACGCCGGTGGAAATCACATTTAAGCCGCAGCCGGTTTATACCGATGAAGCTCGCAGCCTGAAGCTTGAGGGCGAAGTTCTGCTGGAAGTGATGTTCGGCGCGAACGGATCTTTGCATGTGAATCGCGTGGTTCGGGGCCTGGGTCACGGCCTGGATGAGGCCTCCGTTGCGGCCGCGAATAAGATGCGCTTCAAGCCGGCGCTGCGCATGGGGCAGCCGGTGGATTCGACCGCGATCGTCCACGTGCTTTTCCAGATTGCGTACTAAAAGCGCGCGGGCGTTCGACAGATTTTAGGTTAGAAGATTCGCCTCGTGGCCCTGTAGGTGCGAGACGAATCCAGGAAATCAGTTGGTGGAAACAATCGATCTAGAGAAAAACATAAGTTCAGAAGGAACCTTGGAGAAAAGAGTCATGCGTACTTGGAAATGGATGTTCACAGCCGCACTGCTGGTCTCGGTGAGCGCTGCCGCGCAGCAGCCGTCGGAGTCTCAACCCTCGGCGCAGCCCAACGCTGCCACTGTCACGCCTGCGCCTGCGTCCTCTGACGCAGCCGCCTCGGCCCAGACGGCTGACGGACAAGCGGCTTCGGCGGCTCAGCCGCAAGCGTCGCAGTCGCAGCAGGGGACGGCTCCGGCGCCAACTCCGTCGGCGCTGCCTCAGCCCACCACCATGGATCAGGTTGTGGATCGCTTCATCGAGCGCGAACACGAGCTCATGAAGGCGCTCTCCAACCGCACTCCCGTGGTTGAGACCTATCTGCAGGACCTGACTGCCGATCCTCAGCTCGGCCCCGTGCCCAGCGGCGACCACTATTTCCTCGGCCGCATGGATATGGGCGTCCAGGTCGACCGCAAGGACTATCTGAAGGACCAGGATAAGGGCATCGGCATGCAGGGCATGGAGACGCGCTTGCTGGGCGGCTTCCACAAGCTCTACAAGGTCCAGTACGAGCCCACCGGCTTCTCCTGGATGGTCTATGCCGATCGCACGGACTTTGACCGCTCGCACTATGAGTTTCATTACATCCGCCGCGAATTTCTCGGCGACATCCGTTGCCTCGTGTTTGACGTCACCCCCAAGAAGAACGCCAAGAGCGGCAAGGGAGGGCGTTTTCTCGGCCGCATCTGGGTGGAAGACCAGGACTTCAACATCGTCCGGCTCAACGGAACTTATGCTCCGGCTCCGCGGAATTCCTATTTCTTCCACATGGATAGCTGGCGCCTGAACCTGATTCCCGGCTACTGGGTGCCCGCTTACATCTACAGCGAAGAAGGCGACTTCAGCGCTGGGGTGAAGAACAAGCTGGCTTTCAAAGCCCAGACCCGCATCTGGGGCTATGACCTCAAGCGAGGCGACAAGGACGACGAACTCACGCAGATTCGCGTCGACAGCGTGAAGGATGAAACCGCCACCACGCAGGACGCGTCTCCGCTGCAGGCCGAGCGGGAGTGGCAGCAGCAGGCGGAAGACAACGTCATTGAGCGCCTCACCCGCGCCGGCTTGCTCGCCCCGGAAGGCGATGTCGACCACATTCTTCAGACCGTGGTCAACAACCTGGAAGTCACCAACAACATCGACTTGCCGCGTCCAGTACGCACGCGCGTGCTGCTCACGGCGCCTCTGGAAACGTTCAGCGTAGGCAACACCATCGTTATCAGCCGTGGACTGATCGACGTGCTTCCCGACGAGGCAAGCCTCGCCGCAGTGCTCTCGCATGAACTGGCGCACATCGTGCTCGGCCACAATCTCGGCAGCAAATATGCCTTCAACGACCGCATGCTGTTCTCCGACGATTCCACTTACAACAACCTGGGCTTCAAACATATTCCCGAAGAAGAAGCTGCAGCCGACAAGAAAGCGATCGAGTTGCTGAATAACTCGCCCTACGCCCAGAAACTCGACAACGTTGGCTTGTTCCTGAAGGCGCTGCAAGCCCGGGCGCCGCAGCTCAGCGCGCTCTTGACCACGCACCTGGGCAACCCGCTGGCCGAGAACGGTACCATCGAACGCTTGCAGGCTCTCGAGTCGAAGGGTCCGGCACTGGATAACAACAAACTGGATCAGGTCGCCGCTCTCCCGCTGGGAGGGCGCGTCAAGATCAATCCCTGGGACGACAAGGCAGAGATGGTGAAGACGGCTCCGGTCGCCATCACCTCGGCGCGTGACAAGATGCCGTTTGAAGTCACGCCCTTCTATCCGCGGTTGGCACGCTTCGGCTCCTCGACACCGAGCGCCGCGCCCGCCACCGCTGCCGCCAACTCAAACTCGGGCAACTAACAAGCTCTACAAGTTGCAATAAGACGTGGGCCGGGATCCGGAATCACCTTCCGGGATACCCGGCCTTCGTTCTTGGCAGTAGCTAGTACCCAGTACCTGGTATCTGATGCAGGAGTGACTGGGTACTGGGTACTTGGCACTCACTGCTTCTTGCTCTTCCCGGGCAGCCCAGCCGGATTCTCGTGCGTGCGTTCGCGGAATCTTCCCCGCATCCCCGCCGCCAGCGTGACGCTGGACTCGCCGAACTTGTCGCGCAGGCGATCGGCGGCGGCCAGCGCGTCTTTCCAGCGTTGCTGCCGGCCACCTACGAGCAGACTGATCTGCTCGGCCTGCGCTTCAAATGACGACGCCTGCACTCCCAGCAGCCGGACTTCCCTGCCCGGTTTCCAGTTTTTGCGAAACAGCGTTCGCGCCTGCTCAAAGATTTCACCATCGAGCTGAGTGGGAGCCGGCAAGGTGTGAGCCCGGGTGATGGTGGTGAAGTCTTTGTAGCGCAGCTTGAGTTGAATGGTGCGAGCGTGCAGTTTCGCCTCCCGCAAGCGCCGCCCCACCATCTCGGAAAGCCGCATCAGCGTGGCTCCAAGCTGGTTTTCGTCCGCGGTGTCTTCGTTAAACGTGTGTTCGTGGCTGATCGATTTTGCCTCGG
>JBAUYE010000452.1:0-6806 GCA_049584615.1 Candidatus Sulfotelmatobacter sp.
GTGCCGGTCGCGACGAACTGAATCTGATTGCCGTTCGAAGTCTGAGAAATGGTGATGGATTGGAGCTCCCGACCGCTGGTTCCGCCGGTTCCGCTGCTTCCGCAGGAAAGAGCAAGGGAAGTAACGAAGAGGAGAAGAATGAACGCAAGGAACCTGTTCATGGTGGCCTCCTTTCAGCGCTATCTTAACCCATTATTGGTGGAAAATCCCAATGACACTCATTGACCCAGCCGGGCCCCCACTCAAACTTGCTTTTGGCCTAAGAGGGCGGTTCGACCGCTGGACAAGGTTCTCCCTCCGCTCGTTCGCGTTCTTGTGCTGTCCACTCGGAGTCGATCTCTTCTCCTCTCGCGCTTGCTGGTTTGGATTAGCCTCCGACATCTCCAGCCCTCGGTTCGTCGTGATGTAGACAGGTACATAGATCCTTCGCGTGGTGGATTTCGGCGGCGCTGGGGCTTGCGGGGCCCAGGATGACAAGGCGGTGGTGGCGCAGGCTAACAGCAGGTTCCTCCACTCCGCCGTCGCCGGCGCTCCTGCTCCGGTCGGAATGACAAAGTGAAAATCACGAAATGACAATCGGAATGACAAAGTGAAGATCACGAAATGACAGAGTGAAAATCACGGCGCGGCTACTACGTCGTAGGGCCTCATCATTTCGTTGTCTTCGTGTTCGAGGATGTGGCAGTGCCAGACGTAGCGGCCTGTGTAGCCGGTGAAGGGCACGATGATTCGCGTGACCATGCGGGAATCGGCTCGTACCGTGTCTTTCCAGCCCGCTTCGTTCGGGTCGGGAGGTTGCGGCGGTCCCAGGAAGTGCAGCTGGCGCTTGGTTTGGAACAGCCAGGGTTCGTAGGACTGGCGGTCGAGGATTTGAAAGCGCACCAGGTGCAGATGAATGGGATGGGAGTCGTTGGTGGGATTGATCAGGGTCCAGATTTCAGTCGATCCGAGCACCGGCTTTTCCGTGACCGGCAGGCTCCAATGGGAAGCATTCAGCAACAGCATGACAGGATTGCCCGACTTGACATATTCGTCGAGCGTCAACAGGCGGGTCTGCACGGCTTGCGACTCCGGGATCCTGGGCACCGCGCGCAGGGCCGACGGCAGTGAACTCGTGTCGGTGACTTTAGTTGCCGAGACGCGGAATTGCATCACCACGAACGCATCGTTCATGAGAATTAGCTGCCCGCCGCGATGCTCGCTGAAGTCGACGATGAGGTCGGCGCGCTCTCCGGGCGCGATTTGAAGGCTGGTGAGCGGGACCGGCGCGGGCAATAGGCCCTGATCCGTGCCGATCTGGTGTAGGGTCGCGTGGCCGTCAGACGATTTACTGTCAGACGATCTCTCGTCAGACGTTTTACCCAGGAGAGATAAATTATAGAAGCGGGCATTCGAAGCATTGAGGATTCGAAAGCGATATCTTCTGGGCTCGACTTCGAGATAAGGAAAGAGCTTCCCATTCACCAGAATGGCGTTGCCCGAGAGCTCAGGAATCCAGGGAGATTGAGGGTCGGGCGAAACCGGGTAAAGAAGCTGGGCGTCTCGCGTCAGAAGACGGTCATACACGGCCAGCGGCACTTCGTATTTACCCTTTGGCAAATTGAGCGCGTCTTCTGCGCTGTCGCGAATGAGGAATGTTCCAAACAATCCGGCGTAAACATTCAGGCGATTAATTCCTAGGGCGTGATCGTGGTACCAGAGCGTGGCCGCGTCCTGCTGATTTGGATAGTAGTAGAACGAGGATTTTCCCGGCACAATCCAGTCTTCCGGATAGCCGTCGCTTTCGGGTCCGGTTTTTGCGCCGTGCAAGTGCACGACGGTGCGGACCGCGGGTTTGTCGGCCTCGGCTCCGTGAATGGTGTGGTCGACGGGCAAGAAATGTTCGTTGGGGAGCGCATTCACCCATTCCACGAGCAAAGGTTCACCGGAGCGCGTTTCGAATGTGGGCCCGGGCGTGGAGCGGCCGAAGCTCCAGAACTTGGTGGGGGGCAGATCGCGGTGAACTTTGCTGGCAATGGGTTGAGCCTGGATGCGATAAAACGACACGGTCTGCTTGGGGTCGGACGGACTGGGCCGAGTTCCCTGGCGCTGCGCGATTTCAGGAATCGGAAGTGGATCCACAAATTGCGGCAGGGTATTGACGTCGAACGCAGGGGCCATGGTGGCGACGCCGTGCGTCTGCGCGACTGCGTGCAACAGTCCGCTCTTGCCTGCTGCCAGCGTTGTAGCCAGCAAGCTTGACCGCTGCAGAAACTTTCGCCGTGTAATCACAACCTGCCTTTCGGGCCAAGGATATAACAACGGCAAGGCTGGCGGGCGCTAACGAGCGCCGCACCGCCTTGCCGTTGTCGTATCGCGACTTCTGGTTAGACCATTTACGGTGGATGATCCGCAGGGAGCTAGTAAATGTTCAAGGGCTCGCCTGTGTTTTCGTTGAGAAGGAACAGATCGTTGGTCACATGCTGCTGGAAATCAAACAGCGAGCCGATCGAGTTTGCGATTGTATCGAACGATCCGTTTCCGATCCGCTGACCACCCAGCCAATTGTCCTCGATGAAGCGAATGGCCGAGGTTTGATCGGTGACCGAATGATCCACGAAGTTGTGCCGCGCCCAGGGAGAGATGACGAGAAGCGGCTGTCGGGGACCGTATCCGCAACGACCCTGAGCGTGCGTGGTGGCAGGCTTGATGCCGGGCAGCGCATTGGCGCCGCTGCCGCAGGTTCCGGGACCGGTGAGCGCGTCGGCTGCGGTCGCCGATGAGTTTACGATCTGGCCGAGTTGATGATCGTACCAGCCATCGGAATCGTCGTAGAGCACGACCAGCGCGGTGTTGGCCCACTCCGGTTGGGCTTGCAGGAAATTGGCCACCTTCACTACGAAATGCTGCTCATCGATGGGATCAGAATTCCCCGGATGGGCGTCTTGAATTGCGATGGCCTTGAGGAAGCTTACCTGCGGGAAATTGCCGGCTGAAACCGCAGTGAAGAAGTCATCAACGTCATAGTCGTGATTGGCGGGGTCGCCTGAGTGACCGATCGCCGCAATCGACTTGGGGCGTGCATGTGTGGGATTCGCCGTGGAAGCGTAGTACTGAAATGGAGTGTGATGGGGAACGTAGTCGCCCTGCGTACCAGCGATGGGTGAGGTCGATTGGCGGTTGCAACCCGTACTGCCGTCAGGATTGACGATGTTCAGGTTGAAACCTCCGCCGAACCAGCCCCAGGTAATGCCGGCTGCGTTGAGCAGGTCACCGATGTTCTTTCCGCCCATCTGCGCGGTGCCGCTGCCGGAGCAGACGTCGCCGTAGGGATCAGGGTCACCAATCACCGTATATCCGCCGTTCCCGTCGCCGACATAGCTGCCGGTACCGCCGGTGTACTTCACGACTCCATTAGTCTGGCCTGAAATCAAATTGATGGCGCCAACCGTGGAAGGACCGAAATTCGTGCTGTAAGAGTTGTCGCTCATGGCGTAGTGCTGGGCATAGTTCCACAGCGCCGTAGTCGAGTTGCCGTCGTAATAGCCCATTACCAGGCCGTTTGTGTTCACCACAGCCGGTGGAGCGCTGGGTGGCGGGCCTGG
The DNA here is from genome assembly GCA_049584615.1 of Candidatus Sulfotelmatobacter sp. Lineage (GTDB taxonomy): Bacteria > Acidobacteriota > Terriglobia > Terriglobales > Acidobacteriaceae > Sulfotelmatobacter. The sequence goes on from JBAUYE010000452.1 coordinate 3,585, forward strand.
GCTTCCAGTGTTTAACGGGAAGAGATCCATCACGCCGCCGTCGAAGGCGAGCTGTTCGGCCAGGTAGTCGTGATCCATATCCTGGGTGAAGGCCTGGGAGCGATCAAGGCGGAAGGGATTGGATGCGCCGGTGCCGTTGGCAGGGTTCAGATTGGGGTTAAAGTTCAACAGAGCGTTGCCCAGGCCGTTCACGGTGGGTGTGCCCGGAGCGGCGAAGAACTTCGGCTCGCCCGACGGATTCAGGGCATAGGGATAGGTCCCGAAATAGTGATCGAAGGACTGGTTCTCCCCGAAAATGATCACAATGTGTTTGATCGGCGTGGCTGTCTTAGGATTGGCGGCGTTGGCTGCCGGCGTGAGTACTGGCGCGGCAACCATGGCGGCGGCGAGCAATACTGACAGGATTTGACGCATAGAGTTTTTGCCCTTTCGGAAATTGGCGGTGCAGGGACTTCGCTGGAAGAGCATGCTACGGCGCGAAAGTTAATGCAGGATTAAAGCAATGTTAAAAGAAGGTTCGAACTACTTCGAAACGGGCGGGAGTGTTTGGTCCCGGTTGCGGTGGGGAGTGCAGCTGAAAAGGCGCGGGAAACCGACTTGCGCTTCGGAAATTGGGCTCCGTCACTTACTCGTGCTGTAGGACTTCATCGATAACGACTTTCCCGCCTCTATCCACGGAGATGACTTTGTGGACGGAGACATAGCCGCTCAAGGTGATGTCGACGACGTAGTTGCCGGGATCGAGAATAAAGTTGACGGGTGAGTCCTTATCCAGCATGTGCTGGTTAACGGCAACCTGGGCGCCCTTAGGCTGAGTCTTGACGCTGATCGTGCCCATGCCCTGAGCTTCTTTACCACCGAACAGCTTACTCATTTTCCCGACGGTTTTGATGTCATCGACATTTCCCAGCGGCTGGAGAGTGGGCGAGAAATTGGTGGTCTGGCCCAGGGCAAACTGCGCGCTGGTGGTCTGGTCAATGTAGCCGGCCTTGCGCACCAGCACGACGTGCTGGCCCTTGTCGACGGAGACTTGCGCGGGAGTGACCCTGCCTGTGTTCTTGCCGTCAACGAAAACGTCGGCTCCCGCTGGGCTGCTGGAAACAGCGAGCATCGCCATGAGCTGCGAGAGATGGCTTGTGACAAACGCTTTGCTGCCGGAGGCCACATTGACGGTTCGCGTATCAGCGGAATAACCGGCCTTGCTGACCGTAACGGTGTGCATGCCCGCGCTCAACCCCGTAAGAGCAAATGGAGTGACCCAGGAGGGATCAGTCCTGCCATCGACCTGCACCTGCGCACCTTGCGGAGTGGAATCGATTGCCATCTGTCCGGGGACGATTGCGGGAGCGGGCGCTGACTTCTTTCTGGCGTTTCTGCCCCTGGCGGCCGCGGCAACGTGAGTTGGCTCGGGCTCAGGCTCAGCCACGGGCTCGGCGGGGGATTGGGCTTCAGGTTGCGCTTGCTCTGGAGCAGTTTGCACGGGTGCCGGCGCGGGCTGTGCGGGAGGTTCACTGGCCGCTGGTTGCGGAGCCGGTTCGGCGGCGACGGGGCGAGGTGTATCGCCATCGCTGTTTAAAGTGTTGACGTGAAGAACCAGGACGATGGCGATAATCAGAATCAAGACCGCCGCGCCCGCAATGGAATAAATCATCAGCTGCGGAGGAACGCTCTTGATTTCTTTGATCGCTTTCTGGGCGACTACGCGAGGCTGAACTTTCGGCTTCTCCGGTTCGTCTTCGCCCGAAAAGCCCGAGAAAACTGTGGGAGCTTGAGGCGTCTTTTGCTCGAAGACTGGAGGCGGCGGAGGCGGCGGAATATAAACTTCCTTAAGCGGAGGCAGTTCGGTCATCTCCGAAAAGCTGATGCCGCCGCCGCCCTGAGCCGGACCACCTTCGGCCATCATGGGATCGACGGCTATTTTTGGCTCCTCGACTTCGGGTGTTTCCACAGCAGGCTCGTCAAGAGCAGAGGAAGACATGTACGCGGAGGGCGCCGGCGCTTCGCTGGGGGCTGGCTTGACGGGTGCGGAGGACGCCGCCTGGCCGCCAGCCCATCCCGCTGCCGCGGCAGCAGCCTTGCCCGGAGCCGATGCCGGAGCTGCAAATTTCTTTTCGGCCGGCTTGTTCTGCACTGGTGCCGCAGGAGGTTTCGCCTGGGCGGGGCGGCTGGGAGCGGAGGCGCCGGCAAATTTAGTCTGGGCCGCGGCTTTGACTGTAGTCGGAACGGCTATGCCCTTGGCAGGCGCCGCTGCCGCTTTCGCCGCTTGCGGTTTCGATTCCTTGCATTTCTCCAACTCGTCGAGCAGTTCCCTTCCGTTCTGGAAGCGTTCTGCAGGATCCTTCGCGAGAGCTTTCATGATGAGATCGCTCAGCACGGGATGAAGTTTGGGATTCACGTGCATCGGAGGTACGGGCGTGCTCTCAAGGATGCTCTGGCGGAGCGAATCAGCGTCTTCCCGATCGAAGGCCTTGCGGTCGGTCACCATCTCATAAAACATGGCGCCCAAACTGAAGAGGTTCGACCGGGTATCGATACTCTCACCGCGAACCTGCTCCGGAGACATGTAGTGCAGGATCGAAGGGACACCAGGCATTTGCGCGGTAAACTTGCCGATGCCGGAAACGCCGTAGCCCAGAATCCGGACCGTGCTGTCCCATCCGCACATGATCTTGGAGGGCTCCAAACTGAAATGAAATATATTGTTGGAGCGAGCGTTATCGAGGCCGCTGCACACCTGCCTGCCGATGTCGAGCAGGTCCCAGATGGAAAATCCTTCTTTGCGCGCCAGCATGGTCGCGATGCTGTTGCCCTGAATGTATTCCATCGCCGCGCAGAACTGGCCATCGATTTCGGCCGCGCTGCGAACCGGCGTAAGGTTCGAGTGGCTCAAAACCTTGGCAGTCTCCGCCTCGGCGAGAAGGCACTGCTGCAGCTCGGCGGCGCTTTCGCCGAAAGCAGACAGCTGTATCGCTTTTAAAGCGACGGTTTGACCGGTCTCCGCGTCGTTTGCCTTGTAAACCACGCACGTCGCGGACTTAGACAGTTCGCTCAGGACTTCGAAGTGGCCGATTTTAGTGGACATGGTTCCGTGCCCTCATCCCAGGAAAAAGCCGCGCAGCTCCCAATCGCGAGCCGCGTGGGTTCGAACCCGGGGCAGGTTAAAGTTAGGATATCGCTCGCGAGATCAACCTTCGAGTTACCGAAGTACCGTGAAAAATGGGA
>JBAUYE010000453.1:0-1615 GCA_049584615.1 Candidatus Sulfotelmatobacter sp.
GTCTGATCCTGCTCACCCTTGATTATTTTCCACAGTCGTCTTGTGACATCTGACCTTGTGCCCCAAACCGAATTGGCCCATGATGGTCAAAGCGGAGGCGATATATCGAGTGGGAGTCGCGTAAGGCGCAAGTCCTTTGCCCTGCGGATTTTACGGTGAATTTCTCGCTAAACCCATGATTCTAGAGATTGAGGGGGGAGGGGGGATACCCCTGAAAAATGTCCCGTCAAGACGAAAACCCGACCCGGTGCAGTCGCTCCAGCTCTCGATTGAAAGTATTTTTCGTGTCAGCAATTCACAAGCAGCTGGCACGAGCCGCAACCCGCTGGAGTCGCCGCCAGCGGCATCCGCAACCAGTCACCAAGGAGACGGTTTCTGGGACCGGAATAATGCGGCGGCTTCTGGAATCTGGGGTATGATCAATACATGCCCCTACTTCTGGAACACCTTACCAGCCTTCGTCAGGAAATTACGGATTTACGGAACATGAACGCTCGCACCGCTAACCGGACGGCGGACAGCCAGATCGATCAATCGGCGGTGGAAATGCGCGCCAACCGGTTGCTCGAAATCAAGAAGGAACTGTCGCAGATGCTGAACCGTCCTGAGGATCCCAGAGTATGGTGGGAAAAGGGTGGGCGGCGGAATCGGGTAGCGTAGCGGGGACTGAGTAGCAAAAAAGTTTCTGATGCCTTCATTGGACCTGGTCCGATGAGGGCTTTTGTTTTCTTGCACGCCGCGAGAGGCGTGGCGCTGTCGGCAAGTTGCACAGGTCCCCTTCGACTTCGCTCAGGGCAGGCTTTCGCGCAAAGAACGCGCTCAGGATGACAACGCTGCAGCGGCAGCGGCGAGAGCGGCGGTGATTCCATCGGATTTCGGCGCGCCGCCTTGGGCTAGGTCTTTGCTGCCGCCGCCGCGTCCGCCGAGCTTGGCCATGGTTTCTTTCAGCAGCGCGCCCATGTCGTGCGGTTGGCCGGTGGATTGGGCGAAGACCAGCGCGGGTTGCGGCGATTCGGTGGCTAGGAGCGCGATTGCGGAAGATTGCCGCGTCAGCTTCTGGGCCAGGAGCTTGAGGGAGTTGAGGTCGCGGTCCTGAAAAGTGCGCACCACCAGCTTGCGGCCTCGGCTCTCCGGAGTTTCCGCCAGTAGCGTTGCGGCTTGCGCCGCGGCGAGTTCGTCTTGCGATTGCTCGAGCTGCTTGTGCAGCGACCTGATTTCGTCCAGAGACTTGCGGGCTTGCTGTGGCAGGTCATAAATGCCGGCGGAAAACTGCGCGGCGGTTTCGGTCAGCGTAGAGAAATCTCGCCGCGCCGCTGCGACGGCGCGCTGGCCGGCCACGAATTCGGCACGATATCCCTGGCGAGCTTTTTCGGTCTTGCGGAGTAAGATGCCGCCGATCTGTCCCGTGCTGCTCACGTGCGTACCGCCGCAGGCAGTCAGGTCCCAGTCGCGGATGTCGATTAAGCGCAGTTGGTCGCGCTCGGCGGGCGGAAATTTTCGCAGGCCGAGTTTTTCTGCTTCATCTCGGGTTACATAGCGCACATCGGTGGGACGATCTTCGAAAACGATTTCGTTGGCCCGGCGCTCGGCGGATTCGACTTGATCTTTGTTGAGC
>JBAUYE010000454.1:0-2710 GCA_049584615.1 Candidatus Sulfotelmatobacter sp.
AACAGCCGCGCCATCAGGCGGCTGTCGTAGGCTTTGCCTAATACTTCTTCTTCCTGGGACATCGGTTTCTTTGCAATCGCGCGGTGAACTGGCGCCAGTCGTACTGTTAACAGGGTAACGCAATATCGATGGCCGAGTCAGGCTCCAGGATGGAAAAGGTTTGTGGCTAAATACTCGGATCGAAGATGGGATAATGATTGTGCATGCCACTCGGCATCTACATTTCGGTTCCTTTTTGCCGCACCAAGTGCAGTTACTGCAATTTCGCCTCCGACGTATTTTCGCGAGCAGTATTCGAGCGCTATGTGGATCGTGTTTGCGCCGACATTGGAAATGCGCCGGGGGTCGCGGCAGAGATGGGCGGGCAGATCGAGCGCGCGGTGGATTCCATCTATCTGGGTGGAGGAACGCCGACCGTGCTCGAAGCCGGGCAACTGGAGCGGATCTTTCACGCGGTGCGCTCTCAGTTCGAGGTGCAGCCCGATGCGGAGGTGACGGTCGAGTGCGCTCCAGGGACGTTGTCGCCGGCTGTGGTCCAGAGCCTGCTGCTCTGCGGCGTGAACCGCGTGAGCCTGGGTGTGCAGTCATTTGTGGATCAGGAGGCAGCGGCTGTTGGCCGTCTGCACACGCGCGCCGCCGTGCAAGAAGACGTTGCCCGGCTGCGCGCCGCAGGAATTACGAACATTAATATCGACCTGATCGCCGGGTTGCCGCACCAGACCGCCGAGAGTTGGGGATATTCTTTAGCGGAAACAATCGCGACCGGCGCCGGCCACGTGAGCGTGTACATGCTCGAAGTGGATGAGGATTCGCGGCTGGGACGCGAACTTTTGGCCGGTGGTACGCGCTATCACGCGCACTTTGTGCCGGATGAAGAAGCCGTGACGGATTTTTACCTGGAGGCCTGCGAGCAACTGGCATCGGCGGGGATTACACAATATGAAATCTCCAACTTCGCGCGCGAGGGTTTCGAGTCACGCCACAATTTGAAATATTGGGCGCGGCAGCCTTACTTCGGCTTCGGAGTGGACGCGCATTCCATGCTGACTGTAGCTCGGGAAGAGCACAACTTTAGCCGTGCCGATGGAGAGAACAAAATAGAAGGGGGCTTTCGCCCCTGCGACATTGAGGCAGTGCGTTTCGCTTCTGCTGATTCCCTGGAAAAGTACATAGGCGGGGCAGCCTTGCAACGAACCTCCGTCTCGCGCCGTGAAGCAATCGAGGAGTCTTTTTTTCTGGGCCTGCGTTTGACGCAGGGCATTCGACTCCCAAAACTAGCAGAGAAATTCGGGGAGGATGCCATTCAGAACGCTCGCGCTTCAATTACAGAACTCGTCGCAGACGGGCTCATGGAGCATCGCGGAGACTGCGTCTGCCTGACCTCCCGCGGTCGGTTGCTGTCGAACGAGGTATTCGAGAGATTCGTTCTGGTGGACGAAGTAGTTCGCTGATTCTCACCCGAGCGCGTGAAAAACCACGTGGGCCGAGTGATTCGCAAACCATCCGGTCGGTTGGGCTGAAGGCCTTCATGCTCACAATCGTCAATGATTTCGCTGGTTTCCGCTTTTTATCTTTGCGTTGCCCGAGGTAACTTTTCCCGCTTCTGCCGCTATGTTCTAATCAAAAAATCTGCAGCCGGTGGAGGAGTCTTGGATTTTCAACTGAGCGACGAGCAGCAGCAGCTGAAGAAAACCGTCCGCGATTTCGCCGAGCGCGAAATCCTGCCCAGCGTGATGAAGTGGGACGAGGCTTGCGAATTCCCGCTGGCCACGGTCAAGGAACTCGGCAAGCTCGGATTATTGGGAACAGTTTTCCCCACCGGATACGCCGGCGCTGGCATGGGCTACGTCGAATACGTGATCGCCATCGAAGAGTTGTCGCGGGTGGACGGCTCAGTGGGCATTATTGTCGCGGCGCATACTTCGCTCTGCTCCAATCACATTTTTCTCGCCGGCAGCGAGACGCAGAACAAAAAGTACCTCAGCAAACTGGCTACCGGCGAGTTCATCGGCGCCTGGGGTTTGACCGAGCCGTCCTCTGGCTCTGACGCGGGCAGCGCGCGCATGACCGCGCGGCGCAAAGGGCGCGAATGGGTGCTGAACGGAACAAAAACTTTTTGTACAAACGGCCACTACGCCGATGTGATCGTGGTGCTCGCCGTAACCGATCGCACGGCGCATACTCACGGGCTTTCGGCGTTCATCGTGGAGAAAGACACAAAAGGTTTCCGTCCAGGCAAGAAAGAGAACAAGCTGGGGCTGCGAGCCAGCGACACGGCGGAGATGATTTTTGAAGATTGCGTGATTCCGGCGGAGAACCTGCTGGGCAAGGAAGGCGACGGCTTTATCGATGCGATGCGCGTGCTCGATGGCGGCCGCATCTCAATTGCGGCTCTGTCGCTGGGCATGGCACAGGGTGCCTACGAGGCCGCTCTCAGGTATTCGAAGGAGCGCAAACAATTCGGCAAGGCGATTGGCGAGTTCCAAGCGATTCAGTGGAAGCTGGCCGACATGGCCACTGAAATAGACGCGGCCCGGCTGCTCACCATGCGCGCCGCGTCGATGAAAGACGCCGGCATGAAGACTACGATGGAATCGTCGATGGCGAAGCTTTATGCCAGCGAGGTTGCCGTGAGATGCGCCAATGAAGGCGTGCAGATTCACGGCGGGTATGGATTTATCAAAGACTATCCCGCCGAGAAGTACTACCG
>JBAUYE010000455.1:0-6956 GCA_049584615.1 Candidatus Sulfotelmatobacter sp.
CAACGGCGCTTATGCGATCATCAACGTCATCGCTGTGCCCGAGCACAATCCTACTGGCGAGCCCGGCGGTCCGTTCAACTCTTTCGACATCAGCACGATCGCACCGAACGCGACGGGGTCGGGAGGACCTTATCTGGATTTCATTTCTGACCGCATCGGCATTGCCATGCAGGTGATCGACACTTCGCAGGATCTCGCTGTTTTCTCGATTCAAGGACAGAATGGTGTATCCGACGCTGGTAATGGCGCGAGCCCCTGCCCCACAATCCCGCAACCCGGCGTCACCACGAACCCTCCTTCGGTGGAGGTGATCCCGCCGACGGCTGACGTCTTTGGCAATTTCGTCAGGTATGCCTGCAGGACCGATATGTCTTGGGAGGCCGGCCCAACTTTCCATCTGAACACCGGCTTTGGTCCAAGCGGCAATCTCGGTGGGTTCCCCGGCGCCCAGTGCTGCGCCTCGCGCGCTAACGGTGTAAACCCAATGTCCGGCCCAGACGGCAATACCACGACGCCCGATGGTAAGGTGCTTTTTGTCGGCAATGGCAGCTCAAACGTCATCGTTTTCGACCTGACCTCGATGAAGCTGAACACTAGCCCGCCGACTCCGCCGAACATTCTTGCTACGATTCCCACGGGAGTTTCCGCTGACTACGACGGCCCGCAAGGAATCTCGGGCTGCATTGCTTCATGGAACGGCGAGGCCGGTTCAGCCGCCGATTGCGGCGATGACCGCTCCGACGAAATGTGGTACGACTCCACTCATCATGTTCTTGCAGTCATCAATGGCGATCCAGGATTGCCCTTCATTACTTTCATCGATATGGAGTACATCGTGGGCGCGACTCCGCCGAGGACGTCGGTCGCCGACCCCACGGGCCAGGGGGACCTGCATTGCCTGCCAATTGACATGAATCTCGCTTATGGGCCGTACCCCGTGGGGTACAGTGCGACTACCCAAAGCTACCCCTATCCGGGTTTTGCTGGAACGTTTGGCTACCCTCTTCAGGGATCAGGGACAGGAATAGCCGGGACCGGCGTCGGCGGAGTGCCTTCGCCCGCGCTAGATCCGAGTGTCGGGGGCTCGTTTAATCCGCCTCGGTGCATTATCGGGCAGATCTATTACGACGGCGTCGGGGGAGCAGCGTCTGGACTTGGTCTAACGAGCACCGTTCCCGTAGATACCCTCCCAACTACTCCCGGTGACCCAACTACTGGTACCGTTGCATGCCCCGACCCCTCCAATCCCCATGTCTTCAGTGGCGTGTCTGGATCCGCAGTTGACGCTGAACCGAGCGTTGGCTACCCCGGCTTTGGTACAACCCCGAGCGGAACCGCCTATACAATTCCATGCCATCACGGCCCTATCATCAGCTATGCGACGGGAGCGTTTTGCAGCCAAACCCCGCCATTTGCGGATCCCACCTGTGCCGGGGCCATAGCGCCGGCCGGATTGGGCGCGATGACCTATGATCCGAACAGCGGCAACTGGTTGCTGACCAACGAAAATTCCGTCGCCACTACGCAAATCGGCAGCATTGATGAAATTCAAATTACTGCTAATGGGCCAGTGGTGGTGAATAGTTTTCCCACCTACGACTGCATGCCTACCAGCATCGTGCCCGGACCGGGAGACAATCTCCTCGTCGGGTGCGCCGACCATGACGGCCAAACATTCCCGGCCAATGAATACATCATCAGCAACACAGCCAGCGGCAACGTAGCCTGCGTACCGGCGAACACCGGGATACCGAATGCGCCAGCAAACAGCAACTGCCTGGAAATCACGCAGGTCGGCGGAGTGGACGAGATTTGGTACAACCCGGGCGATAACAAGTATTATCTCGCAGCGCGCGACATGCTTCCTGTCGCGGTGATGGGCGTCATCGATGCTGCCACGAACCAGTGGTTGTACAACATGCCGACCGGGTCCAATGCGCACAGCATCTCGGTCGATCCCAGCGATAACCACGCTTTCGTGCCGCTGCAAGCCGGAACTGTCTGTTCGACGCTGGCTAGCGCCGGTTGCGTAGGGGTCGCGGCGGAGCAGTGAGTCCCTCACGACCGGTGGTATAGTTGGGTGAGACGCGACCTTGCGGTTCGTGTCGAGAATAGTGAAGTGATTTATGGCGAACTATTTTAAGAGCCGTTCTGGAAGTTGTGCCCTGTTGTTATCGCTTCTGTTGCCCGCGGTGCTGGCCGGGGCAAGCGAAGAAACTACCGCGAAGCCCACTGACGTTCCGGCAACCGTAATCGCTCACTTGCCTTTGCCGCAGGCGACCGGAAATCAGTTGTTGCTGCAGAAAGAGAACGGCAAACAGTACCTGTACGTCCAACAGGCCGGCAAACAAGGCTTCATGGTTGTGGATGTAAGCAAGCCGGAACAACCAAGCCTTCTGAAGCGGGCCGCGGAATCGAATCAGGCAACTTCCGGAAACATCGAGATGGTCAGCCGCGATGTCGCCATCGCGCAAGCTCCGGAAAAAACTTCGACGACCCTGACCAGCAGCAACCATCCCACGGAAACTGTTCGAGTGCTCGACTTGAGCGACCCGCGTAATCCCAAGACGCTCGAGACCTTCAACAAAGTCACCAGCCTTCTCCCAGATGGCGGACACGGCCTGATCTATCTGACCAACGATGATGGCCTATGGATTCTCCGCTACAATCACCCGTCGCGGCTGGAGCCGGCCAAGAAAAAGCCGCCTTGCGACTCTGAATCTGAAATCATGGCGATGCCGCCGGACTGCGAGTGAGGGGCTTTGCACGAATGGGAGCAAAACCCCGACAACCTGCCTTCAGCATCTTCAGTGCGACTGGCACTCCTTGGCGACAGTCCTGATCGAGGTGATGGTTAACGTCACGGGCGCTGCCGTTCGTCTTGCAGAGTCGGAGCTTGTGCTCAGGCTCGGTGACTCCGTCCCGGTTACCTCCACTTGTTGTCCCAGGTACTTGTGGAGTTTTGTTTTTCCGGTAGCCTGAAGTTCATAACTGACACCCGGATCCTGCTGCATCAATATGTAATCACCGCTGGATCGGCTGACGCAGCCTTGTACAGTGACCTGTCCTTTGGAACCATTCGAGTTGCCGGGAGCGCTATCCTGCGCCAGAAGAAACGCACTGGAAAACAGCAGAGCGAACAATAATGTTCTCATGGAAATTTCTCCCTTCACTCGGATGGGATGATCACGGCATAACGCCGGTTGCAATCAATCTTAGCGGCGAGAGAGGCTACTTGACGTGAGTCTCCTGGTAATGCACTTCCTTCCATTGTCCGGCCCGCTTCACCCATAGTTCGCCAATATATAGGCGCGAGTATCGGACCACTGACTTGGGCGGGAACTGTATGGTGCTTTCGTAGATCACGAACGCGGCGTCCGGTCCCAGGGGAATCACCTTCAGCCCCCACAGCGTGTAGTTAGAGACGTTTGTGTCTGGTAGTTCGTTGAGAGCCTGGATCTTCGTTCGCTCACCGCGGCCATCGATCTCAACGCCCTGGTAGTCGTCGGCGAGCAGGTCGCCGTATGCCTTTTTGTCTTTGTTCTTTAGTGCTTCCCATTCAACTTTGATCTTTGCGTCGAACATATCCTTCAGCGTCGAGTGGGCGGAAACGCTGCTGGATGACCGACTCCCGCCAGTCGTAGCCGGCGTTGTCGCCTGTTGCGCCAGAGACACGCACGCGAGCCCGGCGATACAAGCGAAGACGAAGAAATCTTTCACAAATCCTCCATAGCCGCCACCGCGAATCGTACGTACGCTTCCAGCCAACGTACCCATAAGCGGAACCCTATTTCAATTCCTTGATTTCTTTTCGCACAGCCTCGAGCAGCGGCGCAGGCAGTTCGGAGTAGCCTTCCTGAAACGCATACCGCTGGCCATCGCTGTATATCCAATCGAGTAGCTCCCTCAATCCGGCCCCTCGCGAAGAATCAAACGACGAAGTTCGGAGATAAATCCAGGTGAAACTTGTAATTGGAAAAGACTCGGCTCCGGAGGCGTTCGACAGCGATGCGGCGAAGTTGTTCCACCGTGGCGCTTCTGCCCCTTTGCAGGCCGCCGCCATGCTCTCCGGAGAAGCCTTTACAAAGTTACCGGCGGGGTTCAGCACCTCGGCTTGGGGGATGTTGTTCTTCACCGCATACTGATACTCAACGTAACCGATGGAGCCGGGGGTGCTTTTCACCTTATCGGCCATATCGGAACTGCGGTCCGCGGGTTCTCCCACGGGCCATTTCGGGGAAGAGCTGATTCCGACCTGGGTGCGAAACCTGGAACTCACCTTGGAGAGGAAATCGGTGAACACAAAGTTGGATCCCTTTCCAGCAGGGCGATTAACCACCTGAATCGGCAGACTCGGCAGGGCAATGTTCGGATTAAGCCTCGCGATTTGCGGAGCATTCCACGTTTTTATGTCGCCGAGGAAGATTCCGGCTAATACCTCTCCTGAAAACCGCAGGTCCGCGCGGACTTCCGGGAGGTTGTAGATCGGGACAATTCCAATCAGCACGACCGGCAATTCAATCAAACCGCCATCTTTGCGCTCCTTCTCGGTGAGCTGAGCTTCCCCTGCGCCAAAATCGCTCGCGCCGTGAGAAATCTGCTTGATTCCTTCGCTCGTTCCGACTGGCAAGTATCGCATCTGAAGGTTGGGGTTGCGCTTGCCGTACTCCTGCGTCCATCGGCTGTAAAGAGGCGCGGGTACAGTCGAACCGGAACCCACCACGACAACGGTTTGCGCCTCCGCTGGAACTCCGTGCGCGAGAGCAAGAACGAACAATAGGCCGATCTGCGAGAAAAAGAGGAGAGTGGAACGTAGCAGCGCCAGGCTTGAAGCCGACGATCTCGCGGTTTCCTTCACCGAGTTCCTCCCGGTTGTAGTCTCGACTTGCGTCCCACCGACGCATCCGTGTGGCCGCCGGGGAACTGAAGATGGCTCACGACTGTAAGTTACCACCGTTTTAAGCGAACCCCACCCCGTCGGGACGTAGTAGCTATTGTCAGAGTAGGAACGGCCGTGGCTCGAACTTTTGCCGCACAAGGAGAATAGCTCCAATTACTTGTTCCAACGTGGCCGTGCAACCGCCGGCCCAACAAACGGCGAGTGCTAAGATTGCTGGAAGTCTGGACTCTCCGGTATGTCGCGACATGACGTTGAATCTTTGGCGCACGAGTTGCAGTCCGCGCATGAATCGGGACAGATGGTCGCAAGGCCTCCTTCTGAGCGCCCAGGTTTTGACCTCGACACGGCCTACGAGGTCGAAGCAATGCTGAAACGGTTGCGTGAAGGCCGTGGTCACAAGGCCGTCGGTCGCAAAGTCGGTTATGCCAACAAGGCCATGTGGCGTGTGCTTAAACTTGAAACCCTGGTTTGGGCACATATGTACGAAGACACGGTGCATTTCAGCGACGGCAACTCCGGCGCTGTTTCAATCGCCCATCCCCGTTCGCTGAAGGTCGAACCCGAGATTGTTTTCGGGTTGAAGCACACGGTCATGGGCGAGAGTTCCGATGCCCACGCTGCGCTTGAAGCCAGCGACTGGCTGGCGTTGGGATTCGAAATCATTGATTGTCCTTTTCCAGATTGGAAGTTTCAGCCCAGCGATTTCGTCGCGTGTCATGGACTTCACGCGGCGCTGGTTGTCGGCGAAAGACTGCAAGTGCGCCCCGATCTCATCGCCAAACTCGTGGAGGAGTTGCCGCGGTTTAAAGTGCGAGTGTCGAAGAGCGGGGAGTTTGTGGAAGAAGGATCTGGCAGGAACTCTTTGAAGAGCCCCGCTGTGTGTCTGGCAGAACTCGGCGCGGCCGTCGCGAAGCGATTTCCAGACCAGCCGCTTGGCGCTGAAGAAATCGTCAGCTCGGGTACGCTTACCGCTGGACATTTGACCACGGGCGGCGATCTTTGGACGTTTGAGGTAGAGGGACTGTCGCTGCCGCCTCTAATTCTCCGCCTAGTGTAACCGGGGGGATCAAAGGTTGTAATCCTTTCGTAAGGGTTTCCCATCGGTAACGCTGCTAAAATCGCTGTAAGCGCAACCATACAAAAGTATTTAAGGTTTTCATGTGCCCCTCCCTCAGAGCCGCTGCGGTTTTGCTGCTGTGGCCAGTGGTGTGTTCACCTGCTCCGCTCTCCAGCCAGGCTGCGGCCGTGCCATCGATTCGGCGAGCGCGAGTGCTTGATTCCCGAAACCAGGTCGAAATCGAGATTGAGACCAGCGACCGCGTGGTGCCACAGATCAATGTATTAACTGGTCCCGATCGTCTGGTGGTGGATTTTGTCAACGCTGTGCCCGGGCCTCAGCTGCGCAATCAGCCAGTAGACCGCGGAGAAGTGAAAAGCCTGCGCGTGGGTTTGTTCTCTTCGGATCCACCGGTCACGCGAGTCGTCCTCGACTTGAACGGTCCGCAGCGCTACCAGGTTTTTCCTTCGGGAAGAACTGTGATCCTCAAAGTCGGAGGAACTGCAGGCACGGAAGCGGCTAGACTCAACGCTGCCTCAGGGGCAGCCCTGGTGAATGCGAATTACGCCGTCCGGGCCGTGCCGCCTTCCGCACCAGCGCCACCTCCAGTGAAGCCGCCGCTGGAAGTTTCATTTCAAAGTGGGATGCTGTCGATCAGTTCCAACAAAGCCAGCCTGTCCGAAATTCTTTCAGCGGTGCATGAACGCACAGGGGCTGAGATCGCAATCCCGGCGGGCGCGGAGCAGGAAAAGGTCATGGCTGAGCTCGGCCCGGCACCAGCTCCAGAAGTTCTGGCTCACTTGCTGAATGGTACCCAATTCAATTTCCTGATCCTGAGTTCGCCGACTAATCCCGGCGGCCTGGACCGCGTTATTCTCACTGCGCGCCCGAATGGGCCGGTGCCAACTCCTCTGCCGCAAGCCCGGTCCCTGACCAACGACGAAGATGAAGCCGACGTCCAGCCCGCGGCCCCACCCGTGACCCGTACATTGCCGCCGA